>CAZSYV010000068.1:1916-15395 GCA_964610955.1 uncultured Klebsiella sp. | reverse complement strand
CTGACGAACATAGTCCGCCGTCTTGTTCTCGTCTTCGACAACCAGCAGTTTCATCGTTGTGCTACTCATGCGATGCCCGGGCCTTCCAGGGGAATCGGGTCAGGTGGCTTCAACCAGCAGCTTATCTAGCTGGACCTGCCAGAATGATGACACGGAGATTACAAAAATGTAATCGCAATGTCATCAGAATGACAGCGACAGCTCCTCAGGATGACCATTGAAGCTGGAGAAAGGGATTCGAGATGGAGCACACTTCACACACGACTGACGATGGTCACGGGAAGAGAACACATCGACCCTACCTGATGTTCTGGATCAACATGGGCCTCGCCCTGATTGCCATGTATATCGTCATGTTTACGATGATCGATGGCATCCACGACTTCCGGAACAATCTCAACATGTTCTATATGGCGGTGACGATGTGGGCGCCTATGGGAATTTTCATGCTCGCAACGATGCCGCACATGTTTTCCAAGGGAGGTCTTAACGTCGCGCTCTATGTACTTTTTGCCGTTTTAACGGTTGGATCGTTTACCGCGACGCGTGCGCAAATACTCATCAATGATCGCCAGTTCATCGATTCGATGATTCCGCATCACTCCGGCGCGATCCTGATGTGCCGCGAAGCCGATCTCAATGACGCCGAGCTTGTGGACCTTTGCACTGAAATCATTAGAGCGCAGCGATCCGAAATCGATCAGATGGAGCAAATTAGAACGCGCTTAGATGGCGGAGCGTTACACTCGCCGCAGTAGGATTCAGCCAAGTTAGTCTGCAGATCCCCGCATTCATTGACAGACATTCTTGGAGCTCGTACTTCCGATGACAGACCATCGTGCGGCAATCAAGCACCCGGAGAAACCTAGGTAGTAGGGTCGCTCTCGCTGATGCGGGTTAAAGATACAGCCGTCGAAAAGCTTCGTGAACGTACCACTTTTCTGATTACATCCATCCCATGCGCAGCGGCATCCATATGGCCATTGCAATCATGATGAGATTCTCCGTAAGGGAGACGAAGCCTAGTGGCACATTGCTGTTGCCGCCAACGCAGGCGCATTTGAGCTTGCGCCTGTCGATGTAGACCGCCTTGAATACCGAGACGGCGCCTACTGTACCGATGAACAGAGCCAGGGGCGATGCGACCCACATCAGGACTCCGGCCAGCATCAGAACTCCCGCCAGCGTCTCGCCGAAGGCATAGAAATGCGCATAGGGTACATAGCGGCGCGCGAGAAGATCGTAGTTGAGGAACATGGTCGAGAAACTTTCGACGTCCTGGAGTTTCTGCACACCGAGGAAGCACATGGCGACGGCAATTGACGCTTCGACGGCATGGATGCTGAACAAGGTTCCGGCGACGGACCAGCTCACTGCAAACCCCATCAAGAGCGCAACGCTGAATAGCGCAATAATCGGCTGATAGGTCGTCTCGTCCTTGCCGCGCAGTCTTTTGCCGAAGTGCTTGCGTGTATCGTCATAGCCGCCGATCCGCTCGCCTCCGATGAAAACTTGCGGTGTGGTCTTGACCTCATGCTCCTGCATGAAGCGATCGGCTTCCTCTCGCGTCGACAATGGATGGTCTTCGACCGAGAAGCCTCGTCGCTCCAGGAACGACTTCGTCTTCAAACCATACGGACATAAGTGATCGCTCGTTGCCAGGCGATAGAGCGATGCCGTCGTACCACCGCTTCGGCCCGGGACAGTCTGCTTTGTCATGGTAAACCTCCTCTTAGAACCAGAGCCGCCGGCCGATGTGTTCGGCCCACAGCCCATGGTACCCAGGTCGGGTTGTAGACGACCATCAGCGGTAGCCCGCCTTCAGCCGGAACATTGGCGGCCGCCGGAGCCGTCCTCGACATGATGGGTGCTGACGACCAACATAATCGAGGCCTTACGTTTCAGGAGCGACATAGCGGTGGGCTCTCCTAGAACCAGATGCGCACGCCCGCGACAACGCGCGTGTCCTCGATGTCGCGGGACTGTTCGCGCCGGTAGTCGGCGGTGCCACCGTATGCGCGCTCCCACACCACGCCGATGTAGGGCGCGAACTGACGATGGAACTCGTAGCGTAGACGGAAGCCAGCCTCTAGCGTGCTCAGGCCGCTACCGATGCCGCGCTTCCGATCGTCTTGTCCCCATACTTCGGCCTCGACCAGCCACGTCCCGATCAGGCGGTTGGTGAACAGCGTTTCGTACTCGGCCTCAAGCCCAAGACCGCTCTGACCCGATTGGCCGAAATAGGCGGTCGCCTCGACTTCGAACATGTACGGCGCCAGACCCATCACACCGACGGCAGCGAAGGTCTGCGACGGCCCTTCCCCAAAGTCGTGGCGAACACCGGCGACCAGGTCCCACCACCGAGCGATCGCGCGGCCATAAAGCACTTCGACATCGGCCGACTCGACGCTGCCGTCGATTGATTCGCCCTCGCTGCGCACCCATACGCGGTCCAGGTCGGTGCCAATCCAGCCGGTGCCTTCCCAAGCGATCGGGTCGCCTTCGTCCGCGTCCCAAGTTTCGAGCCTGTTGAGCAACGCGAACCAATGCACGCCGTCGTCGTGGACGGTGTGTCCAGCGACATCGGGGAATGCTGCCTCGCGGTCGGAATCGGTCACCGCCGGAATCGGTTCGCGCGGCGCGGCGTTCGCCGGCAGGTCTTGTCCTTGCATGCCGGCATGTCCTTCCGCCGTCATGCTTTCCATGTCGTGACCCATGGCGGAGTGATCCATTTCCTCGGTTGGCTCGTCGGGCGGCATATCGTGACCCATTGCGGCATGGTCAACCGGCGGGGCTTGGGCCGGGGCCGGCCCAAGTGTGGGTTTTGGCTTGGAATTTGGCGCCGGCATGACATGGCCGGCATGCCGATCAAGCGCTGGCTTTGGCCCGGCGGTCGGGGCTGTAGACGGCTGCGGTTCGGGCTTGCGGGCCGCTGGCGCGGGTTCCGGTGCCGGCATCTGCATTTTCGAATGGTCCATTTCCTGTGCGAAGGCTGGCGCGGACACACCGCCCAGCACGATCGCGATCGCAAGGCCAAGCACGCGCGCACGCGCGGTGATTATCGGCGTCGATTTCATGATGTTCATTCCTCTATCCGCACTTCGCGGAACATGCCGGCTTCCATGTGGTACAGCAGGTGACAGTGATACGCCCAGCGTCCGAGCGCGTCGGCGCGCACGCGGTAGCTGCGTTTGCTGCCGGGCGGCATGTCGATGGTGTGCTTGCGCACCTGGAAGTTGCCATCGGCGTCCTCCAAGTCGCTCCACACGCCGTGCAGGTGGATCGGGTGGGTCATCATCGTGTCGTTGACCAGTACGATGCGCACGCGCTCGCCGTACTTGAGCACCAGCGGTTCGGCCGACGAGAACTTGATGCCGTCGAACGACCACGCGAAGCGCTCCATGTGGCCGGTCAGGTGCAGCTCGATCGTGCGGCCAGGCTCGCGTCCGTCGGGATCGGGGAAGGTGCTCTTGAGGTCGGCGTAGGTCAGCACTCGGCGACCGTTGTCGCGCAGGCCGATGCCGGGGTCATCGAGCTTCGCGGTCGGCGCCATGGTCTGCATGTCGACCAGTGGGTTGTTGCTCTCGCTGGCGGGGTGCTACTGCATGGCGCCGCCGGCCATCGCGGACATGTCGTGACCGCTGTGGTCCATGCCTTCCATGGAACTGTTTTCCATCGAGCCGCCTGACATCGACGACATGTCATGACCACCACCGCCCATGCCGCCATGACCCATGTCGTCCATGGTCAGGATCGGTTTCGGATCGACTGCGGGCACCGGCGCGCGCAGGCCTTCGCGCACCGCCAGGGTGCCGCTGACGTAACCGGTGCGGCCCATATCCTGCGCGAAGATCGTGAAGGCATCCTGGCCGGTGGGCTCCACGATCACGTCGAACGTCTCGGCGGTTGCGATGCGGAACTCGTCGACCGACACTGGACGCACGTACTGGCCATCAGCGGCGACCACGGTCATCTTCAGGCCCGGGATGCGCACGTCGAAATGGGTCATGGCCGAGCCATTGATGAAGCGCAACCGCACCTTTTCACCGGACTGGAAAATCCCCGTCCAGTTGCCCAGCGCGGTGGTGCCATTCAACAGGTAGGTGTAGGTGTTGCCGTTGACGTCCGACAGGTCGGTCGGGGTCATCCGCATCTCGCCCCACGCCTTGCGGTGCCGCAGAGTGGCCGCCAGACCTTGTTCCTTCACGTCATCGATCCAGTCGCCGACCGTGAGCTTGGCGAAGTTGTCGTAGTCCGATGCCTTTTTGAGCCGCGCGAACAGATCCGTAGGGTCCAGATCGGTCCAGTCCGACAGCAGTACGACGTAGTCGCGGTCGTAGGTGAAGGGCTCTGGCTCCAGCGGATCGATCACGATCGCGCCGTAAACGCCGGCCTGTTCCTGGAACCCGGAATGGCTGTGGTACCAGTAAGTACCGTTCTGGATCACGTCGAAACGGTACGGATACGTTTCACCGCGATTGATGCCGTCGAAACTCAGGCCGGGCACACCATCCATGTTGGCCGGCAACAGGATGCCGTGCCAGTGGATCGAGGTCTGGTGGCCGTGGATCGAGTCGGCCGGCAGTTTGTTGGATACCCGCAGATTGACCGTGTCGCCCTCGCGCCAGCGCAACAGTGGTGCCGGCACCGATCCATTCACGGTAATGCCGGTACGGGTGGCGCCAGTGAAGTTCAGCGGTGTTTCGCCGATCGAGAGGTCGAATTCGGTGCCTGCCAGAACCGTCTTCTGCCCGTGCGATTTCAGCGCCCACACAGATTTGGGCCACAGCCCGAGACCGAACAGCGCGCCGCCAGCCGCCAGCCCGTTGACAAACTGTCGCCGTGATAGTGCAAATTTTTCCTCGGCATCTGAACCGAAAGGTCTGGATGACATGAATGATCTCCGGTGATCGGTATGGATTGATCTCGGTGGCAGAGCACGCGCATCACTGCGGCACATGCCGTCGGGTATCTGCTGCACCCGAAGTCGCTATGGCGGAAGGAGCCGATTCAGAGCATGCCGGATGTGGCAACCCGTAGCGGCTGCAACTCCCGGGGCCTTCTGAACAGGCATCACATAGCGCACCGCCATAGAACCCAAGTCTGTGGAACTCACGGCATCCAACATAGGCGACGGTCACTGTCGCAGGGATGACTCATTCATTACATTCCCGTCATCCAATAGTTATTTTCGGATGATCTTGAGGCCATAGGCTCTTGGTGGGCCTGATCGCTGTCGGCGGGCCGCGGCACAAACCAGTATCGTGGCCGATGGTCCATCTTGACCGGGCCTATCGTGACGCGCTGGAACAGGGTCGCCTGCGATCTGGGCAGGACATGGATACAGCCATGATCGATGGCGCCCTGAAATGCCAGCGCTCGATGCTGATGACGGTGGTGACTACGACCTCCGGATTGATGTCGCTGCTGTGGAAGTCGAACGTCGGAGCCGACATGTCGGTGCGCATCGCGAAGCCTGTCGTGGGCGGGATGTGGCTCTGCATGTTCCTGACCTTGCTGGGTACAGTCGGCGGCCGTTGCCATCTGGTGTCGCTTGCAGTTCAGCGACTCCACGCCCCGAGCAGGCGACCGCAAAGCAGGTGTCTGATCGCTGCGGAATCCGCATAGATGACAAGTGAATGACATAAATGTAACGCGCGGGTCATTTGTCTGACAGCGCCTGCTCCCTATCATCGGTATGAAGACCCATGGTGCATTTCGGGCCTCGAATTACGCCCGACTGCCATGAATCCCTTATACCGACAGTTAAGAGTCACGGAGTCGAGCATGATGAATGTCGCTATCAAATACCGCATCTGGTTGGCGGGTCTGTTTCTATCTCCCATGCTCGGTATTAGTGTGGCGGCTGCATCTGAGTTGAGCGCGGAAGTCTGGAAAGACCCCAACTGTGGTTGCTGCAAGGAGTGGATTCAGCATCTTGAAGAAGTGGACATACAGGTGCGTACTTCCAATACCGGCAACACCGACATACGTGAAAGGCTCGGCATTGCCAGGCAGTTTGGTTCCTGCCATACCGCCAGAATCGGTGGCTACGCTATCGAAGGCCATGTCCCGGTTGCCGATATCAAGCGTCTCCTGAAAGAAAAGCCCGAAGTGATCGGCCTGGCCGTGCCCGGAATGCCGATCGGTTCACCTGGCATGGACGGCCCGCTCTATGGCGACCGCAAAGACCCCTACGACGTTCTGCTGATCCATGTCGATGGCAGCACCAGCGTCTATCAAGCCTATCGCTGATTGATGCGATGAAACGACCGATGTTCCCGTGACCTTCGGGATGAAGAGGAGAGCGCAATCATGAACACAGTGGATCTCAACGTCCAGGGTATGAGCTGCGGCTCATGTATCGCGAAAGTCACCGATGCGCTGAAAGAGCTGCCGGGAGTCGATGCCGTGGAAGTGCATTTGGCCACCGGCCGCGTTCGAGTTCGAGGCAACTTCGATCAAGGCAACGATCTGCTGCTGTCGACGTTGCAACAGGCCGGGTATCCCGCGCGTCTGGCAAGCGGCGACACCCTGTCCAGCCAATCAACAGGAGGCAGCGGCCGAAGTTGCTGCAGCCGAAATTCTTAAACATAGGAAGAGGTGTAATGGACATGAACCGTACTACTCAATTTCGCTCTCTGATCGTTGGCGCCTGTCTCGCGACCGGCTTGCTGATCACATCGGTCGCTCAGGCCCATATCTCCCTCGTCAAATCCACACCGACGGCCGATGCTGTTGTCACGGCACCGCAGCAGATCGATCTCGTTTTCAGTGAACAGCTTGTACTTCGCGCCTCGCGCTTGGAGCTGAGCGTCATAAAGGACGGCGGGGCCGCAGAGAAAGTCGAGCACATCAACATTGGCCTCATTAACGACGGCAAGACGCTACGCGCTACGTTACATAATCCCCTCGGAGTAGGTCTCTACCGCATGCAATGGCGCGCCGTCGGTGATGACAACCATCCGATGACTGGCGAATACAGCTTCACCATCAAATGAGCGGGCGCCAACATCATGTCCAGTCTTTCCGACTATACGCTTCGGTTCATGCAGTACCTGGACTTGATGCTGTTGTTCGGATTGCCGCTATTCGCGTGGTACGGTCCGGCCGCCTCAACGATCAGCGGCGATAAGCACCCCCCCCTGCCCAGATGGGCCTTGACCCTGGGGCTCCTGATCTGTGGGGTGCTCGGCTTGGCGCTGGCGGGCATTGAGATTGTGCGCAGCACGGCTGGCATCATGGGGGTCGCGGTTTCCGATCTGGCGCGGGACGACTTGGCCTGGTATCTGTTCGACACCGCCGCTGGGCGCGCCGGGCTGACGCGAGCATTCCTGCTGATTCTGCTGCTTGCTGTACTCGGCTGGCAGTCGCAGCGCGCCGAGCGCCCATTCCCCATTCGGCGAGTGACCCTACTGGCCGGTGTGGCGCTGGTCAGCCTGGCATGGAATGGACACGCTGCCAGTGGCGAGGGTGTGAGTGGTACGGTGCGGCTGGTGGCTGGTATGGCGCATTTGCTCGCGGCCGGCGGCTGGATCGGGGCCATCTTCGCCTTGCTGATTCTGTTCGTTCGACACGGCAAGCCCGCCGCGGGTGAGGGCTTGTACATGCTGTGGCGGGCACTGCACACCTTTTCGCGGCCGGGCACGGTGTTCGCCGGCGTTCTGGTGGTGACCGGCATCCTTCACTACGGCGATCTGGTCGGCTGGTCCATCGCACCGCTGTTTCACAGCCAGCACGGCAACCTGATGCTGCTCAAGCTGACGCTATTCGCTGCGATGCTGGGCCTCGCCGCTCTGCATCGCTGGTGGTTGGTGCCCCAGCTCGAACGTGACATCCATACCGGAGCCCCCTCGCACTCTGCACAGCACCTGCGACTAAGTGTGACCGTCGAGGCGGCGATCGCGCTCCTGATTCTGGTAAGCGTAGCGGTACTCGGCACCCTCAGCCCTCATGGATGACAACAGATGGACAACAACAGACCAGAACCTTCGTGCGGCTGTTCAGCATGCTATGGATCATGAAGACCGGAGGCTTCCTATGCGAAATCTAGCGCGCATGCCGCGGCTCGTCGCGGCCGCACTCTTCTCGCTTAGCTTTGTACCCGCTTTCGTATGGGCACAGATCGACCCGTTAGCGAGCGCAAAGACCTTGCGTCCGGAAGCCCTCGTCGACGCAGTGCTGCAAGACAACCCACTGCTTCCCGCCGCGCAGTGGGCTTGGCAGGCCGCCGAATCGGAGATCGTGCCCGCCGGCGCGCTCGACGACCCCATGCTGTCCACCATGGTGGCGCCCAGGACCTTTGGCAAAGCCGAAATGGATCCAGGCGTCGGGATCGAGCTCTCCCAGCGTCTGCCGTGGCCCGGGAAACGCGGCTTGCGCGAAGAGATCGCGCGGTTCGAAGCGCGTGCGATCAAGCAGTCTATCCCGAACACCCGTCTCGATCTGACTGAGCTGGCGAAAGCTGCATTTGCCGACTGGTACCTGGTGCATGCTGCGCTCCAAGTCAACGAGGCCAACCGTAAGCTCTGGCAAGATATCCGTGAAATCGCTGAGATCAACTATGCCAGCGGCACCGGCAGCCAGCAGGACGTGCTGCAGGCCAACGTCGAGTATCAAATGCTGGGCCATCGCCAAGTGGTTTTGGAGCGTCAGCGGGCCGAGGTGCTAGCGCAGCTCAACCGATTACTCAACCGGACGGCGGCCGCACCGCTATCGCCTCCCGCATCGCTGGCCGACCCCAGAGACCTACAGTCGCTGGTTGACTTGCGTGCCTTGGCATTGGCACAGCGCACCGAACTGGAGGCGGCCGAAGCCGAGATCGAAGCCGACAGCGCGCGGGTCGATCTGGCCAAGCGCGAGTTCTATCCCGATTTTCAACTCTCCACGGGCTACAACAGCATGTGGGACGACTCGGACATGCAATGGACGGTAGGGGTCGGTATCAACATCCCGCTCGGCCATGCGAAGCGCCACGCAGCCGTCTCTGGTGCCCGCGCCGAGGCCATGGAGAGCCGCTGGCGCCTGCAAGACCTCTCCCTTGAGATCGTCAGGGAAGTCGAGCAGGCGTATGCGCGCGTCCAGGAAGCCTACCACTTGCTTGGCCTTCACGAAGACCAGCTACTTCCCCTCGCCCGCGCCAATCTCGAAGCGGCCCGCACCGCTTATCAGGCGCGCACCGGATCGCTGGAAAGCCTACTGCGCGCCGAACGCAGCCTGTTCGAGACCGAGCTGAATTTTGAGGCGGCTCGCGCCGACTACTACCGCAATATGGCCGCCCTCGAGCGGGCCGTCGGCGGTTGGAGTCAGCCCATGGAAGCCGCGCGCTAAGGCCCTCCTTATGAGAAGTTCTCTGATGAAAAAATCCATTGTCTGGGGCGCTGTGGTTGCTGTGCTCCTGGGAGCCGTTGGCCTAGTCCTCTGGCAGGGTGGCGACCAAACCGCCGGCCAGCCGACGGCGGCTGCCGGCAAGGACGAGCCACTGTTCTACCGCCACCCGATGACGCCCTCAATTACCTCACCGGTGCCCGCCAAAGACAACATGGGCATGGACTACGTCCCGGTCTATGCCGGCGACGCCGGTAGTATGGATGACGCCTTGGTGAGCATTTCACCGGTGATGGTGAACAACCTGGGCGTGCGCACCGAGCCGGTGACCCGTGGCCCCTTGACGCGCGAGATCGATACGGTCGGCTATGTCGATTTTGATGAGCGGTTACTGAGCTATGTCAATTTGCGGGTTGAGGGTTGGATAGAAGAGCTGCAAGTGCGCACGCGCGGTGCACATGTCAGTGAAGGCGACCTGCTGTTCAAGATCTACTCGCCCGAGCTGGAAACCGCCCAGCGCGAATACCTGCAAAATGCCTCCGGAAGCGCCACGTTGCGGGCTGCGGGTGCGCAACGCCTGCGGGCCCTGGGGTTGAACGACGCCCAAATCGAGCGCCTGACCAAGACCCGCCAAGTGGCGCCGCTGGTGCCCATTTATGCCAAGCAGGAAGGCATTGTCGCGGAGCTCAACGCCCGCGAGGGGATGTTCGTGACGCCCGGTACCACCGTGATGATGCTCGCCGGTCTGGACAGTGTCTGGGTGCTGGTCGACATCTTCGAACAACACGTCGACTGGGTAAAAGTGGGCCAGAAGGCCGAAGTGCGCCTGCCTCACAAGCCCAATCGAGTATGGACGGGCGACGTGGAATTCATCTATCCCCAGCTAGATCCGCAGACCCGCACGCTGAAGGCGCGCCTGCGTTTCCTCAACCCCGAAGAGGCGCTGCGCCCGAACATGTATGCCGAGGTCACCGTGCACGCTGACCCACGCCAACGAGCGCTGAGCGTGCCCTCCGAAGCGGTGATCCACACCGGCGACGGCGCCCGCGTCATTCTGGCGCACGGCAGGGGCCGTTTTGACCCGGTACCGGTGGCAACGGGCATTGAGTCGGGCGACCGCACCGAGATTCTCGATGGTCTCGCCGAAGGCGACCAAGTCGTTGTTTCCGCCCAGTTCCTGATTGACTCCGAGGCCGGCCTGCAAGTCAGTCTGCGCCGGATGACCGAGCCGGGAGAGGCCACCGAAGCCAGCGTCAGTGAGGTGATATGGGCCGAAGGGCTCGTGAATAGCGTTGCGACGGATCCACCTACGCTCAACCTGAGCCACGAACCCATTCCTGAACTCGGCTGGCCGACAATGACCATGGCGTTTGCCGTTGCTGACGACGTAGATCTGGCCGCAGTGGCCCCAGGCCAGTCCCTTCGCTTTGGGCTCAAGGAAGGAGCGAATGGACACGTCATCACGGCCATTGATACAGCAGCGAGCGCCGACGCCGGGATCACTGGGACGGGAACACTGAACAGGGTCGATGCGGCCACCGGTAAGGTAAACCTCAGCCACGACCCCATCCCCGCCTTGAATTGGCCCGCCATGACGATGGACTTCGCTCTGGATGAGGGTATGCCCCCGCCTGCCATCGAGCCCGGTCAGGCGGTGCGCTTCCAGCTTGAGGAAACGGATGCCGGCCTGGTCATCGTCGAACTCGATCCAGCGGAGTAACCCATGATTGCATCAATCATTCGCTGGTCGATCCAGAACCGGCTGTTAGTCCTCATCCTCTCCGCCCTGCTCACCGGGTGGGGGGGCTACTCCATGTTGACCACGCCCCTGGATGCCATACCTGATCTTTCGGATGTCCAAGTGATCATCAAGACGTCCTATCCTGGTCAGGCACCGCAGGTGGTCGAAAGCCAGGTCACCTACCCCCTGTCGACCGCCATGTTGGCGGTACCCGGGGCCGTGACGGTACGTGGCTACTCGATGTTTGGCGATTCGTTCGTCTATGTCATCTTCGAGGACGGTACCGATCTCTATTGGGCGCGGTCACGGGTGCTGGAATATCTGAGCCAGATAGCGCCATCGCTACCCGAGGCGGCGCGCCCGGCCCTGGGCCCAGATGCTACCGGCGTGGGCTGGGTCTACGAGTACGCGCTGGTTGACCGCACGGGCCAACACGACCTCGCGCAGTTGCGTTCACTGCAGGACTGGTTTCTGAAATTCGAGCTGCAGACGGTCGAGGGCGTGTCGGAAGTCGCCACCATCGGCGGCATGGTGAAGCAGTATCAGGTGGTGCTCGATCCCACCCGCGCCCGTGCCTACGGGCTGTCGATTGCCGAGGTAAAGCAGGCCATCCAGCGAGCCAACCAGGAGGTGGGCGGCTCGGTGATCGAACTGGCCGAAGCCGAGTACATGGTGCGCTCGCGGGGCTACCTGCAGGGCATCGAGGACCTCGAATTGGTGCCGCTAGGTGTCAGCGACAATGGCACGCCAATCTTGTTGAGTGACGTGGCCGAGATCCGGCTGGGGCCGCAGATCCGCCGAGGTATCGCCGAGCTGAATGGCGAAGGTGAAGTGGTCGGCGGCGTCATCATCATGCGTTTTGGCGGAAATGCGCTGGCGACCATCGCGGCGGTGAAGGAGAAGCTCACCACGCTTGAAGCCAGCCTGCCGGCCGGGGTGGAGATCGTCGAAACCTACGATCGCTCCGAGCTGATCAAGAGCGCTGTCACCAACCTGGAGCATAAGTTGGTTGAGGAATTCATCGTGGTGGCCATCGTCACCGCGATCTTCCTGTTCCATCTGCGCTCGTCACTGGTAATCATCATCAGCTTGCCGATTGGGATTCTGGCGGCCTTCGCCATCATGCGGACGCAGGGTATCAACGCCAACATCATGTCGCTGGGCGGTATCGCGATCGCCATCGGCGCGATGGTGGATGCGGCCATCGTGATGGTGGAGAACGTCCACAAACACATGGAAAAAACCAAGATCACCGACAGCAATCGTTGGGAGGTGATCCAGAAGGCATCTGTCGAGGTTGGGCCACCACTGTTCTTTTCCCTGCTGATCATTACCTTCAGCTTCTTGCCGGTGTTTGCCCTGGAAGCCCAGGAAGGCCGGATGTTCGCGCCGCTCGCCTATACCAAGACCTACGCCATGGCGGCCTCGGCTGGGTTGGCGATCACGCTGGTGCCGGTGCTGATGGGTTATTTCATCCGTGGACACATCCTGCCGGAGCACAAAAACCCGATCAATCGGGGCCTGATTGCCGCCTATCGGCCCTTCGTCAATCTGGTGATGCGGCACCCGGTCAAGATACTGGCTGCCTCACTCGTCCTTGCTGTCAGTGGCGCCTGGCCGTTAACACAGCTGGGCAGCGAATTCATGCCGGAGCTGGACGAGGGCACACTCCTGTATATGCCCAGCACCTTTCCCGGCGTATCTGTGGGGGAGGCTGCTGAAATATTGCAGCAGACCAATAAGTTGATCCGCACCGTACCCGAGGTGGCCACCGTATTCGGGAAAATTGGCCGCGCCGACACAGCCACCGACCCGGCTCCCTTGAGCATGATCGAGACCACGATTCAGTTGAAACCCGAGTCGGAGTGGCGGCCAGGCATGACCACCGACAAACTGATCGAGCAACTGGACGCAGTGGTTCAGCTGCCGGGCGTAACCAATGCCTGGGTGATGCCGATCAAAAACCGCATCGACATGCTGGCGACCGGCATCAAAACCCCAGTGGGGATAAAGGTTGCGGGCCCCGATTTAAATGTCATTCAGGAGATTGGACAGCGCATCGAACAGGTGATTGAACCGATCCCCGGCACCGTCTCGGTGTTCTCTGAGCGCACGGCGGGAGGCCGCTATATCGATATCGATATCGACCGCAAAGCCGCTGCACGCTTTGGGCTCAACGTTGCTGATGTGCAGGAGGTGGTCGCTGCCGCGATCGGCGGCATGAACGTCACCGAGACGGTCGAAGGATTGGAGCGCTATCCGGTCAACCTGCGTTACCCGCGTGAGGTGCGCGATTCGGTGGCCGACATCAGACAGTTGCCCATCGTAACGCCAACCGGCGCCCATGTCCCCTTGGGGGCCGTGGCTAAGGTAGCAGTGATCGATGGCCCACCCATGCTGAAGAGCGAAAA
>CAZSYV010000068.1:0-1816 GCA_964610955.1 uncultured Klebsiella sp. | reverse complement strand
CTCATCATGGCCACCCTGCCCTTTGCACTGATCGGCGGCCTTTGGCTGCTGTACCTACTCGACTACAACCTGTCGGTGGCCGTCGGCGTTGGCTTTATCGCCTTGGCGGGGGTTGCTGCTGAAACCGGCGTGGTGATGTTGGTCTATCTCGATCAGGCGTTAAAGGACCGTCGAGAAGCCGCGGCTACGGAAGGCCGACCGGTCACCGTGCAGGAGCTCAGCGACGCGGTGATCGAAGGCGCGCTGCTGCGTGTGCGGCCGAAGATGATGACGGTCACCGCCATTATTGCCGGCTTGGTCCCCATCATGTGGGGCACCGGTACTGGCTCCGAGATTATGCGGCGGATTGCTGCACCCATGGTCGGGGGCATGGTCAGCGCGACCTTGCTGACACTGGTCGTCATTCCAGCCGCTTTCCTGGTGTGGAAGCGCCGAGTGGTTATTAGAGAACTGAATACTGCGGGTGGCTAGCTTTTTACGCCATCTGCAGCCACAGGTAGCTCCTAGCGCAGTTTAGGTTCTACCTGCACCGCCTTTAGATTATCAACCTTAGGAGCAAAGACGATGCGTATTCTTCCGATGATGGCAGCGATAGCGCTGGCGGTATCGACCAATGCAGCCGTGGCGAATGAGAACCACGACAAAGAGATGGGGAACAGCACGCACGGGATGGATAATATGAAAGGAATGGAGGTGATGAATAACGAACAGACAGTGGGCCAGCAGCTCAGCGGCAAAGGGATGGTAAAAGCCATCGATACTGAGGCACAGACAATTACGATAACCCATGAACCGATTCCTGCTCTCCAGTGGCCGACCATGACCATGAAATTCAACCTCGACAACTTTTCATTGACCCAAGAGATTGAGGTTAACTACGAGGTGGAATTTAAATTCGTGCGAGCGAATGGCAACTATGTCATCACCGCTATCAAACCGCGGGAATAATTACGGAACAAACCTGCAGCGTAGCGCCGACGCGCTTAGCTGATTCATACCTGGCTCGCAATAAATGCTTAACAACATTTAAGCGGAGTCTTGCCTGGCGCTTCTGCTCTTTTGAGATAGCCGCCCATCCGGCTCATTCACAGCGGGAACGCTCTGCAGCTAAATTGTTGAATGAAAAATATCGCGTGCTTGGCCAAACGCAAGCGCGTCGCAAGCGTAGCGCGTTGGTAATACCGATATGGAACTGAGGCTCAGGGCTGCAGCGGCAATAGGCAAATAGGCAATAAACGGTGAAGTAACAAGCCACAAAATGTGGTTAAGCATAACGGCTGCGACCGGCACGCCTGTGGTGACCAAGTTGATGTTAAGCCGAATCGGCCAATCGTTCGCGGTCGACGGTGTGGCCAAAGCCGCTAGTGTTACCCAGCATGATTCAAAGGATTGGCATTGCAGCTTCTACAGGTGCATTAGTCGAGCCTAGAACACGGGTGTCAATCTGATGGTCTAATTAAATTCGATCATCAACCAACGAGGAATTGACCATGACGCATGAAAAGTACGCTACCTGTATTGAGGCCTGCTATCAATGTGCGGCGGCTTGTGATCATTGTGCAACATCTTGCCTCAACGAAGACGACGTTAAGATGATGGCGCGCTGCATCGCGCTTGACGTTGACTGTGCCGATATCTGCCGCATGGCGGCAGCCTTCATGGCTCGCAACAGTGAATACGCAGCAGCAATCTGCTCGCTTTGCGCAGATATCTGTCAAGCGTGCGGTGACGAGTGTGCGAAGCATGAAGCTAGCCACTGCCAAGCGTGTGCAAGAGCGTGCCACCGCTGCGCTGAAGAATGCAGAAAAATGGCCAC
>CAZSYV010000067.1:0-15437 GCA_964610955.1 uncultured Klebsiella sp. | reverse complement strand
AGTTGCCGGTGCCCTTGAACTCCTCGTAGATGACCTCGTCCATCTTCGAGCCGGTATCGATCAGGGCGGTGGCAATGATGGTCAGGCTGCCGCCTTCCTCGATGTTGCGCGCGGTGCCGAAGAAGCGTTTCGGGCGCTCCAGTGCATGGGCATCCACGCCACCGGTGAGCACCTTGCCCGAAGAAGGCACGATGGTGTTGAAGGCGCGCGCCAGCCGGGTGATCGAATCGAGCAGGATCACCACGTCCTTCTTGTGTTCGACCAGGCGCTTGGCCTTTTCGATCACCATCTCGGCAACCTGCACGTGCCGCGCCGGCGGCTCGTCGAAGGTACTCGCGACCACTTCGGCAGCGCGCACGGAGCGCTCCATGTCGGTCACTTCTTCGGGCCGCTCGTCGATCAGCAGCACGATCACGTAACACTCGGGATTGTTGCGCACGATCGACAGCGCGATGTTCTGCAGGATGAGCGTCTTGCCCGCCTTCGGCGGCGAGACGATCAGGCCACGCTGGCCCTTGCCGATCGGCGCGACCAGATCCATGATCCGCCCCGAAAGATCCTGGCTGCTGCCATTGCCCTGCTCGAGCTTCAGCCGCTCCTGAGGGAACAGTGGCGTGAGGTTCTCGAACAGCACCTTGGTGCGTGAGGTATCGGAACCCGAGAAATTGACATCGCTCACCTTCAGCAGCGCGAAATAGCGCTCGCCATCCTTCGGGGGGCGGATCTTCCCGGAAATCGTGTCACCGGTACGCAGGTTGAAGCGACGGATCTGGCTCGGAGAGACGTAGATGTCATCCGGACCAGCGAGATAGCTCGAATCCGAGGAGCGCAGAAAACCGAAACCATCCGACAGGATCTCGAGCACGCCATCGCCGGAGATGTCCTCGCCGCTCTTCGCGTGGCGTTTCAACAGGGAGAAGATCACGTCCTGCTTGCGCGATCGGGCAACATTCTCGATGCCCATGGCCTCGGCCATTTCTACGAGCTCATTGATCGGCTTTACTTTGAGTTCCGTCAGATTCATGGGGGGGAGTCGCTGTGCTGTAAGGGGTTGTATGGAAGGATTGAAACCGTGCATTGCCGGTACAGGCGGAACGCGGGGGTGCCCGAGAGTCACACCGGAGAGCTCAGATCCAGACACGGATACGAAGATGGAAGCGACGAACCGGAAACGATCGAATGGGCGAATGCACTGGGATCGAAGTCAAATGTAGCACGCACGATCGACATCAGTCCAGAGCTGAGCAAGTCAGCCCGGACATATGCAGGGGAAAAGACCCTGAACCGAAACGCTGCCGCGCGAGCCTGGTGCGCCTGTATGCACCATGGTGCTCAGGCAATTGCCGCATCGATGAAGGCGGCGAGCTGCGAGCGTGACACCGCCCCAACCTTGGTCGCCTCGAGATTGCCTTTGACGAACACCATCAGCGTCGGAATTCCACGGATCGCATAGCGTGCCGGTGTCTCGTTGTTCGCGTCGACATCCATCTTGCACACCTTGAGCCGGCCGGCGTAATCGCGCGCGATTTCGTCCAGAACCGGTGCAATCATCTTGCACGGCCCGCACCACTCGGCCCAGTAGTCAACGAGAACCGGAAGTTGCGACTTCAGGACTTCCTCATCGAAGGACGCATCGCTGACATGGACGATATTGGCGCTCATCACGGTCTCCAGCTCGGGGCTCATTGGCAAGGCAGCGCAAATCATAGCACTCGTGTCGCCGCCGGCAGCAACAGCCGCGCGATCTCACGATGAGAGCAACGCCCCCGTGTCACAATTCCTGTGCATATCCGCCCACCGTGCCCTCATGTATGATGCGGCGCTTCCGCGCAGCCGCGCACCACCCCTTGAGGTATCCTCATGAACCGTTCCGCTGCCCTGCCACTGGCTCTTTGTGCCGCGCTGGTCGCCCTCGGCGGCTGCAAGGACTCGAAGGCACCAACCGACGCCAGCACAGCAGGCGACAAGGCGCAGTTCAGCACCGACGAGCAGCGCATGGGTTACAGCCTGGGTGCGTCGATGGGCCAGCAGTTTCACAACGACAAGGTTCTCGTCGATGCCGATGCGCTGGCACGTGGTGTACGCGATGGCTTCACTGGCAAGCTCGCGATGAGCGACGAGGAGATCGCTGCAGGCATGCAGCAGCTGCAGACGTCGCACTCCGAGCGCATGCAGGCCGAACTCACGAAACTCGCGGAGAAGAACACCAGCGAGGGTGAAGCCTTCCTCAAGGAAAACGGAGCAAAGGATGGCGTGGTCACGACCGCAAGCGGTCTGCAGTACCACGTGGCGAAGGCCGGCACGGGACCCAAGCCCGGGGCTGACGACACGGTGAAGGTCCACTACGTCGGAACGCTGCTCGACGGCACCGAGTTCGACAGCTCGCGCCGCCGCGGTGAGCCCGTCAGCTTTCCGGTGAACGCCGTGATTCCGGGCTGGGTCGAGGCACTGCAACTGATGCCCGTCGGTTCCACCTGGGAGCTGGTGATTCCCTCCGATCTCGCCTACGGCCCTGGCGGCGCAGGCAGCCAGATCGGGCCAAACGCCGTGCTGAAGTTCGAGGTCGAGCTGCTTGGCATCGAACCACCGCAGGCAACGACACCAGGTGACGAATAAAGGCGCTGCCTGCCCTCAGGCAACCCGACGTCGCGGTGCGTGCATCTGTCGGATCAAGGCATCCTCGTGATCGAAACGCTCGGCCAGCAACTGGCCGAGCCGTGAGAGATCAGCCGTCAGATCACGCCCGCTCCCACCGTTGAAGTAATGATCATTGAAATCGAGTGCCTCGATGGTCGTCGGCATGATGTCCGCGTAGAGGCGAGCCGCCTCGCGGCAGCGGCGCGCACCAAGGCGCTCGCACATCTCGAGCAGTCGATCGTAGACCTCGAAGTGCCCTGCCGAAACATAGTCGACCAGTACTTCGCAGAAACGATCCAGTACCTGCCGCGTCTCGGCGCGACGCAACCCGCCGCCGGCCCGGTCACCCAGCTTGCACAACAACGCCATGAGTTGCTGCCGCTCGAGCAGCCAGCGTTGCAGCAGCATGTTGACGGTGCAGCGATGATCCCCGTTCCGGTTGGTTTTCGTGTTCATCCCGAGCCCTCTTGCATCGTCCGTCGGCACACCGACAGTTATTCTTGAAAGTTCTTCTCGTTCAATAGATTAGCAAGATTTTCTTGATAAACAACTTCAGGTTCTCGGTAGACCAGAAATTTTCACACTCGTGGCCACAGGGCACACCAGAGCGCAAGCAGCACGAAAATGACGAATGCGAGCAGCGTCCATCCCGGAATCGACAACCCGAGAAGGCTCCAGTCGACGACGGCACAGTTGCCATCGCCATGCAGCAGCAGGCGCAAGGCGTCCCTGAGCGGGAAGGCATCGAACATATAGGCAAGATCAGGCCCGCACGCCGGCGCCTGATCCGGCGGCAGACTCTGCAGCCACACATGGCGTGCGGACACCGAGGCGCCTGCGATGCCAAACAGCATCGCGACTGTGGCATAGATGCGGATACCCATGGCACGCGGCCCGTGCACGGCGACGGCCAGCCCCGTCAGCCCAAGCAATATGATGAAGATGCGCTGCGTGATGCACAGCGGGCACGGCTCCAGCCCTTCGGCAAACTGCAGCCAGTAGCCAAAGCCCATCATCGCCACCGTGGCGACGAAGATACCGAGAAAAACCTGTCGGGAACGGATCCACGCGGGCAAGGTCATGACTCCAGTGCAAAGGGTGTGCGAACACGCTAGGGGAAGCGTCGATCACGGTCAATCGCCGCAGTGCCTCGTGTATGCTGTTCGCCGCGCTTTTTTCGAGATGCCCGCATGCTGCTCGCCCGCTGCCTGGTCGTTTTTGCACTGTGCCTGGGATCACCAGGCCTGTGGTCGGCCGAAGCGCCCACGGAACCGACATCCGAGCTCGAGTACGTCGAGATGGCACCCGCCTTCGTGGTCAATGTCGGCAGCAGCGGCAGGGTCGCCTTCCTCAAGGCGGGGGTGACGCTGCGTACTGCCAGGCAGGCGACGCCACTGGTCGAACTGCACATGCCCGCGCTGCGCCACCAGCTGATCATGCTGCTCAGCCGTCAGGAACCCGAAGCACTCGATTCGCCCGAAAAGCGCGAAGCATTGCGCCTGGAGGCACGGGAGGACCTGCGAGGGACGCTGAAGAGCCTCGCAAACGATGACGGCATCGAGGACCTGCTGTTCACGACATTCATCATCCAGCGCTGAGCCCGACACGAAACTCACGCGCCGCAGCAACGGCCTGTGCACGCGGATAGAACGCCCGGAACGCCGCCTGCAGCGCGTCGAAACTGTCCCAGGCACGCGCGGTCGCCGCGCGCATCGCCTCGCGCTGCCCAAGGCGCGCCCCGATGTGCTCGAGCGTCCCGTTGATGACCCCCGGCTCGCCATAGCGCTGCAACAGCTCATGCTCGGTGATGCGCCACAGCTGCTCCTGCGCGGCCGCCGGCAGGCAAGCGCGATGGTGCTCGAGCGTGCAACAGACGTCCTCGGCGAAACGCACCAGCGGGACTGCCGAGAACTGCTGCCAGTGCAGCGTGAGCAGATGATCGAAAAACACATCGAACACGATGCCCGCAAGGCGACGCTCACCGTGGGCGAAGCGCGCCCGCAGCGCCCGCAGCGATTCATCGCCATCGGTCAGCGCATCGATGCGCCGATGCAGCCGTACGCCACGCTCGAGTGCTGCGGGCAACGATCCATCCAGCGGGCCCTTGAGGTAGTCGCCAAGCAGCGCGCCAACCACAAGGAACTCACAGCCCGCTGCCAGGTGAAAGTGCGCCAGGTGGTTCATGCGCGGCTTACTGCGCGTAGTAGTTCGCGAGGTACTGCTCGAAGGACAGCGTATCCGCCGCCTCGAGTGTCGCCTGGCGTGCCAGCGACTCACTGGCGAGGCGGGCGAACTCGGCATGCGATGGTGCATCGAGTGGTCGCGAGAGAAAGTGTTCGCGATGGACTCGCGAGCGCTCCATCGCAAAGTGAAAGAATGATTCTCCGCTGTCGCGTACCGCGGCCAGCACGCGCGCCGATGGCGTGAGCTCGGGATCACGCAGCCTGTCACGCTGTGCGGCGATGCTGGTGGCGCATGCGTGGTCATGGTGTGCGCGATCGAGCAGCTCGCCCGCTGCCGCGATGTCGACGAGCAGTGCCTCGCCGAGCTCGCGCAACGTGGCTTCACTGCCGTCGGCCCGGCGCAGCCGCAGTTGTGGATCGCGCCCACGCTCCACCACGGCGAGCAGGTTCTCGCGTGCGATGCGCCGGTCGGCGACATCCGAGGGCGGACTCGGCTGCAGCAAGCAGCAGAGCAGGAATGCATCGAGAAAATGTGCCGTTGCCGGTGCGATGCCGACCGGCTCGAAGGGGTCGAGGTCGAGGCAGCGCACCTCGATGTACTCCACACCGCGCTCGGCCAGCGCGTGCCGTGGCGATTCGCCGCTGCGCGCGACGCGCTTCGGGCGGATCGATGCGTAGAACTCGTTCTCGATCTGCAGCAGGCTGGTATTGAGCTGGCGCCACACCTCGCCCTCACGCACACCGATCCTCACGTAGTCGGGATGCGGTTCGCGAATCGCACGGCGCAGCGCCTCGACGTACTCGTCCAGGCTGTTGTACGAAATATCGATGCTGTGCTGTGCGCTGCTCTGGTAGCCGAGATCGCCCATGCGCAGCGACGTGCCAAACGGCAGGTACAGCGTACCCTTGCCAAGCCGCTGCAGTCGGTGCTCGCGACCCTGCACGAAGCTCGAACACAGCGCCGGTGAGGCACCGAACAGATAGATGAGCAGCCAGGCGTTGCGGTGGAAGTTGCGGATCAGCCCAAAGTAACGCTCGGTCTTGAAGTCACGCAGCGTCAGCGTGCTGCCCGCACGTGCGTGCAGCCATTCCCAGAACACATCGCCGAACGAGAAGTTGTAATGCACGCCTGCGATCGTCTGCATCAACCGGCCGTAGCGCCACCCGAGACCAAGGCGATAGACCGTCTTCATGTGCGCCACGTTCGAGCTGCCGTAGCGCGCGACAGGTATGTCCTCGCCGCGCTCGAGCACGCAGGGCATGCTCACCGCCCACAGCAGCTCTTCGCCGATCTGCTCATGGACGAAGCGGTGGATGCGATCGAGCTCATCGAGGGCACCCGCAAGCCCATCGTGCACGCCGGTGATGAACTCGAGCAGCGCCTCGGAGTAGTCGGTGGTGATCGAGCCGTGCGTCAGCGCAGAGCCCAGCGCGCGTGGGTGCGCCGTCTGCGCGAGCCGCCCCAGTGGCGTGATGCGCAGGCTTTCCTTCTCGATGCCACGGCGGGCCGAACGCAGCAGCGAGTCATCGCCTGCGTCTCCAAGTGCCGCAAGAACATCTTCGAACAGTGTGGTCACGATCTCTCCCGGCTCGCCGCACCACGGTCGGTGCGCGCGGGTGGCGTGGAGTTTAGTGAGCCGATTCATTCAAGTACAGCACGGCTGCGGGCCTGTAACGGGCCGACAGACCGTGATAGCGTTGCGCCGCCCACGCAGTTCAAGCGCATCGGAGGTCAAGCGGTGCCGACACCACAACCGGCGATCTTTCACGAGAACACGTCGCACCACTACTTTCTCGAATTCCGCCTGCGCCCCGGCTGGCACCGGGAGGCGCTGCGCCAGTCGCTCGCCACGGCACTGGCCGCGCAGCCTGCCGGCACCAGCGTGCTGCTTGCCTTCGGTCGCGATGCCTGGGAGCGGATCGCACCCGATGCGGTCCCGGAGAACTTCATCGCGTTTCACGCGGTTCTCGGCAGGGAAGACCGCACGGCACCCGATACCCAGGGCGATCTGCTGCTCTGGCTGCACGGTGAGCACCACGACCGCAACCTGCAGTGCGCGCTGGCAATCGGGCGCGCACTGGCCGACACAGCCACGCTCGAACTCGAGGTGCACGGCTTCAGGTATCTCGACTCGCGCGATCTGACCGGCTTCGTCGAGGACACGGCAAACCCGCACGGAGACGAGGCACGCGCAGTGACGCTGATCCGCGAGGGCATGGTCGGCGCCGGCGGCAGCTTCGTGCTCACGCAGCAGTGGGTGCACGATCTCGAGCGCTTCCATGCGCTGTCGCCGGCAGAGCAGGAGGCCGTGATCGGGCGCACGCGCATCGACAGCGCCGCACTCGACGACGCACCACCAGACGCGCACGTGAAGCGGGCCCGCATCGACATCGATGGCGAGGAGCTGAAGATCTATCGGCGCAGCGTCCCCTGGGGGGGCCTGCGCCAGCACGGACTGTACTTCATGGCATTCTCGCGCGAGATCATGGTGTTCGCGATGCAGCTCGATCGCATGTTCGGTCGTGCAGAGGACGGGCTGATGGATCGGCTCACCGAATTCACCACCCCCGTCTCGGGGGCGTACTGGTACGCACCGGCGCTGGAGACACTGCACGAAGTCATCGGTTGCGCTCCCGCATGAGTCGCAACACAAAGGCACTGCGCGCACTGACAGTGGTGTTCTGCACGGCAGCGGTCATCGCGATCTCCTGGCATTACGCGCAGGACCGTCGCGCACCGGAACCGGTATTCAAGGCGGGCAAGCCCGCGGTGCGCGTCGCTGCGGTGAGGCTGGCAACCATCAGCGACCGCGTCGAGGCACTGGGAACCACCGCCGCGTGGCAGTCGATCGAGTTGCGTCCGGTGGTCAGCGAAATCGTCCGTTCGCTGCATTTCACCGACGGGCAGGCGGTACGCCGTGGCGACGTGCTCGTCGAGCTCGAGCAGGCCGAGGAGCGCGCACGGCTCGCCGAAGCGCAGGCCTACCTCGCGGAGCAGGAGCGCGAGCTGCGGCGCATCACCGATCTGGTGGCGCGCGGGCTCATGGCGCGCACCGAACTCGATGCACGCACGACCGCACGCGACGTGGCAAGGGCGCAGCACGCGGGGGCCGAGGCGGCACTGGCCGACCGGACGCTGCGCGCCCCCTTCGACGGCACGCTCGGCCTGCGGCGCGTGAGTCCGGGCGCGCTGGTCGGCCCCGAGACACTGATCACCACACTCGATGACCTCGGCACGCTGGAGCTCGACTTCACGGTGCCGGCAACACGGATCGGCCTGCTTCAGGTGGGCACCGCGCTGGTCGCCGTGAGCCCGGCGCTCGGCGAGCGGGAGTTTGCCGCCGAGGTGGTGGCGGTCGAACCGAGGCTGAATCCGGTCGAGCGCTCGCTGACGGCACGCACACGCATCGACAACACGGGCGGCGTGCTGAAACCCGGACTGCTGATGCAGGTGCGCATCGAGGGCAGGCCGCACAGCGCACTGGTGGTGCCCGAGGAGGCGATCATCCACTTCCAGCGCTCACACTTCGTGCTGCTGCTCTTGCGCGACGAGGACAATCTGCTGGTGCGCCGCGAGGTCGTGGTCGGTGCCCGCACGGCAGGCAGCGTCGAGATCGTCTCGGGACTTGCCGAAGGCGATCTGGTCGTCGTCGAAGGACTCAACACCGCGCAGCCTGGCCAGCACGCCGAGCTGCTCGGCACGATCGACCCGGAACCGTCGGCGTGATCCTCTCCGACACCTCGGTACGCCGGCCCGTACTGGCCACGGTCCTGAGCCTGCTGCTGCTCGCCTTCGGCGCGGTGGCCTTCGATCTGCTGCCGCTTCGCGAGTACCCCGACATCGAGCTGCCCGTGGTCACCATCCAGACCACCTACCGCGGCGCATCGGCAGCGGTGATGGAGACACGCATCACCCAGCCGATCGAGGATCGCATCGCAGGCATCGCCGGGCTGGATACGATCAGCTCGAAGAGCGAGGACGGGGTGTCGACGATCCAGCTCGAGTTCTCGCTCGAGCGCAACATCGATGACGCGGCAAACGATGTGCGCGACAGCGTCTCGCGCATCCTCGACGAGTTGCCGAACGAGGCCGATGCACCGGACATCCGCAAGCAGGATGCATCGGGCACGGTGATGCTGTGGATGACGCTGGTGTCGGATCGCATGAGCCGTCTCGAGCTGACCGACTACGCGAACCGCATCATTGCCGATCGCTTCGCCATGCTCGATGGCGTGGCCCAGGTCTGGGTGACAGGAGGGCTCGACTATGCGATGCGCGTGTGGCTCGACTACGACGCGCTGGCGGCGCGCTCGCTCGGCGTCGGTGATGTCGAGGCAGCGCTCAGGCGCGAGAACCTGGAGCTGCCGGCAGGCACGGTGCGCTCGGACACGCGCGACTTCGTGGTGCGCATGGAGCGCAGCTACCTCAGCGCCCAGGACTTCCGCCAGCTGGTGATCGGCAAGGGGGCCGACGGGCACCTGGTGCGCCTGGGCGAGGTGGCTGCGGTGGAACTCGGTGCGGCCGAACATCGCCGGCGCTACCGCGCCAACGGCGTGCCGATGGTCGCGCTCGGGGTGGTCAAGCAGAGCACGGCCAACACGCTCGCGGTGGCGCGTGCCGTCAAGGCGGAGGGCAAGCGCCTGCAGTCCTCGCTGCCCGAGGGCATGCGCATACTGCGCAGCTACGACTCCTCCGTGTTCATCGAGAGCGCGATCCACGAAGTCTACAAGACACTGCTGATCGCCGCCGTGCTGGTGGTGCTGGTGATCTGGCTGTTCCTGGGCGATGCGCGAGCGATGCTGATACCGGCAGCGACACTGCCGGTATCGCTGGTGGCGAGCTTCATCGTGCTGTGGGCATTCGGCTATTCGATCAACCTGCTCACACTGCTTGCGCTGGTGCTGGCGATCGGGCTGGTGGTCGATGATGCGATCGTCGTGCTGGAGAACGTGCACCGGCGCATGCGCGACGGCGAGAGCGCCCTGGTTGCCGCCTGGCGCGGGACGCGCCAGGTCGGCTTCGCCGTCGTTGCAACCACGCTGGTGCTGGTCGCGGTCTTCGTGCCGATCACCTTCCTGCAGGACGACGTGGGCCGGCTGTTCGGTGAGTTCGCCATCGCCATGGCGGCAGCGGTGCTCTTCTCCTGCCTGGTCGCGCTGACACTCTCGCCCGCCATGTGCTCGCTGCTGCTGAAGCCCGGGGGCAGCGGACAAGGCGAGAATGACGTCTTTGGTCGCTTTCGTGACGCCTACCGCAGGCTGCTGGCCCGCGTGCTGCACCGCCCGCTGCTCGCGCTGGTGGTGATCGTGCTGGTCGGCGCGGCAAGCGTCGTGCTGTTTCGCACGCTGCCGGCGGAGTTCGCGCCGCGCGAGGACCGCGGGTCGTTCTTCATGTTCCTGAACGCACCGGAAGGCTCCTCGTTCAACTACACGGAGCGTCAGGTCGACCAGATCGAACAGCGCCTGATGCCGATGGTCGAGCACGGCGACATCGAACGCATGCAGATGCGGATCCCGGGTGGCTTCGGACGCAGCGAGCTCTACAGCCAGGCGGTCGGGATCTTCAATCTGCCGCACTGGGACACCGGGCGGCGCTCGGTATGGGAGATCGTCGCCGAGATCAACCGGCGCATTGCCGACGTGCCCGGCATCCAGGCATTCCCGACGATGCCGCAGGGGCTCGGTGGACGCTTCCAGAAACCCGTGCAGTTCGTGATCGGCGGGGGTTCCTTCGAAGAGCTTGCACAGTGGCGCGACCTGATGCTCGCGCGCATCGCCACCAACCCCGGGCTGAGCGCCGTCGACCACGACTACAAGGAGACCAAGCCGCAGCTGCGCGTCGTGGTCGATCGCGACCGCGCGGCTGATCTCGGAGTCAGCGTCGAGGAGATCGGGCGCACGCTCGAGACGCTGCTCGGCTCACGGCGCGTGACCAAGCTGCTGATGAACGGCGAGGAGTACGACGTGATCCTCGAGGCGCTCGAACATACCCGACGCACCCCCGAGGACATCGGTCGCATCCGCGTGCGCTCGGCAATCACCGGCGCGCTCATACCGCTGGCGAACCTGGTCCGCCTCGAGGAGTTTGCCGATGCCGGTGCGCTGAATCGCTTCAATCGCACGCGGGCAATCACCATCGAGGCCAACCTCGCCAGTGGCTACGCGCTCGGCGAGGCGATCGCATGGCTGGAGAGCACGGCCCGCGAACTGCTGCCCGTCAGTGCAACCACCGACCTCAAGGGCGAGTCGCGCGACCTGCGCAGCGCCGGGCGGTCGATCTACGCGATCTTCCTGCTGGCGCTGCTGGTGGTGTACCTGGTGCTTGCCGCGCAGTTCGAGAGCTTCCTCGACCCGCTGATCGTGATGCTGACGGTGCCCTTCGCCGTGACCGGCGCCCTGCTCGGGCTGTGGCTGAGCGGGCAGACGCTGAACCTCTACAGCCAGATCGCGATCATCATGCTGGTCGGGCTGGCCGCAAAGAACGGCATCCTGATCGTCGAGTTCGCCAACCAGCTGCGTGCCGAGGGACGCGCGCGCGACGAGGCGCTGCTCGATGCTGCGGCGCTGCGCCTGCGTCCGATCGTGATGACATCGATCACCACCGTGGTGGGCGCCCTGCCGCTGGTGATCACCAGCGGCGCAGGGGCCGAGACCCGCTATGTCATTGGTGTGGTGGTGATCTCGGGCGTGGTGGTCTCGACCGTGCTGAGCCTGCTGGTCGTCCCGCTCGTCTACCACCAGCTCACCGCGCGTTCGACACTGCCCGGGGCGCGGGCGCGGCGGCTCCAGCGCGAACTCGACGCAAGCCACGACACCGGTGAACAGGCGACTTTCTGAGCCTCGCGCGCGCCTCAGCGCGACCCGAAGTCGAAATGCTGCGCGTCAAAGGCACGGCAGGTCGCATCCAGTGTCGCGGCATCCGTGCCAAGACAGGAAACCACATGGGTGTGGATGCCACCGGCAGCGAGCTCGCGCACACGCTCCTGGCAGTGCTCGGGCGAGCCGATGATCGCAATCTCGTCGATCAGTTCGTCGCTGAGTGCCCGTGCGGTACGTTCGCGATCCCCG
This sequence comes from uncultured Klebsiella sp., assembly GCA_964610955.1. Lineage (GTDB taxonomy): Bacteria > Pseudomonadota > Gammaproteobacteria > Pseudomonadales > UBA5518 > UBA5518. Next base: position 3,549 of record CAZSYV010000067.1, on the reverse strand, counting down.
GCCGCCCAGCCGGCAGCGACCTCGCGCGCAACCTCCTCGTAGCCGGCCCAGGCAAGAAAGCGGTTGTATACCGGAGTGGCGTAGTACGCCGCAAAAGCCTGGCGAAACAGCTGTCGGGCCGGCTGTGGATTGGTGCTGACCGCGATCTGGTGCCGGCAGACGACCTCGACCTCGGCGGGATCCTTGCCTGCGCCCCTGGCGCCGGCTGCAATGTGCTCCATGATGCGCGGCAGCGCCCGGCGCGGAAACAGGTTCAGGATCACGCCATCGCCAAGGCCTGCGGCAAGTTCGAGCATGCGCGGGCGCAGCGCCGCCAGGTAGATCGGCACTGTGCCCTCGACGGGCTGCTGGCGGTAGCCGTGGCTGCTGAGCGTCTGACCATCGAACCGCGTCTTCTCGCCGGCAAGCATGCTGCGCAGCAGCTCCACCGTCTCGCGCATCCGCGCCAGCGGCCGTTCGAGCTTCAGACCGTGCCAGCCCTCGATGATCGCGTGGCTCGAGGTGCCAAGCCCGAGCACGAAGCGCTGCGGCGCGAGCTGCGCGATCAGCGCCACCGTGCTCGCGATGACGGCAGGAGTGCGGGTGTAGGCGGGCACCACCGCAATGCCGATGCGCACCCGTGTCGTCTCCCGGGCGAGCACGGCAGCAAGCGTCAGCGCATCCATGCCACCGGCATCGGCGAGCCACAGGTCGTCGTATCCGGCGTCTTCGGCACGGCGCGCGAGCGCCACGATCTCATTGACATCCTGGGCCGCTCCGGGAAGGGTGATCGCAGTGCGCAGTCGCGGTGGCATGTCCGGGTCTCCTTGCAGGGTGAGTCGAAGCGCTGCGCCGGCCCCGCGCATCAGCGGCGCAGCGCCCCCAGCTCGACGAGTTCGGTGCGAGGCGTGGGAACCGGCCCCTGCGGCAGCAGGAAGCGCCAGTAGATCAGGCCACTCTGGCGTCCACCGGTATCGAGCCAGTTCGCCACGCCCGGGTCCTCGGCAGCGATCACGATACGGTAGCTTCCGTCGGGCTCGAGCCGGGTCTGCGCACGGTTCAGCGATACCCGGCGGTTGAGGTAGTCGAGGCTCTGGCGAAACCGTGTCCACAGCACTACACCGGCGTAGCGGCACGCGGGAAAATGCCCGCTCATCACCAGCGCCTTGCCCTGTGGCAGATGAAACGGTGCCATCGCATAGGCAATGTCGAGCGCCGCGTAGGCGATGCCGGCATCGGGTTTCTGCACTTCGTTGAACTTGTTGGGTGTGCGCGACACCCACGCCGGCAACGGACCGCGACCTCGCATCTCATCGAGGGTGCGGCTGCGCAACAGCCGCGTCACGCGCCCGATGCCGGCTGCGATTGCCGCAACATCGGGTTCGGTGGCAGACGGAGTCGTGCCAAGCCAGTCGATATGCAGCGGTACCTGCAGCTGCGGCTCGGCCATGACGCAACTCATGCCTTCATAATAATGGCGTGCCAGGATACCGAAGGCGCCAGACGGCAGGCGCAGGCAGTTGCGCTCACCGGGAGCCGCATCGGGCAGCAGCAGGATCTCGAAGGAGCCATCGAGTGCGACATCGAACTCCTCACTGTTCAGCGTGCTTCCCACCGCTTCGCCACCGGCATCCGCACTCTGGATGGCAAACGACACGTACACCGCCCCGGCGACGTTGCCGCGAATGCGGTAGCTGCCGCTGCTGGTGATGTTGCACTCGTGGTAGACGGCGTCCGGGCTGTCGCCGCCGAACTTCATCACCGGCGTGATCGCGCGGCGGAACACCGGGCGGAAAGGGTCCGCCTCGAGCTGCGCGCCGAGTGCACGCCGCAGACCGTGCAGGACCATGCGGTGCCCGTCGGCGACATCGAGCGCGGACTTCGTCGCGTCGACATCACCCACGTAGCTCGCATCGATCTCACCGAGCAGCGCGAGCAGCTCGCGAAAGGCCTGGCGCGAATCGCTCATCACGAACCTCTCATACGGTGATTCGCGCCGAGACTCGCAGTTTGGCAGGAGCGCGTCAATGTGGCCGTTGACTGGCAAGGCGCGCACCACTAGCGTGCAGCGTACGATCGACGCCAGGGTGGAGGTTTTCGTGCAGATCACACAGCCGGACTGGGTTCGCCGCCTCAACTACCTCGGCGCTGCAGCTGGCGGCGCCTCACGGCTGCTGCGACTCGAGGCCGAGGAGCTGATCGACGCGGCCCGCTCGAGCAGCGGACTGAGCGACTTCGGCGATCCCGGCTGGGAAGAACCGTTTCGCCGTCTGGTCGCCTCGCTGGAAAAGGACGTGCCGCTGCACACGCTGGGGCGCCTGCTCACGCGCGCAGACCTGTTGCGTGCGCTGCGCAACCGGCTGTTCGTGACGGCGGCGCACCGCGCCGACCCGGCGATCGCCACGCGGCGCATCGAGGCACCGCTGCTGATCGCCGGACAGGGGCGCACCGGCACCTCGATCCTGTTCGAGCTGCTGGCGCTCGATACGCACAACCGTGCCCCGCTGGCATGGGAGGCAGCAAGCCCGGTCGAGCCGCCAGATACCGCCATCACGCGCGGGCAGATCGCCGAGACGGTCAACGAGTTCTGGGCCGACATCCAGCCGGAAATCATGGCTGCCCATGAATACCGCTGGGACCTCCCCGTCGAATGCATCCGTTTTCTCGACAGCGACTTCAGCACCGACTGGTGGGCAATGCTCTATGGCGCCTGGGACTGGCTGCGCTGGCGCGCCGAGGCGAAACCGCGCAGCGCCTACCGCTGGCACCGCACGATCCTGCAGCTGCTGCAGGGCGCCGAGCCGCAGCCACGCCGCTGGCTGCTGAAGTCCCCCGCCCACCTCGGTGCGCTGGACCAGCTGCTCGAGCAGTACCCGGACCTGCGCATCATCCACACCCACCGCGATCCGCTGAAGTCCGTGCCCTCGACGGTCAGCCTCTCGACGCTGATGCGCGCCAGCCGCGCCGATGGCATCGACGCGGCACTGATCGGTCAGCTCGTCGTCGGCGGCTATTCGGCCACCCTGCGCAAGGTGATCGAGGAACGGGCAAACGGCACCATCCCGGCGGCACAGATCGTCGACGTCCACTTCCAGTCGCTGATGAAGGACCCGGTGGCGACCATCGAGGCAGTCTACGAGCGATTCGGACTGGAGTTCCAGCCCGCCTTTGCCGACGCGATCCGCGGTTACCTGCAACGCAAGCCGCGCGGGCAGTTCGGCGCCCACGGCTACGACGCAGCCGACTACGGGCTCAGCGAGCAGGGAATCCGCGAGGCGTTCCGCTTCTATACGGACCACTACGGCATCATGCTGGAGGCCTGAACACACCACGGTCACGGGAATATTCCCACTGGTCAACCACCGTGTCTTCGGCGCGTTCTAATGGGCAACTGAACTCATGGAAGCGTGCTGATGAAGGCCCTGTTCGGCTGGTTGATGGCCTGTGTGGTGGTCTTTTCATCCGTCACGCCTGCGGCGGAGTCGCGGGAGGTCGAGCTGTTCTCGCAAGCGGAACTCGACCAGATGCTCGCCCCGATCGCACTTTACCCCGACCAGTTGCTGTCACAGA
>CAZSYV010000066.1:0-15489 GCA_964610955.1 uncultured Klebsiella sp. | reverse complement strand
GTGCGCTGCTGATCGACCAGCAGGCTGTGTTCGTCATAGGCAACCCGAAACACGTTTCGAACCGTCCACTCCGAGTAGATGCCGGTGTGCAGATCCTGCATGACCGCCTCGGGATCACGTTCGAGCACATCACCCCAGCCGCCGCCTCCCGGCCCCCGTGCGCCGAAACCGTCCCCCTCGACCATCGGGCGGAATGGCAGTGTGCTTGCCAGCTGGTAGTCTTGGCCTTCGTGCCCGGCGTTTGCCATCTGCTGCAGGCTTGACGGTGGAGCGATGTCCGGATTCGACAGCGGTTGTGCTCCGCGGTTGCCGACCTTGAGACCCGGACCACAGCTCGCCGCATAGCCGCCGAAGATGCCGGTGTTCACCGGGAATCGATGCGGCAGCGAAACGATCTGCCCATAGAGCATGGCCGAGTCGTGCACATAGACCCCACAGGACCCACCGGCACCGCCGCGGTACTTGCCGGGACCGGCCTGATCATGTGCCATGCGCCGGAACGCGTAGACGAAGGGGTGCTGGACCTCATCGTGCTCGATGTCGAGGCTGTCGGCGGTCATGCTGACCACCACGCCCATCGAGTCGATGCCGTCGCTGTCGGGGCGTGCGCCACCACCTGCGGAGTTGTACATATTGATCGCAAAACCGGTCGTCATGCGCTGGTACTGGTCGAGTCCGGCGTAGGCGTAGAGCGCACCGATCCAGCCAAGGGGCAGCGCGACGTACTCACGTCTCGTGAGGTATCCCGCCCGGGTCACGCACTGCACGAAGGCGAGGGAGGCCGTTGCCAGCAGGTGGGCACCGGCCATTACCGCCGACTCCGGCGAGGGGTTGAGCACGGTGCCGACCGGCGGGGGAATGATCTCGACCGGTCCCAGCAGCCCCGAGCTGCAGGGTACGCCGGGCGCGACATAGGCCGGCAGCTGTGCGTTGATTGCAGCACGTGCCGCATGCGTCGGGCAGTTGCCGGCTGCCGGTACCTGCGGGGAGCAGCCGTTCAGGTCGATGGTGATGCTGTCGCCGTGCACGTGCAGAGTGAGCACCACGCGTATCAGCCCGTGCTGGTTGCCACCCGGTGTATCGAGGAAGAGTACCTGCCGATACGTGCCATCGAGCAGTTCGGAAAACGCCTTTCGTGCCGCCTGATCCGCCGCGTCGATCGCGCGACGCATTACGCCTGCGACGCGGTCCGCACCCGCCTCGTGCAGCAGCGACAGCACCCGTTCCTCGGCGCGCATGCAGGCGGCACAGCGCGCCTGCAGATCGCTCTCGAGCATGCGGTGATTGCGCACCATGTTGCAGAACATCGCCACCACATCGCTCTTCAGGCGATAGTCTGCCGCGACCTTCAGCGGCGGCACCTTCAGGCCCTCGTCGTAGCGACTGCGGATGTGCTCCAGACCGCCGGGATCGGTTTCACCGATCTCCTGGTTGTGGCCTGCGGCAACCACCCAGCACATCAACTCCCCTTCGTGGAACACCGGCATCAGTACCAGCAGGTCCGGCGAGTGGATGCCCCCGAGCTGCGGCTCGTTGGCGAAGAACATGTCACCCGGGTGGACACCGACCGTGGGGTCGTCGAGGTAGTACTTGAGGATGTACTTGATCGGAATCTGACCGGTGATCGAATGCACATAGGTGCCAGGGGCTGCGATCGCAAGATCGCCCTGGGCGGTATAGATACCAAAGGCGCAGTCGCCGGACTGGATCGGTTCGGAGATCGCAGTGGTCGTCATCACCGCCTTTGCTTCCTGTGCGATCAGCTCCAGGCGTGCCGAGTACACGGCAAAATCGGCGGTATCCAGCGCCTGCAGCCCACGCTGCTCACGGGCATCGAGTGGCTCCACCGCGTAGCGGTGCAGCAGCTCCGGATCCAGTTTCATCGTCGTATCCTCCTCACGATGTCCTGCAACGGCGGTTGATTCACCGGTAATTGCGCTCGAAGAAATCGGTTTTCTTGCCGGTGCGCGGCAGCGTTTCCGGCTCCAGCCAGGTGATTGCCGGCGTCACCCGCAGCTCATTGCGCATGCGCTCGAGCAGCTCGTTCTCGAGCCGGGTCAGCGCCTCGCCGGTGATGCCGGGAGCGTGTTCGATGCGCAGCTTCAGCGGTGGCGTCACGCGCGGTGGTGGCTCATCGAGCACGATGCGGAACTCACCGGTCACCCGGGGATGGAAGGCGGAAATCAGGTTGTCGATGGCTGCCGGATAGACGATTGCACCCTTGACCTTCAGCATATCGTCCACGCGCCCGACGATGCGGTAGCGAAAGCCAGTATGCCCGCACGGGCACGGGCTCGTCGTGACCTCCATGATGTCGCCGAGGCTCGTGCGAATGCCGCCTACCGAACCGTCCCCGACGACCGTCGTCAGGCACGACTCCCCCCGTGCCCCGTCCTCGAGGGCGATGGGTTCGTCGGTTGCCGGGTCGATCAGTTCGAAGATCGAGCTGTCGCCACTGACGTTGTGCATGCCCTGGTACTCATGCCAGCCACAGGAGCCGCCGCCTGCTCCGCCCATGTCAAAGAGCTTCGCCCCCCAGGCGCTCTCGATGCGCCGACGCACCTCGGGCAGGCCTGCACCCGGTTCGCCACCCGAGAGGATGATCTCGACACCGAGGCTCGACACCGGGGCGCCAATCGCCTTCGGTGCCGCCTCGATCAGGTATTCCGCGAAGGATGGCGTACAGAACAACGCCCGTGGCCTGAAGCTTCGCCCGATCTGCAGCAGACGCTCGGCCCCGACCTCGGCACCGACCGGGATCGGGCAGGCGCCCATTGCCGAGGCGCTCATCAGCAGCGGCACCCCGCCGATGAACATGCTGAGCCCGAAACCGTGCAGGATGCGGTCGCCGGGCCGGATGCCGCAGCGCCAGAAGATACGCGCCCAGTTCTCGTTCATCACCTCCATGCCTGCCGAGGTGAACGGGTATGGCGTGGGTTCGCCCATCGTGCCGCTGGTGGCCGCGAGCAGGCGCAGCTCGTTCGCCGGCGCCGCGATCATGCGCTGCATCGCAGCGACCGTTCCGTGCGTCTCGGCGGCCTCGTGCAGGTCCTGCTTGCGACATGGCGGCAGCATGCGCCCCAGATCCTCGATGCGGCGCAGATCCGCGGGCTTGACGCCGTGGCGCTGCATGCGTTCGCGCCAGAACGGTGCTCCCTCGTAAAGCCGTGTCAGGTGTGACTGCAGCCGGTAAAGCTGCAGCTCGCGCAGCTGCGGTGTATCGAGAAAGGGCTCGATCTGCATGTTCCAGTAGGGGCGGTTCGGGTCGTCTGCGGTGCTCATCGCATGCTCCTCCTTCAGTGCTTCAACGCGCGCCGTCGCGACGGCGGAACCTGGCCCAGTCGGGCTTGCGCTTCTCGATGAAGGCATCGAGGCCTTCCTGCAGCTCGGCTGATGAACCACCGGCAAGAAAGAAGTCCGGGCACACCTCGCCGAAGGTGTTGGTATCACGCATCAGGTCGATGTCACGTTCGAAACTTGCCTTGGCGAGTCGCAGGCTGTTCGGGCTCTTGTCGAGGAGGATGTCGCACCAACGATCGACCTCCGCATCGAGTTCCTCGTAGGCGACCACTGCGTTCACCAGCCCCCAGTCGAGCATCTGCGCGGCACTGTAGCGCTTGCAGGCGTACCACATCTCGCGCGCACGCTTGTGGCCGATGATGCGCGCGAGGTAGTTGACCGGGAAGCCGCCGATCGGACTGCCGATGTTGGCACCGTTCTGGCCGAACAGCGCATGGTCGGCTGCAATCGTCAGGTCGCAGTGGTAGGCGATGTGGTGTCCCATGCCGATACAGTTGCCGTTCACACGTGCAATGATCGGTTTCAGGCAGCGCCGGATCGCCTGGTGGACGTCCTGGTAGATGGCGAGCTTCTCCGGGCTCTCGTTTCGCCCCTGCTTGATGTCGCCACCCGCGCAGAACGAACGTCTGCCGGCGCCGCTCAGCACGACCACACCGATGCTGCGATCGAGCTGGCAGTCGAGCAGCGCGCGCACCACCGAATGCACGGTCTCGTGACGCCAGGCGTTCAGCACCTCGGGCCGATCGACCGTGATGCGCCCTACCCCCTCCCTGATGTTCTTTTCATAGAGCACGTCATCCAGCTGGTTGCTGCCGTCCGGAAGCAGTTCAACGCCGAAAACCGGTCGTCCCCCGTTCTCACCGCCCATGGTCCTGTTCTCCTCTGCTGTGTTGTCCTGATACTGACGGAACCGGGGTCTCAGCGCGGTGAGATCACTCCGTTTCCCCAGCGATCGACCATGAGTTCACGATCACCCGGCACGAGAATGGTCGTATCGGGTGCTTGCACGATCGCCGGTCCCTCGATCACGTTGCCGCCACGCAGTCGCTGCACGTCGTAGATTGCCGTCGATGCGTGGCGCGCATCGCCCGTCCAGTAGACCTCGCGGCTACCGACCCGTGCGTCCGATGCATCGCGGGTGCCGCGGGCGATCTCCGGCATCCGGGGTTTCGGCAACGGCACCCGCGCCAGCAGGTGGATCGTCTCGACCTCGATCGTCCCTTCCGGAAACAGGCTCATCTTCGAGTAGCGCCGCGCATGTTCCTGCTCGAACGCGTGCAGGATGTCCTCGATGTCTGCATCCCGGTCGATGCGAAGGTGTGGCGAACGTGTCCGTGTCTGGTGGAACTGTCCGCCGAACCGCATCTCGAGTTCGAGGGTGTAGACGATCCGTCCGGGATGGAAGCCTTCCGAGACCACATCACGTTCGGCATCGCGCACCATCGCATCGACGACACGGTTGAACGCCGTACGTCCGGCGTCGTCGAGCAGCTCGCCGGAGCCGAGGTCCTTCAGCGTGCAGTGAGCCGATCGCTGGTAGATATGCGAAAGGTCCATCGTCGTGCCTGCCATTGCGCAGAAGACGCTCGAATAAGGAAAGGTGTAGCAGACCATGTCGGGGCGGATCACGCGGGCAAAGTCCACACAGTGCAGCGGCCCTGCTCCCCCGTTTGCGAAGACGCTGAATCGACGGATGTCGAGACCCTTCAGCAGCAGGTCCTTTGCGATCACCCCGCCCATCGTCGCGTCGATGGTACGCCGGATCGCTGCGGCCGCATCGATCACGTCGATGCCAAGCGGTTCCGCGATGCGGCGGCGGATCGCCCGTTCGGCGAGCGCGCGATCGAGCGTCTTGCGTCCCCCGAGGAACGCATGCGGATCCAGGTAGCCGAGCACGACGTCGGCGTCGGTCACCGTCGGCTCGCGCCCGCCCATGCCGTAGGCGGCAGGACCCGGGCTGGAGCCTGCACTGCGCGGACCAACCTCGAGGCGGTTTCCCATCGCGTGGTTCAGCCACGCGATCGATCCACCTCCCGCGCCGATTGATTTCACCTCGATGATCGGCTGCTCGGTGAGCCAGCGGTCGATCACCGGCGCATCGGCAAAGTAGCGAACCTCGCCACCGCTCACCGGTGCGAAATCGAAGCTCGTGCCCCCCATGTCGGTGACGACGATGTCCTGGATGCCGGCAAGCGAGCCGATATGTGCCGCACCGAAGAGCCCGGCGACCGGCCCGGCACCGAAGGTGTCGAGGGCGCGTGTACGTGAGGCCTTGGCCATGCCACCGACGTTGCTCACGATCTGCAGCGGGCGTCGGTGGCCGTTCTGGCGAAGTTCGAAACCGAGTTGTGCGAACTGGTCCTGCAGTTCCCACTGCAGGAAGGCGTTGAGCGTGGTTGCGTTGAGTCGCGGGTATTCGTGCCAGATCGGCGCAACCTCGGATGAAAGGTAGACCGGCATCGCCCCGAGGTTCACGTCGGGGTACATCTCCTCGATCAGGTCGCGCACGGCCTGCTCGTTCACCGGGTTCACGTGTGCCCAGAGCAGGCAGACGACGAAGCCCTCCGCGCCACGGTCGACCAGTGTGTGCAGCTTGCGACGCAGATCGTCGGCGTCGATGGGCATCAGCACCCGGCCGGCATAATCGACGCGCTCGCGCACGCCGACGGTCATCGTGAACGGAATCAGCGGTTCGGGCCGGCGTGCCTTCGCCAGTCCGTCGATTTCCGAGAGGTTGATCCCGTGCTGCCACTGGATCGAGCGCCCGATCAGGTTCACGTGTTCGTTGCCGATGGTGGTGATCAGCCCGAGTCGCGGGCCGCGACGCTCGATCAGGGCGTTCAGCGCCTTGGTGGTCGAGTAGCGCACCACGTCGCAGCGGGACACGAGTCCCGCGAAGTCGAGGCCAACGCGCTCTGCAGCGAGCCCGATCGCCTCGCGAAAGCACACCGAGAGGTCGTAGTGCGTTGTCGATGCCTTGGCGCTGATGTGCCGGCCCTCGAACTGCACGAAGCAGTCCGTGAACGTGCCACCGACATCGACGTCGATGCTGTTGCCGCCTGCCGCGGGTGCTGTGCTCGCCGAGACGTTCATGTCCCCTCCTTCGCGGCCGTACCGAAGCGCTTGACCAGGCTGTCGAGGTCGATTGCGATGTCGTGCGTGATCGGGTGCCCCGGCGGCAGGTACTCCGCCTCCATCAGGGTCGCGCAGCCCGGGCAGTAGAACTCGACGATACGACACCACGCCGGGTCCGGCGCAAAGCCGACAAAGCCATCCTTCGCCTCGATTCCCGGATGGTGGATCTCGCGCGGATCACGTGCCGCAACCAGGCACGCCTCCTTGTAGTTGTGCCTTGCTGATCCCAGATCGTGCCCGCAGACCACACAGCACCAATGTTGCGTGTCGAGATCGATGTTCAGGTACTCTGCCACCCGCAGTCTGCTCATGGCCTGGCCTCCAGATGAAAATCGCCACCCTGGCGCTGTTGCAGGATCCAGCCGGTGGGTACGGCAATCGTCTTGTCGGCATCCACCAGCAGCGCAGGCCCCACCACTGCGGCTCCGGGTACCAGCGCCGAGCAGGCGAACACACTTGTGGATACCGGCCCGTCACCCCAGTCGACCTCGCGGCTGACGGTGCCGGTGCCGGGCGTTACCGGTGTCGATGGCTCGACATCGTCGTGTGCCTGCGTATCGGGCACACGGGCATGGAGCACCATCAATGCTCGTTCGGTGCTGCGCGCGACAGCGAGTGCCTGTGGCAGCACCTCACCGAGCGTCTGTTCCGCTTCGTCGAAAGCCGTGTCCTGGTGGCGCCACAGCGACTCACCGCTGTCACGCTGTACGACCTCGAGATCGAGAAGTGCGGCGGCGATATCAAAGCCCTCGGACTGTACATCACGCGCAGCTGTTTCGATCAATCGTGTCAACGCCTGCGACGGCGCCTCGGCACCGTCGTGGGCAAAGGGGTAGACATGGTGCACGTCGAGGCGGCTCACGCCGAGTGCGCTGAACACTGCCGACATCGCTGGCACCACTACGTGCCTGATTCCTGCGAGTGCCGCGACCTCCGCTGCGTGCAGCGGTCCACCCCCCCCATAGGCAACCAGTGTCGCTTCGGCCGGGGTGGAACCGTGTGCACGCAGCAGTCCGAGAATGCCGTTCGCGATCCCGCTTGCCGTCCGGGCGCGGATCTCGCGTGCCAGCATCGTCAGGTCCATGCCGAGTTCCGTTGCCAGCCTTGCGAGCGCCTCCTCGGCACGTGCGTGGCTGAGCGCGAGTTCACCACCATGAAATCCATCTGTCGCAAGGAAGCCGAGCAGGAGGTTTGCGTCGGATACGGTGGCGTTCTCGCCGCCGCGGTCGAAGCACGCGGGTCCGGGGTGCGCTCCGGCACTCTGTGGCCCGAGACGCAGGGTGCCGTCGAACGCCCGGGCGATCGTGCCGCCGCCGTAACCGAGTGCATCGACACGTACCGATGGCATGTGCACCCGCAGCCCCTCGATCTCGCGCGTCCAGCCGATCGCGAGTGTGCGCGCATCGGCAACGGCGACATCCGAGCTGGTGCCACCGATGTCCAGCGTGATCACGGCGCCGCTGCCTGCACGCAGTGACTCGGCAAGGGTCACCGCTCCCGATACCCCGGCAGCGGGCCCGGAGTTGTGCGTCTGGATTGCGAGCGTCTTGGCGGCACGCGCAAGGCCTGCGTGCCCTCCGACCAGCAGCATGGGGCAGCGCAGGCCTCGCCGGCGCAGGTTCTCTTCTGCGGGGTAGATGCTGCGCGCCAGATAGGCGTGCACCAGCGCGTTCAGCACGATTGTATTGGTGCGCGCCTCGCTGTCTGGCAGCGCGCTGATGTCGCTGGCGAGAAAAACACGCACTGCGCCCACGTAATACGTCGGGTAGAGCGCACGCACGATGCGTCTAACGGCGCGCTCGCCGGTCGGATCGCGCCATGAATCGCGCAGACTGACCGCAATCACCCGTGCACCGCGATCGAGCAGATCCTCCACTGCCGCGCTGACCGCAGACGCCTCGAGTGGCTCGTCGATCCCTGCAACGAGTTCCGGCACCAGGTAGCCACCGTTGATCAGTGCACCGGTTCCATAGAGTGTATGTTCAGCACCACGCGAGACCAGGAGACCGACACGCGGACCACGCCGTTCGATGATCGCGTTGGTGACGATCGTCGATGAAAACCGGAACGCCGTCGTCTCATCCAGCATCTGCTCGACGCCAAGGGCGAGTGCCGCTGCACCGGCTTCGACGCACTCCAGCATGCCGACTGTAAGGTCATGCGGCGTGCTGAACGTCTTGACGCCGAAGGCACGTCCGTTGTGTGTGAACACGCCGTCGGTGAAGGTGCCGCCCGTGTCGATGTTGATCGTTACCGCCATCGTGGAATCACTCTCTGGTGTCGTTGCGAAGGACCTTGCCGGCGGTGCGTAACCACTCGACGTCACCCGCGCCGGCCAGGGTGCTCCAGGAGCTGCTGACGATCGTGCTCGGAGGCAGTGGCTCATTCAAACGGGCCGGCGCGATCCACGCGCCTCGCTCGGGGCGTTGCGCCTCACCGGTATCGATTGCGTCGAATCCGGGTCCGGACAAAAAGGCTGCATCGGACGGCGCGAGCATCAGCGTTGGCACGCCGTGGTGGGCTGCGATCCGGATCACCGCACAGAAACTGTCGACGCAGCGTTCATCGGGGTGCGGTTCGAGCACCCCGAGCACGCTGCAACCGGCATCCAGTGCCGTGCGTGCCAGATCCTCGAAGTCCTCTCCGGCATCATCGAGTGCATTGCCATGGGTTGCGGCCATGCTGGCCGGGCCCGGCACGATCGCAACCAGATCATGAACGTGACTCACCGCGGCAAGGCGTTTCAGTGCGACGATCGCCACGTCGGGAGTCTCGTGCAACGGCACGTGGATCGCGTTGGCATCGACCAGCTGGCGTGCGGCCTGGAGCGCGCTGACCATCACGCTTGCCGAGGTCACATACCCGCTTGCCGGACCTGCACAGCGCTCCTTCGCGATTTGCCACAGGTACGGCGCGAACACTCGACCCCGCACGCCACCGCCAAGTGCGAGCGCCAGTGGCCCCCTGGTGCGGGTGTTGCCTGTTCCCGTCCTGCTCACGATGTCTTCCCCGTGTTGATGGCGATGTCGGGTGTTCCGCGACTGCGCACGTACGCGGTGCGACGGGAAGGATTCTAGGGAGGCGGCCCCGGAGGTACAGCCCACAGGGGATTGTTTGCCAGACAATCAGCCCGGAAATGTCAGGTGAAATGCAGGACGCCTCAGCGCGCGCGCAGGGTCGCGATCCAGATCCGGGCAAGCGTCTCGAGGAGCGCCTCGCGCGATTGTTCCCAACGCCCGGAAACCCACTCGAGCATGCAGCGCTCGAGCTGGAAGATCAGCAGCTGGGCGCGCCGCTCCGCTTCTTCGCGCGGCAGGTGTTGCCAGCATCTGCCGTCACCGATCAGTACGGCGACATTGCGCCGCTCGCGTTCACGGCTCTGCGCAACGAGATCCGCTGCCAGCAGCTCGTTCACGAGGAGCGTCAGTCGTCCGTAGTGTTGCCACGCATCGAACAGCCCTTCGAGCCAGCGTCGTACATTCGCTTCGGAATGGTCAGCCAGCCCGGCGAAACGTCCGTAGGCAGCGGTTGCAGCATCCCAGACCTGCGTCATCAGTTCACGCAACACCGCATTCTTGCTCGCGAAGTGAGCGTAGAAGGTCGCGCGCGAGACTCCGGCAGCGCGTACGAGATCACCGATGGTCGTGTGAGCGTATCCCGATGCGAGGAACAGCTCGCCGGCCGCTGCAAGCAGGCGCTGGTGGGTGCATTCGATCCGGGCGGCACGCGTGGTGCCAGTTTCGCGTGCCACGTCGTCGGGTTAGTGCTGCATCGTGGCGCCGTACTCGAGGTCGGCACGCAGGATGCGCTGCGCCAGCCAGCGTGGGCGCTCCATCGGAAAGAAATGCGAGCTCTCCGCGAGCTGCTCGTCATGCCCGTGGGGTAGTTCTTCAGCAAGCTGCTCCCAGGTTGCCGACGGGCCAAAATCGAAGGGGTTGTCGGCCGGCACGCGTGAGCGGGCACGGATCACGTCGACCGGAATCCGTACCGTTTCGATCGCCTCCATGATGTGTTCCATCGACACGCTGGCGTAGACCTCTGCTTCGAGCAGCGGCGGACAGGCAAGACGGAAGCCACCGCTGGGATCCGGCTCGAGACCGTAGTCGCAGTAATCGCGCAGCACACGTGGCTCCCATGCCGCATAGGGGGCACGTGAACGGAACGCAGTGAACATCGCCTCGGACGACTCCCAGTGTGCGCGCCTTCGTCCGATCGGATGCTCGGCGGCCCGGGGCACGCGCATCCTGCGTGCAGACTCTGGCTCGATGATCACGGGGTCGAGCAGCATCAGCGCACGGAAATCCCGCGGTGCTGCGGCAGCGGCGAGCAGCAGCGCATGCCCGCCCATCGAGTGCCCGACGCCGAGCACGCGCTGCAGTCCGAGCGCTGCAAGACTCTCGCGAACGTCTGCACCGAAACGGCGCCAGTCATAGGGTGGAATTCGTCTTGCACTCCGTCCATGACTCGGCAGGTCGAGCGCCAGCACGCGTTTCCCGGGCAGCGCCTCGACGACCGCATCCCAGCAGCGGGAGTGAAACCCGGTTGCATGCACCAGCAGGATCGGATCGCCGCTGCCCGGCCACTCCCAGGCCACGAGATCGAGCCCATCGATCGGGAACCGATGCCGGATCGGGTCGTTTGCGGTGCCTCGTCTCGTGCCCGACCGGGCCGGCGTGCTCATGCCGATGCGCCGAACCAGTCCCGCATGCGCTGGCGCGCCTTTTCCTTGACGCCGTCGTCGACGTAGCTTGCGACGGTCAGCAATGCCGCACCGAGCACGGCAAGGTCGTCGGTGTAGCCGGCAACTGGTGCGAGATCGGGAATTGCGTCCGTCGGCAGGATGAAATAGGCGAGCGCGGAATAAATGGTGAGCCTCGCCCATCGCGGAACATCGGACCGACGGGAGGCGTAATACAGCCACAGCGCCTTCTCGACCACTTCGCGCCCCGCAGCAAGCGCGTAGCGCGCCAGTTTGTGCTGCAGGCGTTCGTCGGAATACTCCTGTTCTTCCCGTCCCAGGAACTCGACGATCGGGGTCTGGCGGGCCATCTCAGCTCACCGTCTGACCGCCGTCGATGGTGAACGACTCGCCCGTCACGAACCGTGCCTCGTCACTTGCAAGATACGCCACGGCGGCGGCGATCTCCTCCGGCTCGCCCGCCGGCTCCACCAGTGGGGACAGCCGCCCGAAGAGCATCACATCAGGATCCCTGGGTATGTGTATGCCCTGGGTGAGCGGGGTGCGCACGCTGCCCGGACAGACGGCATTGACACGCACACCCTGCTTCGAGAACTCGACTGCGAGTGCCTTGCTCATCAGGTTCAGGCCACCCTTGCTCGCGCAGTACGGTGCGTTGTAGACCTGCCCGACGAGGGCTGCAGTGGAGGCGATGTTGACGATGTTGCCTCGTGTCTTCAGCAGGTGGGGCATCGCCGCGCGTGAAAGATAGAACGGACCCGAAAGGTTGATCCCGATCATCCGCTCCCACAGTTCGTCGCTGATCTCCTCGAGCCTGTACAGCCCGGCAATGCCGGCCACGTTGCACAGCACGTCGAGCTTTCCGAGTGCGGCCACGCTGGCCTCGACTGCTGCCGTGCAGGCCGCGGATCGCGAAACGTCGAGAATCTGCGAGTGATGTCCCGAGCCTTCGAGCAGTGCCATCGTCTGCGCGAGACCCTCTGCGTTGATGTCGCTCGCCGAGACACGCGCACCCTCGGCAGCCAGTCGGCGTGCCGTTGCACGCCCTATGCCTGAACCGGCACCCGTCACCATCGCCGCCTTGCCTTCGAACCTGCGCACTGTTCCGACCTCCGTGGGGTGTGATTCAACGTACGCGTGCGATGACCTCATCACCAAAACGCGCGATCGCGTCCAGCCGCAGCGCCAGTTCCGCTCCAGGCCCATGGGAAGCGATCCATGGAGCACAGATCATGTCGGTGACGCCGATATCGGCAAGATACACGCATGTCTCGGTATCAGCCACCTGCGGCATGAACTTGTACTCGAACTGCCCCGTGTCGTGTCCATAGTCGCGCCGGTACCCCTCGATGCGCCGTACGACGCCAGCGAGCTGTTCGAGTTCACAGCGTGGATTCTCCCAGCCGATGTAGCCGTCGGCCAGGCGCGCGGCACGGCGCAGCACCGGTTCGGCGAAGCCACCGATGAGAATCGGCACCCGGTTCCGTGGTACCGGTGCGATCTGCAGTGCCGGAAAGTCATAGAAATGACCGTGAAACTCGTACATTCCACCACTGAGCAAACCGCGGATGATCTCGATCATTTCTGCAGAACGAGGCCCGCGCCGTGTCCACTCGCAGTGCAGTGCCTCGAAATCCTCGGGAGTCGGACTGAGGCCGACACCGAGCGAGACACGCTCGCCCGAGAGTACGGCGCACGAACTGAGCTGCTTGGCGACCAGCAACGGATCACGCACGGCGAGCTTCAGCACGGCTGGATAGAAACCGATCCGCTCGGTGGCGCCGGCCATCGTCGCAATCAGCACCCAGGGGTCGAGGAACGGGGTCTCCGGCCCCCACGGCAGGCTCCCGTCGGTGGTGTACGGATACGGTGCCGAGGTTCTGGCGTGGTAGAAAAGTCCATCAGGCACGCAGACGGCGTCCCACCCGGCCGCCTCGGCAGCACGCGCAAGTGGCACATACCAGCCCGGATCACAGCATCCGGGCGCCAGTGTGAAACGCATCGCCCGAGCGCCCGCCTACTCGTCGGTCGACTGGAAATGCGCCGGCACGTTGAACGCGTAGCCGTTCTCTTCGACGCGTTCGGCAATTCTCCAACCCTGCGGCGTGCGTACCAGCCGATCGACGTACCACAGTCCGTAGTACGCAATCTGTGTACCGCCTTCGGGCAGCGGGATTTCCATCGGATTGTGGCACATGGTACGCGCGTGCGCCGTGTCTCCGTCGATCCACACCCGACTGTTGGCGATCATGTGCTGGGTCGCCGGGAACATCGGCATCACCCTTTTCAGGTAGTCCTTGATGGCATGAACCGGGCCGCGTGCGCCACCCAGTGCGCTGTAGTCGATCAGCGCATCGGGGGTGAAGAAGTGGTCGAACTGGTCGAAGTCCTTTGCATCGACCGCGCTGCAGTAGTCGATCAGCAGGTTGTTGATCTCGAGGCGGTCGGAAATCTCCTGGATGTCCATGGTCATCGCTGCTGCTCCCATTGTATGGCGCGGCGGATCATCGCACGCCGCGCGGGTTGCTCGCCAGACTCGTGCCCCGTGCGCGCCACGGCGAGATCATCACGCAGACCCTGTGCAGCCGTGCCTGCCTGCATATAATGCGGGTCAAGTCGCACCGCAACGGAGGCAAAGGTGGATCCCTACAAGCAGAAAGTCGACACCTGTTACGCGCAGCTCACCGGACCGGGAGCTCCTTTCGAAATCACCACCGAGACGATCGACGGGCAGTCGCTGCGTGTCTTTCGCAACGCACCGCGCACGCTGCGTGAGCTCTACGCGCCGACCTATGCCCACGGCGACAGGGAGTTCGTGGTCTACGAGGGCGAGCGCTGGAGCTTTGCGCGCATGCTGGGAACGGCAAACGCGATTGCGCATCAGCTGATACACCGTGACGGCATCCGCAAGGGCGATCGCGTGGCAATCGCGATGCGTAACCTCCCCGAGTGGATGGCAGCCTATATCGGCATCACGAGCGCCGGTGCAGTCGTCGTACCGCTGAACAGCTGGGGACGCGGCCCGGAGATCGAGTTTGCGCTGATCGATGCCGGGGCGAAGATCGTTTTCTGTGACCGCCAGCGCCACGATTTCGTTGCGCCGCGTGCCGAGGCGCTCGGGCTCAGGCTGATCGTCGCACGTGCAGGCGAAGAGCCGTTGGCCGATGGGTCGATCCACTTCGCGGACTACCTTGCCGGCGCCGAGAACGCCCCGCTGCCCGATGTCGATATCTCCCCTGACGATTTCGCGGTGATCGCGTACACATCCGGAACGACGGGAAATCCAAAGGGCGCGATATCGACGCACCGTGCGGTCTGCCAGACGATCACCTGCTTCGAGTGTTCGGCAGCCGCACAGGGGATGGCGAACCAGGAAATCATTTCCGCCATGATGGCCAGGGGTTTCGAGCCGAGCAACCTGCTCGCGGTGCCGCTCTTTCACGTCAGCGGCTGCTACGCGGTGTTCATGACCTCGCTGCGGGCGGGTCGACGCATCGTGATCATGTACAAGTGGGACGTCGGACGCGCACTCGAGCTGATCGAACAGGAGCGTCTGACGACCTTCACTGCGGCGCCGTCGATGTTGATGGACCTGCTCGAGTCACCTGATTTCGACCGTTACGACACACGCAGTCTGTTTGCCGTCGGTGCGGGTGGGGCGGCTACGCCGGCGAAGATCGGGCTGCTCATGTCACGACGCATCCAGGACGCCATGCCCGGTACGGGGTGGGGGATGACGGAAACCAACGGACTCGGCAGTTCCTTTGGCGGAGCGGCCTTTCACGAGCATGTCTCGAGCGCGGGCTATGTGCAGCCGATCATCGAGCTGTCGTTTCGCGACGAGTGCGACGAGGAAACCCCTCCGGGCGAGCCCGGCAACATCTGGGTGCGTGGCGTGTGTCTTGCCAGTGGGTACTGGAACCGTCCGGAAGCGACCGCGAAGGAATTTCGCGACGGCTGGTTCAATAGTGGCGACATCGGCTATCTGGACGCCGACGGCTATCTGTACCTGACCGATCGGGCCAAGGACATGGTGATTCGTGGTGGCGAGAACATCTATCCACTCGAGATCGAAAAGACACTGATGGATATCCCCGAGGTGCTCGAGACCGTCGGTTTCGGCGTTCCCGACGAGCAGATGGGTGAGGAGCTGGTGCTGGTGGTGCGCCTGAAGGAGCCCGGCGCGCTCGATGCCGAAGCAGTGCGCAGTTTCCTGTCAGGGCGACTCGCCGGCTTCAAGGTGCCGCGTCACATCCTCTTCACCGAGGAGCCGCTGCCGCGCAACGCCACGCAGAAGGTGCTGAAGAAGGACGTGCGCCAGGCGTACATGGCCGAACGCGGCTTGCGCTGATCGA
>CAZSYV010000065.1:0-15679 GCA_964610955.1 uncultured Klebsiella sp. | reverse complement strand
CTTTATGTGTAAAAATATCCGTCTGTTTATCTACGCTTGGTAAAGGTATGGGAAAGCGTCTTGGTTACGCCCGCGTTTCGACGGATGACCAGCGGCTCGACCTACAACGGGATGCTTTGACCCGTGCCGGGTGTGCCGACATCTACGAAGAGAAGGTCAGCGGTAAATCTGCTGATCGGCCTGCTCTGGATTACTGTCTTCGCGCCCTGAGTGCGGGAGATACGTTGGTGGTCTGGCGTCTGGATCGGTTAGGCCGTTCGCTCCCCGATCTGGTTCGCATCGTGGGGGAGTTGGAGCAGCGCGGTGTTGGCTTCGAGAGCGTCACGGAGCGAATCGAAACTGGCAGTGCGACCGGGAAGCTGACTTTCCACTTGTTCTCGGCCTTGGCCGAGTTCGAGCGGAATCTGATTCGGGAGCGGACTCAAGCAGGCTTGGCTGCTGCTCGTGCTCGTGGTCGCAAGGGCGGGCGAAAGCCCGCGCTGGACGCCAAGCAAGTTCGTGAGATCAAGGCGCTTTTGCGTGATCCTGATATTCAGGTCGCCGACGTGGCGAAACGCTATGGCGTTTCACGCGCCACCATTTACAAGCACGTTGGTGCGGTGCGCCCAGAGCGCGGCGCATCGCCGATGATTTAGTGAGGTCGTCATTCATGGCATTTGCGCCAAGTGTTGCTCATAAGCCTGTTGCCGCTGCTGTATGCCCTGTCATGGCCGCGACCGAGGCGTTGGCAACGGAAGGGGGGCTCGAGGCTCGAGGGGCTATTTTCACGCGCTCTGAGGTGGTCGATTTCATCCTCGACCTGGCTGGCTATACCGAGGATCAACCGCTGCACGAAAAGCGGCTTTTGGAACCGTCGTTCGGTGGTGGGGACTTCTTGCTGCCGATCATTCAGCGGCTGCTGAGTGCATGGCGAGCAGCAAGGCCCAATGGTACTGCGGTCGATGATTTGGGCGATGCCATCCGGGCGGTGGAGTTGCACCACGACACCTTCCGCAGCACCTACGCTGCCGTTGTCGCGCTGCTCAAGCGTGAGGGGCTGTCGAATGCTGCGACGGCCTTGGCTGGCCGCTGGCTGTCGCAGGGTGACTTCCTGCTGGCTCCGCTGGAGGGCCAGTTCGATTTCGTGGTGGGCAATCCTCCCTACGTTCGACCTGAGCTGATTCCGGCCCCGTTGCTTGCCGAGTACCGCAGCCGCTATCAGACGATGTATGACCGGGCGGACATCTACATTCCCTTCATCGAGCGGTCGCTGACGGCATTGTCTGCTGGCGGCAATCTGGGCTTTATCTGCGCGGATCGCTGGATGAAGAACCGCTACGGTGGGCCACTGCGTAGCCTTGTTGCCGAACGGTTCCACCTGAAAGTCTATGTCGATATGGTGGATACACCGGCCTTCCATTCCGATGTGATCGCCTATCCGGCCATCACCATCATCAGCCGTGAGGGGGGCGGGGCGACGCGCATCGCACACCGCCCGTCCATAGACCGGGCCACGCTGACCACGCTGGCTGGTTTGCTGTCGGCACCGACACTTCCGAAAGATGCTGGCCCGGTGCGGGAACTCGCCCGTGTGACCAATGGTGCGGAGCCGTGGCTGCTGGAGTCTTCTGACCAGATGGCGCTTATTCGCCGTCTGGAGGGCGCGTTCCCACTGCTCGAGGAGGCTGGGTGCAAGGTTGGCATTGGTGTTGCGACCGGCGCTGACAAGGCATTCATCGGCGACTTCGAGTCGCTGGATGTCGAGCCTGATCGGAAGCTGCCGCTGGTGACAACCAAAGACATCATGACCGGCGAAGTGCAGTGGCGTGGTCAGGGGGTCATCAACCCCTTCGCCGAGTCTGGAGGGCTGGTCGATCTTGGCGAGTATCCGCGTCTGCGCCGCTACCTTGAGGCTCGCCGGGATGTGATTGCCAGTCGGCATTGCGCGAAGAAGGCTCCTGCCAACTGGTATCGCACGATTGACCGTATTACCCCGGCGCTGGCTGCGAGGCCCAAGCTGTTGATCCCTGACATCAAGGGTGAGTCGCACATTGTTTTCGAGGGCGGCGAGCTGTATCCAAGCCACAACCTCTACTACGTCACCTCGGACGATTGGGATTTGCGGGCCTTGCAAGCTGTGCTGCTGTCCGCTGTCTCGCGCCTGTTCGTGGCCACGTACTCAACGAAAATGCGAGGTGGCTTCTTGCGCTTTCAAGCGCAATACCTGCGCCGCATCCGTATCCCACGCTGGGCCGATGTACCTGAACCGCTACGCCGCGAGCTGGCTGAGGCAGCCATCAAACGGGACGTGCAAGCCTGCAACCGGGCTGTGTTCAGGCTCTACGGGCTGAGCCACGAAGAACGATCTGCCCTTGGGGGCAATGGAGAATAAATGGCACTTGATCTTGTCGATTACGAACAGAAGGCCCGCGACGCCGTAAAGGCGTTTTGGGGCAACCGTGAAGCTGCACGGCAAAAGCAGATTGAGTCAGGCAAGGCCGACCAAGGTGAACGCGCTGGCGTCACAGGCGGCAAGAACATGGACGGATTCTTGGCCTTGGTGCTCGATGTCATCAAGGCCAATGGTCTGGCCCACGCCGAGATTCACCAGAACCGGGCGATGCTGACCCTGCCCGGCTACTTCCGCCCGACAAAGCTGTGGGATTTGTTGGTGATCTACAAGGGCGAGCTGATCGCAGCCATCGAACTGAAAAGCCACGTCGGGCCATCGTTCAGCAACAATTTCAACAACCGTACCGAGGAAGCCATCGGAACAGCCCATGACCTCTGGACAGCCTACCGGGAAGAGGCATTCGGCAAGCAGCCACGTCCCTTCGTCGGCTGGCTGATGATGGTCGAAGATGCGCCGGAATCCCGCAGGCCGGTGCGTGACTCATCGCCGCACTTCCCGGTCTTCGAGGAGTTCAAGGGGGCGTCGTATCTCACGCGGTATGACTTGCTGTGTCAGCGATTGGTGCAGGAGCAGCTCTACACGACCGCTGCTGTCATCGCGGCAGAGCGCAGTGCGGTGGATACCGGCGACTTCACGGAGCAGTCGTCGATGACCAGTCTCAAGACATTCGTGTCTGCTTTGGCTGGGCACATCGCCGCAGAGGCGGCACGACTGGGCTGATTGCCCGCTCTCGATCATTCGGGCTTGGAGGCCGGACGATGGTGACAACCACAACTGAGGCGCTTTCAGAGGTCTTGCGCGGGTATGGACGCGCTGATGAAGCGGCATTGGCATCACTGCTGGAGGTCAGCGACTGGGAGCGCATCGCTCGTCAGGAGCTGGAGCGCCGGGCTACCCGAATTGTGCAGTCGCTTGA
Source organism: uncultured Klebsiella sp. (assembly GCA_964610955.1). Taxonomy (GTDB): domain Bacteria; phylum Pseudomonadota; class Gammaproteobacteria; order Pseudomonadales; family UBA5518; genus UBA5518. The sequence continues at coordinate 12,371 of CAZSYV010000065.1, read as the reverse complement.
TGACGGCACCCTTGAGGCTATCGCATCTGGTTCGCTCGATGTCCGGGCCGTCTGCCGCCAAGTGGCCGACGAGATCAAGCAGACCGCTTAGACGATGGCGCTGCCTTCTTTCGACAACGGGTGGCGCGAGGGCCAGAGCGTAAAGCCGCGCATCCTCGTGCTGGAGATCAAAGACAAGGATCGCCCGGATGACAAGGCATTGGGCTGGGTGCTTGTCGAGCGGGAGGAAACCTATCGGCGCGATCCTCGGGATGGGACGATCTACGAGGCGTCCATTCGGCTTTCCTACCAGCGCATCACAGCCAAGTTTTCGCACCGGGATGGTGGAAAAGGGCGGTTTGATGGCAGCTACTCGCGCAACTTCAACGCTGTGTCGCTGACTTCGACCTCGATGTCGAAAGGGGCTGTATTCCTTGATTTGCCGGGGCTGGATGGTCAGCGTATCGGCACCTATCTGATGAATGAGATCGTCCAGTGGGTGCAGCAGTGGCCCGAGGCGACCGTCAATGGTATCGAGCTGCTGGCCGGACAGGGGCATGGTGACAACAAGGCACGGCGCAACTGGTTTTATGAGCAGTTCGGTCTGGTCTTCGACTACACCGACCCCGAGCATCGCGAAGGCCGATCCAGACCCATGCTGGCCGGAGCGTTAGTCAAAGTCGAGACGTGGAAGCAGAACATCACCGAGCACCGGATGCTCGACTATCTGGCCGCAGTTCTTTACGCCGAGGAACGTGCCACATCGGAGTTGCAGGCCCGTGATCGAGCCTGTGCCCAACTCATTGCCGAGCAGAGACGGGCAGAAGCCCGGCCTGTGCGCTGGGCGTTGCGGCGGTTGTATATCCACTATGCCAGCACCGTGCTTGCCGGGCTTGTCCTGACGGCCCTTGTCGGTATGGCGTGGATCAAGATGGCGTAGGGGAGCTATGTCCGATCTGAGCGGAAGTGAGCGTCGCAAGCTGGAAAAGCTGCTTGGTATGGGTGGCGGCTATGTCCTGAACTTCTCTGACCGCACCTTCGGTGACTTCTTCGATGAGTACCGGGTCGAGATTGATGCCGAACGGTACAAGGCGCGGGGTACGTCCAAGGCCAATCGGATGCGTACCTTCTGGGATGTGGATGGCAATCATGTCGTGGGGCGGGTCATTGGCGGGCTGATCGAGTATGCGACCGATGAGCAGTGCTTTGGCGACAGCAATCCGCTGCTGATCGACGACTGCCGAAAGATTGCCCAGCGTCTTCTCAGTGACCAGCCGGTGGCCGAGCTGGATGCGCTGACCGCCATCGCAGATGAGCGGGATTTCGAGGTGGTGGCAGAGCATGTCCGCGAAGCCATCGAGAAGAACCAGCCCGAGGGCGGGCTGGATCGACTACATACCTTCGTCAACAAGTTCATCCGTGTGACGTGCGAGCCGCACGGCATCACGATCACTCGTGACAAGCCGCTGCACAGTGTCTTCGGCGAGTACGTCAAGGCGCTCCGGGAAGGTGGCCACCTTGAGTCGGCCATGACCGAGCGCATTTTGAAGTCCAGTATCTCAGTGCTGGAAGCCTTCAATGATGTGCGCAACAACAAGAGCCTTGCACACGACAACCCGATCCTGAACTACGAGGAAAGCCTGCTGATCTTCAACCACGTCGCGGCATCCATCCGCTTCATCAAGGCGTTGGAAACGAAGATCAAGGCTCAGGCCAAGGTGGCAGAGCAGCAGGCTGCAAGGTTTCCGTGGGATGAGAGCATTCCATTTTAGATAGCTATATAGCTAGCTATCTTCATTTGCCCGGCGATATGCCTCAAAGTTGTCGAGCAGGCTCTGGTACTGGCGGTGTGCCTCTGTGCCCGGTGGGGCGAAATTCGGCAGAGGCGGCTGAGTGCCCATCGGCCAGTGCTCGATGAGTTGATCGTCGTCGTCATCATTCGTCCGTGGGCGGCCTCGTGGCCGCTTAGGTTTCTCGTGGCCAGCCTTCTCCAGTTCGGCAGATAGCGCCTCGATGGCGGCCCACATTGCAGCGGGGTCAGCAGGTTTAGCCACGCACTCGCGTAGCGCCGTGGTGGCCGCTTCCATCGTCTTGGTGACGGCATCTAGGGCGATACCAAGCTGCTTTTTGCGGTACTCCGCATCGTGTTTAACCTTCCATGCGGCCCATTCCGCTTGCTCTTCTTCGGTGAGCAGTTCGCGGGCTTCGGCGGAAAGCTCCGATGCCCAGCGGTCGATGGTGCAGATGACTCGCTGGCGTCGGCGTCCTGTGGCTGTGCGCTCGTCTGTCCGCCGGAGGCATTGGACGGTGTTCCCTTCGACTGTGATCCCGCCCAACGACTTATTCACGTAGAGCGTGACTTTGAATTGCATTGTTTGGTGCTCTTGATTGGCTGATAGCTGTGACTATACGCAATCTGCGAAATGCAGACACTCGATCTCGGCGGTGTCGAACTCGATGCCCGCCACGGTGAACCGCTCGCCGACTGCGAGAGTGGGGGCGTTGCCGATGCGCAGCCGGAATGTGTTGTCCGGTTGCTGGATGACGTAGGTGCCATCAGGATCGGCATCGAGTACAGCGGACGTTACCCGCTCGAACTCGACACGATCCTCGTTCAGTCGCCAGATTGAGGCCATTCGCCCAGTTCCTCGATGACGACCGACACCCGGTATCGCCTGTCTTTTTCCGCCTTCGGCAACATGGCGACCAGCGAGGTCATCATGTCGGCAGGGCGATCAGTGACGGCTGTCGTGCAGATGGCTTCGTCTCCGTAGCATGACCGAGCCGATGTTGTGAGGACAGGTTGTGCCTTCGGCTGGTTAATTGTGGGCAGCAGGAACGGGCCTTCAACAACTGGCGATGTGTCCGCTTGGTGGTTGATGACAAAGTACGCGGCAGCTCCAGCCGCTGTCAGCAGCGCGAGCGTGGTGAGGATTTGCTTTCTGTACCACCACCAAAAGCTTTTGGGTTTGTAGGTGCTCGGAAAAGAGTCTTCCAAGTTAGGGGTGGGTTTCTTCTCTTCGGGCGGCACAGCTTCATCGAACAGGCCCGGCGCGAAGTCGATCTTGGCAGTTGTACTCATGTTGGGATGTCCTCCTTGGGCGTATCCAGCCCGTTGAAAAACTCATCTGCCAGCCTGGACACATCGGCTTTAATGGATGGAGCTGATGCAGCAGGCTCTGGCAGGGGTGGGAACCCCCCATTTGTACGGCGAGCCTGTGCCCGTTGTAAGCCTTCCCGGTCGTAATACTCGATGCTCCTGATCCTCCATTTCAGGCCCAGTTCTGAGAGGGCCGACAAGACATCCCTGAGCAGTAGATGGGCATAGCCATCTTTCATGCCGGATTCTGCATTCTCATAATGGGCAATTGAGCCAATGGCTGGCCTTAGATACTGCTCACGGGCCAATACCAAGTTAAAGGCCAGATGCTCATAGATGTCCTCCGGGATGTATGCAGCATCACGAGATGACAGTGCAAAATCACACCCAACCTCATTTGCTGCGGCTTGCAGTGCGTCCAGCAGGGCCTTGTAGTACTTGGCGTTTGCATAGCGATGCACCTTGTCTGCGATAGGCATCGTGGCGATGTCGATAGATGGTGCGTTGTACATTGGAGCGCCCTCAGTTGATGCTGCGCGAAACGTCACCGCGTTGCGCCCGATCATGTGCTGCGGCAGTCTGCTTGCGCAGCCGCTCGGTCTTCTGTGACGTGTAGATAGCCAGCAGGGCTTCGACCCGCTCCTTTTTCCGATAGATCGCTTCGGCCATGTAGTTGCTGACGCCTACTGCGCGGTTGAAATCTACCCAGAGCGCCCGGCTGGATACCTTGGTGATGTTGTTGTTCCATTCGGCGTCGCTGAACCGACGCCCCGCCTCTGTCAGTAGCATTTCGTGAGTGGACATCGTGTCGTAACCACCAATCGGCGCGGTCGGTAGCGTGCCGTAGCCGTCCTTGTCAGACAGCCACTCGGCGGGAGACTTGCCCTCGGCAGCGGCCAGCGCCGCGTCCGCATTCGCCGCAGCGACTTGTGCTGGCTCGAACTTGACGTTCGGGGCCACGCCGCCCGGAGGGACGCTACCAAACAGGATCGCGTGCTGTTCCTTGGTGTCCTTGCCCAGAATCGGGTAGTGCTGCGGGTTGCCGTCTTGGATCGGGAAAGTCGCGCAGAAATACGGGGCTGGGTCGGTCTTCCAGCCGATCCCCTGTTGCTGGTTGAAGGCGGACGGGAGTTGGCCGGGGTTGAAGGTGCCTTTCGATGCGCTCTGAGTGAAAGCCTTGGCGCGGGCCTCATCTTTCTGCGCGGTGCCGTAGGTGAAGTGCAGGTGCTTCACCATCGCGTCGCTGGGTGTGTTGCCGGACAGGCCGATGTACTGCCCGGCTTTGACCTCCATGCCCTGTTTCAAGCCGGTGGCAAAGCCGCTCATGTGGTAGTACGCCACCACGTCGCCATTGCTGCGCTCGATGAGGATCGCGTTGCCTGCCGAGCGCCGGTTGCCGATGAAGGTGATCTTGCCGTCCGTTGTGGCGTACAGAGGCTGCGACGCGCCACTGGTCGAGAAGTCCAGACCATCGTGCATGTGCGGCTTCTGGTTGGCGCTACCGAAGTTCCCTGCACCGCCGCCCCGGAATTTGCCGAAGCGCCCGGAGACGGTCTGTTTCTCGGTTGGCGACACCATGCAGGTATCGGCCAGTGCCGGAGTCACGGCCACCAGTGCGGCCAGAGCAAGCAGCTTGTGCATGGTCATGGCTCCCGGTACTCGTTTTCGTGGGCGGCGTAGCTGCCGTCAATGGTGCAGGTCAGTTGCACCGACTCCGGGCCAAATGGCTGATCGGCCATCAGGCTGCCCATCGACGTTTTGCGGTTGGGGAAGCTCTTGCCCTTGTTCAGCTTGGCCGCCTTGGCAACTTCGGCCAGCGTCCTGCCTCGGATGTGTGAGGTGTAGCCGTGGCCCAGTTCGCCGTTGCCGTCATCGACCCAGACCTCAATCTCGGCCACCGGCAGACCGAATACCTTGAACCCGTTGGGCGGTGTCAGCCGGTAGTGCTGTTCCTCGCCTGCTGGTTTGCGTGGCAGCAGGGCGCGTGTGGCTGGATGGTCGGGCAGGTCTTCGCGGCACTCCAGCGCGGCCTGCAACATCGGGCCAGCCACGGCCCAGAGTGTTGCGTTGGGTGCGGCTGGCTCGTTGTCGAGCAGCGGGACGGGCATCTGGGCGCAGACGATGCTGGAAAACGCCACCGCAGCAATTGTGATGAAGTGCTTGCTACGCATGGGCATGGCTCCTGATGTCGCTGTTGTGCTGTGCCCTGATGCGCATGGGCTTGATGGGCTTGGGGTCAGGCTGCTGCTTGGCCTGCCGGTCGAACCACAGCTCGGCCAGCTCAGCAATAACCTGATCGTGCTCGCGCAGCCACGAGACGCGCAGTACGAGATAGCTGTCAGCGGTTTTCATGGGCGGGCCTCACGAGGTAGCGGTAAACGAGCCAGACCAGCGGCGTCAGGTACAAGATCGGGACAACGATGGCGAGGGCGATGGTTCCGAGCTGGGCAGCAGGCGGGCCATTCATCAGCGCATCGCGCTCGACGAACAAGGCGAGACATGTCCCGAGCACGCAGCAGATGTTGGTAACACGCTCGCGGCCAAGGCGAAGTAGGATGGATTGAATCTGGGCCATCACTGAATCCCCCGAACCCAGAGCATGTCGCGGACGTAGCGGCCAAACGCGCCTTCCACGAACAGCGTGCCGGAGCGCACTTGCCACGCCCGATAGCTCCAGCGAATCGCGTGGATCGAGAACGGCAGACACATGCACAGCACGCTCAGGACAACCATCATTGGAGCGCCTATAGCCAGTTGCCATGCGGCCATCAAAAAGACGAGGGCGACCACCACCCAATAGGCGCGGGATTTGCGCAGATGGCTGGTGATAAGCTTGTCGCGCTCAGGGTCGCCGAGAAACGCCAGTCGTTGCTTGCCGCGTGTCTCGGATCGTGCCTGCACGATGTGGCGAATCTCTGCCGGGTCTTGCGGGGCCAGTACGCCGAAACCACATTTGGCAGAGCACTCCCACGGATAAAGCGCCTTTTCATCGGGTTGGGCATTGGCGGGCAGGTGCATGACACCGCGACCGCACTCGGGGCATTGCGGATGACGCAGCGTGCGCCACAGGTCACGGATGTAGCCGTTGTTCGCCCGGAGTTGTCGCCAGCCGAGGATCGAAAGCGGCATCACGACGAACGTGAATTTGGCTGCGCGTTTCGCGCCGTTCTTGAGGTTCATGCGAAAGCCCTCCGGGTGTGTTTGCGGCGTTTTCGCTGGGCCAGAACGGTGTCAGCGACAGCTAGCAGGATGGCCAGCACGGTAGCGTCGGGGATCAGGGAATGGGTCAGCATCTGCGGCTCTCCTTATGGGCTGGGGGACTGGGTACGGTCGGCTTCCGCTGCCTTCTTCGCGTGGTGGAGGACTTGATCCCACCATCCTTGGAGCTGGTCAGCGGTTGGGCGGGCGCGTGAGCGCAGGACGCTGTTTTCCTGCGGCATCGAGTCGATCCAGCCCTTGTCTTTCATGTACTCGGCACGTTTGGCGTAATCGAGGATCATCCGAGTGCGCATGTCCTGCGGTGCGTGCTGTAGCACGTCCATTGCGCTATCGAGGGCGCACAGCACGCTGTAGAAAGCGTTGTGCCATTTGCGGGTTTGCTGGCCTGCATGGCGTACCTGCTCCAGCAGTTCATCGCGGGCGCGGATGGCCTCGTCTCGCTCAGCAGTGAGGCGGTCAACGAGCGGGTTCCACTGCGTTTCGACTTCGGTGTTCCACTCACGCATGGCCTTGTTCCAACCTGCAACTTCGCCCGCTTCAAAGCCCTGTTCGTATCCACGCCGCAGCCCAATGACGTGGCCGGTGGCCTCGGCGTTGTAGTCGTACTGGTAGCTCATGCCGGTTGTCCTCCGCTTGCTGTGGTGTCGCCGTGGTTGATGACTGAGGACGCCTGTGCAGCGGGTGGCGGGCTGTAGCGGCTGTCGTAATGCAAGCCGCTGCCGCCAATGCCGTCATCGTTGACGTTCTCTGTGTTCGATGCCGCGCTGATGACACCAGCGGAGCCAAGAGCGAGCACGGCGTTGCTGGCTTTTTCCCCTGTGGATGAGGGGCGTGAGGTAGTACCAGATCGCGGGGCCGTGTCTTTCACTTCGACGAATTCAGCGTCGGTGATGTCTTCGCTGTTACCCCAGCGGCTGACCACGCCTTGTGAGCCGGTGTTGAGAGACGACCCGGTGTTGGACGATGCGGTGGAGGTGCTGCGCGTCGGCCCGCTGGGCGCTGCGGAGCTGCTCGATGCGGACGGCGCCGGGGTGTCGTGCTGCGGTGCTACCCCTTGTCCGTTGGCATTCAGCAGGCGCGGGTGGTTGCCGCCACCGCTGCGGCCACCGCCACCGTTGCCAGTGGGGCCGCTCGGCCCGCTTAGACTGCCTGCGCCTCCAGAGTCACCGTTCAGGCGATTATTCGGTGTTTTTGCCTCGGGTTGGCCCGGAGACGCACCGCCGCGCAACGCACTGGGGCCATATTTTTCCGACTGCCCGCGCATCTGCTCGGTAGCTTGGGTTTCGCCCATCGAGCTGATGCCAGCGCCGATCCAGCGCAGCACGGTGTCCGGCAAGCTCTGCGACAGCCCGAAAATCATGTACATCACGGGCAGCAGAACGAACCCGTACACGATGAGCCAATTTTTCCACTGCAAAAATTCAATGAACCAGCCTAGCGATTCCGCCGAGGTGACGTTGGCGTGATACATCGCCCAGAATGCCTTGCTGATGTACCCAACCACGGGATTGGCCACCATCATCGCGGCGAACAGGCCGGTGATGATGAGCGCCGGGCGGATGAAGAGCGACAGCAGGAGCAGGTAGCCCTGCGTCTGGCTGCCGACGAAGGTGCGGTCAGGCGTCATGTGCATGACCGCCCACAGGGGCGCGGCAATGATCGACTGGAGCACCGCCATCAGCCAGCCCACAAACGCGACCATGAAGATGGTGTACGGCAGGCTCGGCAGGAACACGCCGAAATAGAACGCGAGCCGCCCGAGCCACGTTGTGACTTCGGCCAGCGGGGTCAGGAAGTTGTAAATCACCCAGTTCAGGAAGGTGTCGGCCAACGGGGTGGCATCGACCTTGTTGCCCATGAAACTGACGCTGCCTACCGCTGCCGCAGCGGCTTTCAGGCCCGAAAGCGAGGTGTGGATCAGCCGGTCGGCAGCAAAACCCGTCGATTGCAGCAGCGCAAGCACATCGCCCGTGGTTTTGATGCGAGCAATGGCGTCCACGTCGCCATCGGTGCCGATCATGGTGCTGGTCACGCGCTCCATGCCCCACTGCACGAAGCCGCTCATGAAGCTGTCACCCCGGCTGCCCAATGTGTCGATGCTGAGATCGTCGAGGGACGATGGGATCAGGTTCGACTTGAGATCAGCAGCCCGAGGGGTGTCGGGCGTGGTGTAGCTTCCCCCGGTCAGCGACTTGCTGATGATGGTGTTGTAGACGGTGGTGTAGCTGTTGGCCGCAAGGGAGGAATGCGGCCCTTGCGGCAGGGTGTTGAGGTTCGGTGCGGTGGCCTGTGCGACGTTTTCGGCATAGATGCGGCCCAGCTCTTCCTTGATGCCGCCGAGGCGCTGATAGAAACCGCCTGCCATTGCCCAGCCATCCTTGGTGATGTCGGTAACGTACTTCTGCATGATTTGTTGCAGCGTGGTGTCGGCTGCAATCTGAGCAGTCAGGCTTGCGGTCAGGGTGCTCTGGGCTTGATTGACGATCTGGTTGAAACGGTCGCTCGTGACGTTTTCCCAACCGGATTCGTTGATGGTCGCGGGCCATTCGCCAACCCACACCTCAATGTCCTGCATCACCTTGTTGACGGCGGTCGCCTTGGCGTTCAGAGCGGCGACACGGATCGCCGACATGGCCGAGGCGTTATCCTGAATCTTGGCCGGATCAAAGATGGACGCCGCTGACGTGGTAGTTTCAGCGGCGATGGCAGCCGGAGCCGAATAGCTGTAGACCTTCACCGAGCCGCAAAGCGGCACACCGCCACCCAGATTGGTGACGGCATTTCGATCCTTCGCCTGATAGATCATTGCCTTCTTGCTGCCGCCTTCGGCAATGGTCTGGTCAGGTGTTCCGGCTGCGCTGACGTTCGGCGTGCCGCCGCCGAAGCCTGAAAATGAGGCGTTCACGGTGCGCTTGCACCACGCCACGGCTAAGTACTCCTGCGCGAATTGGCGGATGTCATATAAGGGATAGTTCGGGTTCGGCTTGGCCCCGCTGCCAAGGCCCATCTGGGCACTGGTCGCGGTGAGTGCGCCGTTGATGATCCCGTTCTCTGTGCCGATCTTGAACAAGGTGTTGGCGAAACCCACACCCCATAGCGCGAACATCATCACGATGAGCTGAATGAAGCTGTAGCCGCTTGTGGTTGGCAGCAGCACGCTTCCGCCTGAAACGATCCGTACAGGCGTCCAGAGTGAAGACCAGTTCCGTCCCATCGCCTCGCCTTCGTTCGCAGTGTTCGTCACGCCCATGACGGCGACGTAGCTGACGATCAGGCTGGCGACCACCAGTAGGCCCGAATTGAAGACAGAGAAGATCGAGGCCATCACGCTGACACTGGCATCAACAGCGTCAGGGCTTGCCCCTTGAGTCAGCTTCTCGACGACCGGGCCGAAGATCCACTGAAGGATTCCGACCGATACGTCGGTACATGACCCTGCTGCGGGATCGCAGGGCGAGAACGGCATTGATGGATCGGCGGCAGCCACGGCGATGCTCCCAAAATTGGTCAAGATGCCGTCATTCTAGGTGCTGTCGCGTATCGCTGCAACGGTATGCAAAATCTAAAGCATGGACATAAAATACCGCCGAAGACCGCATAAATAAAGGGTTTTATGGTTTTGCAGATGGACTATAGACCATAAAAATATTTATTTTTCGTTTCTTTCTTGTGATAGCTAGCTAGCTATCTCTATAATCTCGTTGTGTCTTGTGATAGCTAGCTATCTAGCTCAACTCTGGAGGATGATGACGTGACGATCTTTGCTGTGGTCAATACCAAAGGCGGCGTGGGAAAGACCACGACCGCCGTCCATCTCGCCACGATGCTGGCCCGGCAGGGCAAGACCTTGCTGATTGACGGCGACCCGCAGGCGAGCGCTGCGAGCTGGGCTGCTTGGCGGCGAGAGAACGAGGGCTACACGCCCAGCCCGACGACGACATGCCTCGCGGGCAAAGCGATCCTGGCCGAAGGCAAGCAGCTTGCCAGCGGCTTCGCGCATGTCGTGGTGGATGCCGGTGGCCGCGACTCGGTGGGGCTGCGTTCCGCTCTGCTGCTCGCCCAACGCGCAGTTATTCCGATTGGTGCTTCTAACCTCGATGCCGCAGCCATGACCGATCTGCTGACAGTGGTCGAGCTGGCCCGTGACTACAACCCCGACCTCGATGTGCGCGTGTTGCTGACCCGCGTCGATCCGCGCACCAAGGACGCCGCTGAGATGCTGGAGTTTCTCGCCGAGCAGGAGCTGACTGTGCTGCCGACCAAGGTTTGCGAGCGCGTGGCCTTCCGTCGCGCCATCGGCGAAGGTGCGATCGTGCAGGAGCTGGGCAAGGATCAGGCTGCGATTGCGGAAATGGAAGCCTTCTTCAAAGAGGTGACAGCGTGAAGAAGATGCGCGGAAAACCTGACCTCACAGGCATTGCCACTCCACTGAAAGACCCGACCGCTTTTCTGGAAGGTGGAGCGGGAGATGTTGCCGACAAGGCGCATCGGGATGCTCCCAAGCCTGCGGCACCTGCCGCAGATGAGCCGCCCGTGCCGACCGTGCAGAAGCTCTTTCGGATGCGGTGGGACATCGCCAAAGCCCTCAAGGATGCCGCAAGCGCGGAGTCAGTACCGGGCCATCGGGTGACGGAAACCGAGATCGTTGAGCGGTTGCTCAAACAGCATTTCGGGATCGAATGATAGCTAGCTAGCTAGATAGCTATCTAATTCAACTTAAGGCGCTCAACATGGACTCTAGTCCATGTCGATATTGAATATCTTGCGTTTATGTCTATTGGAGTGTATAAACCGTGGCTATGACAGAAAAACGGGCAACAGTGACTGTCCCCATTGTTCGTGAGCTGGCAAGCGCAGGTGCTATTGAGTCTGTGGTTGTCCGTATGGATGAAGCCGGTCAAGGGTTGATTGCGGTTATCCGCACGGCTGCTGGGGAGCGGATTTTTAGCGCGGCTCGGACTGGGGTTCGTTACTTCCAGTCCGTGGATGGCGCTATCTCTGCTTTGCAGGTCTGTGGTCTGAGCAAGTTTGAAGTAGACGCTAATGGCTGGGTGCCACGCACGAAGCGGGGCAAGCAGACAGAGCTGGATATTTGATTGTTCCCCGTGCAACGGGGATGAACCGGAGTTGGCTATCGAGTAGCACCAGAGACAAGGCACCGAAAAAGCAAAAGCCCCGTTGGCGCGGGGCTTTGTGCAAAGTTTCGGGGGGCGTTGAGACGTAGAAGGAAAAGCCGGAGGGGCTATCGACTTGGCGGTCGTGTCTCACCCGAGGGAACCATCACAGGCCCTCATTCTACGTCCCAACCCCCCGGTAGGCAAGTTTTTGCCCGCGTTTTTGCGCGGGTAGCGGAGGGGTATGGCTCGACAATCCACTGTCGCAGCACGCGACGAAGCACCGACACAGCGTTTTTTTCAGGGCGGCACCGCCCTGAATCGCGTGCTGCTTGAAGCTCCGTACCTGCCCCGGTGCTCCGACGATAAGACCGCTACGCGCATCCGTCCTCGTGAGTACGCGATTCGCTATCCCTACATGCAGGTCAATCGACCGGGTATGGTGAGCTGGCTGATCTTCGACCTCGATCACTCAAACGCGCTCATTTGGGAGGATGCGGGCTTGCCAGCCCCCAACTTGATCGTGCGCAACCGCAAGAGTGGCCATAGCCACCTGTACTACGCCATCCCCCCCGTTTGCACGACAGAAAGCGCCCGCTCCAAACCCATCGCCTACATGAAGGCGATCTACGAGGCGTTCGCCGCCCGTCTGGACGCTGACACAGACTTCCACAGCGGGCCGGTCGCCAAAACTCCCGGCCATCCGTGGTGGCTGACATGGGAGATACACAGCCACATCTATGAGCTGGGCGAGCTGGCCGACTATGTGGAGCTGGCCGTGTCCTCGCCGTGGGGTAAAGGGCCGCAGCTCGATGAGGTCAGCCATTCGCGGCACTGCATCCTGTTCGAGCACCTGCGCTACTACGCCTATTCCATTGTCAACCGCGAGCGCGAAAAGGGGTCATTCTCGTCCTTCACCCGCTTGCTGGAAGCCTACGCACATAACCGCAACAGTTTCC
>CAZSYV010000064.1:0-16121 GCA_964610955.1 uncultured Klebsiella sp. | reverse complement strand
GACGGCACCCTACTGGGTATTAAGCAGCGAGTGCGTAGTTGTCGTCGTTGGCAACTATGGTTTGCAACAGAGGATTTACGAGACCGGTTGCCGTCTCGGCATGCACATCAGGTTTCGTAACCGGCGTCGAATCCAAAACGCCCCCGAAACTCATGTGTATCTGAACGTGGCCAGCTTAGCACGTTACATTCGTCAGCTTAGGCAGCTTCTGCGGTGAAAGTTCCCGTACCTATTTGGCATGTCGCGACAGGCGCTGTTGCTGGCGTGCCCAGTCGCGGTCCTTTTCGGTAGCACGCTTGTCGTGCTGTTTTTTCCCTCTGGCAAGTGCGATCTCGCATTTCACCAGGTGTCGCTTCCAGTACAGTGCCGTGCACACAGCGGTGTAGCCTTCGCGCTGCACGCCGGCAAACAGCTTCGAAAGTTCACGCTGGTTCAGCAGCAGTTTGCGCGTACGATCCGGGCTGGTGACGAAGTGAGTGCTCGCGCTTGGCAGTGGCTCGATGCGTGCACCAAGCAGCCAGGCCTCGCCGTCCTTCAGCAGCACGTAGCTGTCGACCAGTTGCGCCCGGCCTGCACGCAGGGCCTTGACCTCCCAGCCTTCGAGCACGACCCCGGCCTCGAAGCGTTCCTCGATGAAGTAGTCGAATCCCGCCTTGCGGTTGAGGGCGATCGTGGAGCCGCCTGCTCCCGCTTTCTTCCTGCTCATCGCCCGTCCAGGCTCACGTGAAGGGGCGCGGATTCTAGCACGCAGGACTTGTGTGCTGACGGTTCGGGTTTGTTCGGGCGTATCGTGCGCCGTATAGTGCGTGCTGGCCGGCTTGGCGTGTCGATTACCGGTGCATGAGGCAAGTTCAAGATGAGTGTTGAAGAAACTGCCCCGTTCATCCGCGTCGAGGTGGCGTACGCGCTGCCCGAGCGCCAGCGTATCGTGTCGGTCAGGGTGGCGAGGGGCACGACGGTGTTCGATGCGGTCGAGCAGTCGGGAATCGCCACGATGTTCGATGGTATCGATCTGCAGACTGCGAAGATGGGGATCTTCGGCAAGGCGGTGATGGATCCACGCGCACGAGTGCTCGAGGAGGGGGAGCGCGTGGAGATCTATCGGCCGCTGTTGGTCGATCCGAAGGAAAGCCGCAAGGCGCGCGCCCGCAAGGCGGCGCCGACCAGGCATTGAGTCATTTCAGGGCGAGGTGGTCGCTGCGCTGTCACTGGCCGACGACGAAGGTGCGAAAGTGCCGCTGATGCGTGCGAGCACATCGTTCACGAAGAACAGGCTGACACGTTCCTCGCTCTCCTGCTGGCCTTCGCGCGCATAGCGATACACGTAATCCCAGCGATCGGGTGTGAATGTATCGACCACCAACGGCGTGCCCATGACGAAGCGAACCTGGCGTTTCGTCATGCCGGGTCTGAGCTTGTCGACCATTTCCTGGGTCACGATATTGCCTTGCGCAATATCGATCCGGTATACACCCGGAAACCCGAGGCGGGTGCCACTGCATCCGAGCAGCGTCGCGCAAAACAGGATCACAACCGCAAGTCTTTGCATTGAAAAATCTGTTCCAGTATCGTGAAGCTTGTCCTCGCGGGCGCATTCTCCCATAGCAATCGGGTGCTTTGCATCCCCGCGCCCTGCCAGGGGCGATGTACAGGAAACCAGTGATGGACAGTAGCCGACTCAAGAAAGCCGGACTCAAGGTCACCGCCCCGCGTCTGAAGATTCTGCAGATGCTGTCCTCTCGCCCTCCGGCCAGCCAGCACATGAGCGCCGAGGATGTCTATCGTGCCCTGCTCGAGGTGGGGGAAGACGTTGGTCTGGCGACGGTTTACCGCGTGCTGACGCAGTTTGAGGCCGCGGGCCTGGTGGAGCGCCACAATTTCGAGGGTGGTCACTCGGTGTTCGAACTGGCGCGTGGCGGGCACCATGACCATATCGTGTGTGTCGATACCGGGCGTGTCGTGGAGTTTCACGATCCCGACATCGAGGCGCGCCAGCGTGCGATCGTCGCCGAACACGGCTTCGAGCTGGTCGGGCGTACCCTCGTTCTGTACGTGCGCGAAAACCCCTGAGCTTCGATTCGGGGGCGCGGATCGTTCAGCTCTGCGCTGTGCTGTTTCGGTGCGCCGTCTCGAGCATCTCGCGTGCATGAGCGGTCGTCTTGCGGGTGATCGTGCTGGCGCCAAGCATGCGCGCGAGTTCCTCGATGCGCTCCCCGTCGTCCAGTGGCTGCAGCTCGGTGACGGTGGACTCGCCTTCGTGGCGTTTCAGTGCACGCAGGTGCGCCGCGCCACGGGCTGCGACCTGTGCCAGGTGTGTGACGCAGACGACCTGAATGCGCGCGCCCAGCGTCTGCAGCAGCTGTCCTACCGCATCGGCGGTGGCTCCGCCAATGCCAACGTCGACCTCATCGAAGATGACGGTTGGCGTCGTCGTGCGGTTTGCGATGATGACCTGGATCGCCAGGCTGATGCGTGACAGCTCACCGCCCGAGGCGACCCGCGACAGTGCGTCGGGTGCCGCTCCAGGGTTCGTCGTCACGAGGAATTCGATCTGCTCGGCACCTTCCGGGTTCGGGTCCGCATGAGTGACGGGACGGATCATGACGCTGAAGCGGCAGTTTTCCATTCCGAGCAGTGCGAGCTGCTCGTCGACCTGGATGGCGATCTGCCTGGCCGTCTCCCTGCGTGCGCCGCTGAGTCTCTCCGCCAGCGCCACCCACGCCGCGCGCAGCGCGTGCTCTTCCTTCTCGAGGTGCGTGATACGCGCGTCCGATCCGTCCAGTCCCTGCAGTTCGTGGCGCAATTCCTCGGTCAGGGCAGGCAGAGCCGTTGCCGAGACCCGATGGCGCCGTGCGGCACCGTGGATCATCGACAATCGTGACTCGACTTCGGCCAGCCGTTGCGGGTCGGCCTCGAACTGCTCGGCCAGTGATGTCAGCTCGCGTCGTGCCTCATCGACCTGGATGCGTGCCGATTCCAGCAGCTGGTGCACGGTGTTGGCGCGAATCCCAAGTGCCGCGAGTGCGTGCGTTGCAGTGCATGCGCGACGCAGTCCATCCAGCAGGCCACTGTCGCCATTGCCTTCGCATAGCGTCAGTGTCGTGGCGATCGTTGCCTGGGTTTCGTGTGCGCTGGCGAGCAGCCGTTGCTCCTGTTCGAGTGCCTCGTACTCGTTCGGCCCGGGTGCGAGCTCATCGAGCTCGGCGAGCTGGTAGCTGAGCAGTTGCATGCGATCGAGCCGCTCGTGGGCGCTTCGATGCAGCGCATCGAGTTCGTCGCGACACGCACGCCAGGCACTGCATGCTTCGGACACATGACGCAGCAGCGCCAGGTGCCCGCCGTGCTCATCGAGCAGGTGCTGCTGTGCGCTGCGTCTCAGCAGTGAGTGGTGTTCATGCTGGCCGTGGATGTCGACCAGGCAATCACCCAGCTCCCTGATGTCCTGCAGTGTGG
This sequence comes from uncultured Klebsiella sp., assembly GCA_964610955.1. Lineage (GTDB taxonomy): Bacteria > Pseudomonadota > Gammaproteobacteria > Pseudomonadales > UBA5518 > UBA5518. The sequence goes on along the minus strand of CAZSYV010000064.1, from coordinate 12,668 downwards.
CTGGGCGCCCATTGATCCAGGCGCGGCTGCGCCCATCGCGGGTCACGACACGGCGCAACTGACACTCGCCGTCCTCGTCCAGCTCACGTTCTGCGAGCCACGCACCGGCTGTCGGTGTATCGTCGAGGTCGAAGGCCGCCGTGACTTCGAGTCGCTCGGCTCCGGTGCGGATTGCGCGCGCATCGGCACGGCTGCCGAGCGCAAGCCCGAGCGCATCGAGCACGATCGACTTGCCCGCGCCGGTCTCGCCGGTGATGACCGTCAGCCCCGTCCCCAGTTCGAGGTCGAGTGCAGGAATCAGCGTGTGATTGCGAATCGACAGGTGGTGCAGCATCGGCGATTTATACCGCAGCCTTTCGAGGTACGCCATCGTTTGCCGAGTGCAGAGAAGCATGACCCCGGGTACCATGCGGCAAGACGGTGGCTGGGCCGCTCCAGTCGAAGCAGGTGGGCGCGATGCTGGAATCCGGCAAGGGTTCTCAGCTTGGCGGTGCAGAGGTGTCTGATACGATGAAGGACGCACCGATCTCCGAGCGACAGCAGGTGCTGCTGCGGACACTCGTTGGGCTCTACATTCGCGCCGGTCAGCCGGTTGGCTCGCGCACGCTGGTGCAGTACAGCGGCGTGTCGCTGAGCCCTGCGACGGTGCGAGCGCTGATGGCCGACCTGGAAAGCCGCGGCTATGTCGCAACACCCCACACCTCGGCCGGGCGCATCCCGACGGTGAAGGGCTATCGCTTCTTCATCGACACCTTGATCACGACACAGCCCCTGCCGCAAGAGGAAATGGAAACCCTCAAGGCGCAGCTGGGCCCCGGCAAGACCACCTCGGAGCTTCTGACAACGACATCGAACCTGCTGTCGGTGATCACTCATCAGGCCGGACTGGTCACGGTTCCGCGTCAGGACGAGTTGACGCTGCGCCATGTCGAGTTTCTGCCGCTCTCCGGAGCCCGGGTGCTGGTGATCCTGGTGCTGAACGAGAAGGAAGTGCAGAACCGCATCATCCACACCGAACGCGAATATGAGGAGCACGAATTGCGCGCCGCCGCGAACTTCGTGAACGCGCACTTCGTGGGCTGCGGTCTCGCCTCGATTCGGGAAGATCTGCTGAATACCCTGCGCAGCACTCGCCAGTCGATCGACACGCTGCTCGAGACGGCAATGGATATCGCCAGCCAGGCGCTGGTTGCCGATGAGAACAAGGCGGGCGCAGGGTATGTCGTGGCAGGGCAGTCACACCTGCTCGATGCGGTATCTGCCGACAACATGACGCGATTGCGCGAACTGTTTGAGGCGTTCCAGCAGCAGAAGGACATTCTGCACCTGATGGAGCGCAGCGCCTGTGCCGACGGTGTGCAGATCTTCATCGGTGAAGAAGCGGGCTATCAGCCCCTGGTCGACTTCAGCCTGGTGACTGCACCGTATCAGGAAGGGGGGCGTACGGTTGGCGTGATCGGGGTGATCGGGCCGACGCGGATGGCCTACGATCGTGTGATTCCCGTGGTCGATGTCACCGCGCGCATGCTGAGTGCAGCATTGCGCTCACCGTAGTCGGAGTGTGTTGATTTTCTGGCTGTCCGGCCCCCGTCGCTGTGACGAGAGCCGAGCCTGCCAGGACCTCTCTAGAGTTTCGCGATGACCTGATCAGCGTAGCGTTTGATGGCTTCCAGCTTCACTTCCAGCGATGGTTGTTGCTGCATGATGGTGCCGACGCCCATCTCGGCCAGGATTCCCGGCATGCTCCATGGTGTGGCCTGCAGGTCGGTGACGCCCATGTCTTCCAGACGACGGATGTCATCGAGCGTGTCGGCATTCGGGCAGTGCATCATGATGTCGAAGGGTTCGTTCTCACGCCCGTACTCGCGACGGTAGCCGTTCAGCTCATCCAGGACACCCTGTACGTCCTCCTTGTTGTGGATGACGCTGACCCAGCCGTCACCAAGCCGTGCGGCGCGCCTGAGCGCGGGTGGGGTCGTGCCGCCGACATAGATCGGGATCGGCTTCTTGGGTGCCGGTGCCATGATCAGGCGGTCGAAGTCGTAGTGCTTGCCATGGAACTCCTGGAATCCGCCCTTCATCAGCAGCTTCAGGATCTCGATGGCCTCGTCCTGACGGGCCCCGCGCGTCTTCATGTCCTGGCCTAGCCACTTGAACTCTTCCGGCATCCACGCCAGTCCGACACCGATCGCGAGTCGATCGTTGGCTACGGCGGCCACGGAGCACAGGTTCTTTGCCTCCAGCAGCGGCTGGCGGATCGCCAGTCGGAGCACCGATGGCAGGAAGCGCACGCGGCGGGTGACGGCCGCCATGTTGGTGATTGCGATCCACGGGTCGAGCACGGGGATATCGAGAGGCCAGAAGCGTGAGCCGTCCGGTGTATAGGGATAGGGAACGGAGACCTTTTCGGGGAAGAAGGGCGCGTCGGCGACCTGGATGCTGTCCCAGCCCCAGGCGTCGGCCGTGCGGGCGATCTCCTGGTGCTCCGATGGAGGAACCATGAACATGTGGAATCCGAACCGCATTGCTTCTCTCCTGCCTGTTGTCTGTCTGGTGAGTCCGTATGGTAAGGGCAAATCGGCCCGTGGCGCAGCGATCTCCACGTCCGGGTGAATGCACATGAGGTCGATCATATGAACGGATGGTTTCCGCGGCATCGCCCATACAGATGAGATGGTCGTTCGGGGTCGCGTCGAGTCGCGACTGCCTCGTGTTCTTTTTGGCCCTCTCTTGAAATGTGTCTGTGCTGTCCCCACATGCACCGGACGACATTTGCATGCTGGGTTCCAGAAGGGGGCAGAGTGGCGGAAGAAGAGACCAGGCAGGACTCCGTCGACACGGTTCAGGCCGAGATGTCAGGCGTGGATGGCACAGGCGACGAGGCGCTGGAGGATGTGGGAGCGATGGCTGACGACATGGAGTCCGAGCTGGATCAGTTGCGCGAACAGCTGCATGCGGCGGAGGATCGTGCACTGCGGGTGCAGGCCGAGGCGCAGAACATGATCCGTCGTGCGGAGCGCGACGTCGAGAATGCACGCAAGTTCGCACTCGAACGCTTCACGGGCGCGCTGTTGCCGGTGATCGACAATCTCGAGCGCGCGATGGCGGCGATGAGTGGGGGCGACGATGCCACGCGGCCGCTGCTGGAAGGCGTGGAGCTCACCCACCGCTCGTTTCTCGATGTGCTGCAGAGGTTCGATGTCGCGGTGGTCGATCCTGCCGGTGAGCCGTTCAACCCCGAACTGCACGAGGCCATGTCGATGGTCGAGGTTCCCGGTGCTGCGCCGAACAGCGTGGTTTCGGTGATGCAGAAGGGATATACGCTGAACGGCAGGCTGGTGCGCGCAGCAATGGTCGTGGTTGCCAGGCCGCCAACGGCGCATGTGGATATGACGGTCTGAGACCTTGAAAAGGCGCCGGGCGCGCCAATATAAGGTGTCAGTCAGGTACACTTGTACGGTTTGGCTGCGATAGCCGCGTACGACGGGCAAATGGAGAGTCAAGATGGGCAAGATTATCGGGATCGACCTCGGCACCACCAACTCCTGCGTGGCAATCATGGAGGGGAGCAAGCCGAAGGTCATCGAGAACTCTGAGGGTACGCGTACCACGCCGTCGGTTGTTGCATACACCGATGACGGCGAGGTGCTGGTTGGACAGTCGGCAAAGCGCCAGGCAGTCACCAACCCGAAGAACACGCTGTATGCGATCAAGCGGCTCGTGGGGCGGCGCTTCAGTGACGATGTCGTACAAAAGGACATCAAGATGGTGCCCTACGCCATCGTGAAGGCCGACAACGGTGACGCCTGGCTCGAGGCAAAGGGCCAGAAGATGGCACCGCCGCAGATTTCGGCGCAGGTGCTGAAGAAGATGAAGAAGACGGCCGAGGATTATCTCGGCGAACCGGTGACCGAAGCGGTCATCACGGTTCCCGCCTACTTCAATGACTCACAGCGCCAGGCCACCAAGGATGCCGGCCGCATCGCGGGTCTCGAGGTCAAGCGCATCATCAACGAACCCACCGCAGCAGCGCTTGCCTTTGGCATGGACAGGGGCCCGGGCGATCACCTGATCGCGGTCTATGACCTCGGTGGCGGCACCTTCGACATCTCGATCATCGAGATCGCCGATGTCGATGGCGAGAAGCAGTTCGAGGTGCTGTCGACCAACGGGGACACCTTCCTCGGTGGCGAAGACTTCGACATGCGCCTGATCGACTACCTTGCGGAGGAGTTCGGCAAGGAGAACGGCATTTCGCTGAAAGGCGATCCGTTGGCGATGCAGCGGCTGAAGGAAGCCGCCGAGAAGGCGAAGATCGAGCTGTCGTCGAGCCAGCAGACCGAGGTCAACCTGCCGTACATCACGGCGGATGCGACCGGGCCGAAGCACCTTGTCGTGAAGCTCTCGCGTGCCAAGCTCGAATCCCTGGTCGAGGATCTCGTCGACCGTACGCTCGAGCCGCTGCGCATTGCGCTGAAGGATGCCGGCAAGAGCGCCTCGCAGATCCAGGATGTGATCCTGGTCGGCGGTCAGACGCGCATGCCGCTGGTGCAGGAGAAGGTGAAGGATTTCTTCGGCAAGGAACCGCGCAAGGACGTGAACCCGGATGAGGCGGTTGCCGTGGGCGCCGCGATTCAGGGTGCGGTGCTCTCGGGCGGCGTGAAGGACGTGCTGTTGCTCGATGTGACCCCGCTCACGCTGGGCATCGAGACGCTGGGTGGAGTGGCTACTCCGCTGATCGAAAAGAACACCACCATCCCGACACGCAAGTCGCAGGTGTTCTCGACTGCCGATGATGGCCAGACTGCCGTGACCATTCACGTGGTGCAGGGAGAGCGCAAGAAGGCGAGCGACAACAAATCGCTTGGCCGTTTCGACCTTGCCGACATCCCGCCGTCTCCGCGTGGTGTGCCGCAGATCGAGGTCACCTTCGACATCGACGCCAACGGCATCCTGAACGTGTCGGCGAAGGACAAGGCGACCGGCAAGGAGCAGTCGATCGTGATCAAGGCATCCAGCGGCCTGTCCGAGTCCGAAATCGACAAGATGGTCCGTGATGCGGAAGCGCATGCCGCCGAGGACAAGAAGTTCGAGGAACTGGTTGCCGCACGCAACAAGGCCGACGGCATGGTCCATGCGACCAACAAGACGCTGAAGGATGCTGCCGACAAGGTGCAGGCAGACGAGAAGTCGCGCATCGAGGCGGCGATCAAGGAGGTCGAGGAGGCGCTGAAGTCCGACGACGTCGAGCTGATCGACAAGAAGTGCGAGGCGCTCACCGAGGTTTCGGCAGCCCTTGCCCAGCGGCTGTATTCCGAGCAGGCACAGGCTGCCGGTGAGGGCGCGTCGGCTGGCGCGGAGCAGTCCGAGCAACCCAGCCGTGACGATGTGGTCGATGCCGAGTTCGAGGAAGTGAAGGATCGCTAGCCCCGGTCCGTGACCGGGCATTCCCCTCGCGGGGTCGGTCGGCAGCCGGCTGCTCGTGAACCGACCCGTCACCGGGTTTTATCCGGACACGGGACTGAACGCATGTTGGAAACCGCTGATGGCGAAACGAGATTACTACGATGTGCTGGGCGTTGATCGCGGTGCCGATGACGCCGAGATCAAGAAGGCCTACCGCCGTATCGCGATGAAATACCATCCGGATCGCAATCCGGATGACAAGGCGGCAGAAGAGAAGTTCAAGGAAGCGAACGAGGCCTACTCGGTCCTCTCCGATGCGGAGAAAAAAGCGGCTTACGACCAGTTTGGCCATGCAGGCGTCGATGCCCAGGGCGGCGCCGGTGGTTTCGGCGGCTTTGGCGCAGGCGGGGGGGGCAGCTTCGCCGATATCTTCGGTGATGTGTTTGGCGACATCTTTGGCGGAGGTGGCCGGGCACGCAGTGGTCCGCAGCGTGGCGCGGACCTGCGCTACAACCTGGAAATCGACCTCGAGGATGCCGTCCAGGGAGCGACGATCAAGATTCGTGTCCCGGCGCTCGAGGGCTGTGAGGATTGTCGCGGCACGGGTGCGCGCCGCGGCAGTTCGCCAGTGACCTGTACCACCTGCGGTGGTGCCGGTCAGGTGCGCATGCAGCAGGGTTTTTTCTCGGTGCAGCAGACCTGCCCGCAGTGTCGCGGCAAGGGGAAAATGATCAAGGACCCATGCCCGAACTGTCATGGGCGGGGACGGGTCGAGCGGCAGAAGACGCTTTCGGTGAAGATTCCGCCCGGCGTCGATACCGGGGACCGTATCCGGCTTGCCGGCGAAGGCGAGGCTGGCCCCGAGGGAGGGCCATCGGGCGATCTCTATGTGCAGGTTTCCGTACGCCAGCACGCGATCTTCGAGCGTGACGGCAAGAACCTCTACTGTGAGGTGCCGATCAGCTTTGCCGATGCGGCACTGGGTGGCGAGATCGAGGTGCCGACCCTGGAAGGGCGCGTCAAGCTGCGCATTCCAGCCGAAACCCAGACCGGCAAAATGTTTCGTCTGCGCAGCAAGGGCGTGAAACCCGTGCGTGGGGGTGCGGTGGGTGATCTGATGTGTCGCGTGGTTGTCGAGACACCGGTCAGCCTGAGCAAGCGCCAGAAGGAACTGTTGCAGGAACTGCAGGCATCCCTCAGTGAATCCGGCCACAAGCACTCGCCGCGGCGCAGCTCCTGGTTCGAGGGCGTGAAGGCGTTTTTCGATGAAATGAAACCCTGAGGAATCGGTTTCAACGGAGGTTTTCGATGACGCGCATTGCCGTGAACGGTGCCGCCGGGCGCATGGGAAGGATCCTCATCGAGGCTGTTGCCCAGAATCCCGAACTTACGCTCAGCGCCGCGATCGAGCATCCCGACAGCACGCTGCTCGGTGCCGACTCGGGTGAGCTGACCGGCCTGGGGCGCAACGGTGTGGTCGTGGTCGGTGCACTTGAACAGGTGATCGATGCCTTCGATGTGCTGATCGACTTCAGCACACCCGTCGTGAGCGAGGCGGATGCACGGCTTTGCGCTGCAGCGGGACGCGCCATGGTCATCGGCACGACCGGCTTCGATGCCGTACAGCTCGAGACGATACACCAGGCGGCTCGCCTGGTGCCTCTGTGCATGTCGTCGAACTTCAGCACTGGCGTGAACCTCTGCCTGCGCCTGCTCGATGTCGCTGCACGCGCTCTGGGCGATACCGTCGATATCGAGATCATCGAGGCGCACCACCGCCACAAGGTCGACGCGCCCTCGGGCACCGCGCTCAGCATGGGGCGTGTCGTTGCGGATGCGCTTGGACGCGATCTGGACAAGGTGGCGCTCTATGGGCGCGAGGGTCATACCGGCGTGCGGGCGCGTGAGACGATCGGCTTTGCGACCGTGCGCGCGGGCGATGTCGTGGGAGATCACACGGTACTGTTTGCCGCCGATGGCGAGCGGATCGAGATCACGCACAAGGCATCGAGTCGCATGGCGTTTGGTCGTGGCGCCGTGCGTGCGGCGGGCTGGTTGCACGGCCGTGCGCCGGGTCTGTACGGCATGCAGGATGTGCTGGGATTCTGATCGGGGAGAGCACTCTATAGCATGTCGTTGAAGTCGATGGCCAGTGGCGAGCTCAGCAGCAGTCGGGTCAGCTCGTGTTGACGTTGCACTCCGGCTTTCTGGAATGCCCGCTTCAGCAGATTGCGCACGGTGGCGATCGAATTGCCTTGAGTTGCCGCGATCTGTTGCACCGAGTGTCCCTGCATGATGCCCACCGCCACCAATGATTCTGCACGGGTGAAGCCGAAGAACGCCTGGCAGCGCTCGAGTGTGACGGCAAGCCTTTCGTCGGGGTCGATGATCAGGGCTGCCGCGGCCGGCCGTCGCCCGTTATGGGCATAGCCCGGAGACAGTGGTTTCACCGTCACCTGATACGGGCGTTTTCCCGATGGGCGGGAAATGAGCATATCCGGTGATTTCCCGGCCCAGCAGTCCGGTGAGTCGGCTTTGACTGCTTTCGATACGGTTTCCTGCAGCAGTCTGCTCTGCGTCTTGTTCTGTGCCTTCAGTCCGTGCTGCTCCAGCATCAGCCCATCCTTGCCGAGCAGTCGTTGCGCTCTCGCGTTGCAGAGAAACACCTGTGCGTTGTTGTCGAAGACCACCATGGCGAACGGCACTATGTTGGCGGCCTCCGCATAGGCTCGGCGCAGCATTTCTACCGTGTTGATCTGCAGGTGAATCTGTGCCGCGCGTGCCCAGTGTGGTGCCAGGCGCGCCACGAGCTGACGTCGCCGCTCGCGGTCCGCAGGGCTCTCTGGCCAGGGAGTCGGACCACGGAGTGCGGCAAAGATGAGGCGTTCAACGGAGTTTTCCAGGCAGATCAGCAGACCGTTCTGCATTTCGGGGTGGTCCTGCAGCAGGCCGAACCAGGATTTTCTGTGCAGCTGTTCGATCGAGACCAGTTCATCGAGAAACGCGAACTCACCTGCCTCCATCGGGCGGCCATATCCAGCGGAGAGCTCGGCCAGGACGCCGAACTCTCGTTCTGCCTGCGTCCACCGCCCCGTGTCGACATTCCAGCCGGCCGAGCACTCCGGTTCGGAGTACTTGCTGCGGGTGGTGATCACCCCCACCGCCGAGTACCCCAGGCAGCGGCCAAGCTGCTCCAGCACGGCAGTGTAGTCGTGCGCGCTCAGCGCACTGGCGTAGATGCCATCGAGAAGCGGGTCCAGCAGTATGGGGTTACCAGCCTCTTGATCTGACGCGTTCGTGTGTTTTTGCAGCGTACTGGTCATATACCGTCCGCGATGTGCCCCGCAGTCGAGAGCTTTGTACCGGAAACCCGGCATGTCGCGGTATGACATGTGGCAGAGAGCGAGCGGAGAATCATTGAAACTGACCCGTTCGGGTCAATATTCAGTCCTGAATGATTCGGCTCCTATGTTCCGTTGCCAGGGAAGCTCCCAAAGGCAGCGGGGCCGAGGAGTACCAGCCGCACCAGATCTATCTGACGATTGGTGCCGGTCTTCGCGAAGATGCGCTTGAGCTGCGAGCGCACAGTTTCCTTGCTGATCCCCTCTGCAGCGGCGATCTGATCGAGTGATTCACCATTGGCGAGGCGCCAGCAGACGGTTGCCTCGTCTTCGCTGAAGGGGTAAAGCTCGCGCAGTATCGCCGGGGCTGCCGCGCGTGGGCGCGCAGGATCGAAAATCAGCACGATCACGTGATTTGCCTGCGTGAGCAGGCTGTGTGGTGACTTGTCGAAGCGATACGAGATCACTGCGATGTTCAACGGCAGCGCACTGGTGCGCGAGACAGCGAGCACACTGCCGCCCATCACCGTAGGCAGGCGCGATACCGTGACACAGGTCTTCTGCAGTTGCTGGAATCGTGCATTCGCCTGCGCATCGGTCAGGTGCAGCGTGCCTTCGCGCAGGATGATGCCGTTCGCTTCATGCAGTATTTCGCGGGCCACGAGGTTGATGAAGTTCACTCGCCTGTCTTCGTTCAGCGTGATGCAGCCAGCGCCCAGGCGCGCGAATTGCTCCTGCGCAACGTCCGACATCAGCCGCAGCCGATCGATCCGGGCATGGATCGAGAGCAACTGCACAATGTGGGGCAGCAACAGGTCGAGAAGTGCGAGATCCTCGACCGTGAAGGCCGGTGCTGCATGCTCACGTGCCATCCCGATCATGCATGTGTAGTGCTCATCCAATGGAAAATGCGCCGCACACAGATCACCGAAGTTGAGCCTGAGGTAATGGCGACGCCAGGCGGCGTAGACGTCGGGCGTCAGCTCCGCGCCGAGCTGATCGGCGGTGTGGAACTGGTTCGGCGCACTGCTCAGCAGCCTGGCCTTCACCGGGTCGTCCTCGGCGTAATATGTCTCGTAGGCGTTCAGCGTGCCCCTGTCTGCAGGGAAGCAGTCCACATAGCGCCAGCGACCGGAGTCGTGGTCCGACAGCGAAACCGAGGCGATGTTTGCACCAAGCGCGGCGCACAGGTGCGCGAGAAACCGCTGGAGGCGGAAGTCATCCGTGGCGCTTGCGTACAGATCGTGCAGCAGAGAGGAGAGATCTTGCGGCTGCAGCGGCTGTGCCGGTCGGGTATCCATGTCGTCAGCGGGCCATCGTCCGTGCGCTGCTGGCCTGGCGGGGCTTGTGGCAGCGGCTGCTGAGTGGCGTGAGCTTTCGATCCGCGCCTGCGGTGGCGACCGGATTCTGAACATGTGGGATGTGGATGGTGACGGCACGCATCGTGATCGTTCTCCGCATGCAGCTTCAAGTGTCCACCGCAAGCATTTTTTCAGTCAACTTCAAAGAGCTGGGGTGGTATAGGCCATATGGGTCATGACAGAGACATGACCGCTTGTCTAATCTGGCTTCCACGACGCACCGGTGAAGTTTCAGGAAACCACGGGGTACAGTCCATCAGGATTGATCCGATCGAGTTGCGTGTTGGAGTGCCTGGTTGTGGCCTTGCCCACATGGACGTGGGTTTGGCTTCATCCAGGCATTCGTCATCAAAGACCGAGTGCTCACAGCTTTTTTCCTGGTGATGCAATGACATCGCCTCTCGGTCTGGCTGTCATCCGCACTCTCCCACTGCTTCGGATGTGAGCATTTCCGCTCATCGCGCTTTTTTTAGTGGGCGCATTCCCCTAGAATGTCCGCTCAGATTTCCGCTGGCTTGACCGGGTCACCACAGGCAAAGCGGCGTCTGAATCGGATCCTTGAATGGGCAGCACACCACGTGGCGCTGTGCGCCCAGGGCTGGATTCGCTACCTCAGCGCCTTTGCTGCACTCCGGAGCCGCCGGAGTACCGTTCCGGGCGGCTCTGCTGCCACGATCACACGAGGAGAAATCATTGTCTACCGAGCCCCGTCGGCCGGCCATTCTCGCCCTCGAAGATGGCAGCCTGTTCCGTGGTGTCTCGATCGGTGCGGCAGGCAGCAGCAGTGGCGAGGTGGTCTTCAACACGGCAATGACGGGCTACCAGGAGATCCTGACCGACCCGTCCTATGCACAGCAGATCATCACCTTGACCTACCCCCATATCGGCAATACGGGGGTCAACAGCGAGGATGAAGAGTCCGATCGTGTATGGGCTGCAGGCCTGGTGATTCGTGATCTGCCGCTGCTCGCCAGCAATTTCCGCAGCGAGCAGTCGCTTTCGGATTATCTGACGGAGCGTGGCGTGGTCGCCATTGCCGACATCGACACACGTCGCCTGACGCGAATCCTGCGTGAAACCGGCACTCAGAATGGCTGCATCATGGCAGGTGAGATCGACGAGACGCAGGCACTGGCTGCGGCACGCGCATTTCCCGGCCTGAAGGGCGTGGACCTGGCAAGGGTGGTGAGTACCGACAAGCCCTATATATGGAATGAAGGTCTGTGGGAACTTGGCCTTGGCCATCGCTCTGCGCCGCCGGCGCGCTTCAAGGTGATTGCGTATGACTATGGCGTGAAGCGCAACATTCTGCGCACGCTGGTGGACCACGGCTGCGCGGTGACCGTGGTGCCTGCGCAGACCCCGGCTGCCGAGGTACTTGCTCAGCGACCCGATGGGGTGTTCCTGTCGAACGGTCCGGGCGATCCCGAGCCCTGCGATTACGCGATCTCGGCACTGCGTACGATCCTCAAATCCCGCACTCCCGTGTTCGGTATCTGTCTTGGGCACCAGCTGCTGGCGCTCGCGAGCGGGGCGCGTACCGTGAAGATGAAGTTCGGCCACCATGGTGCGAACCACCCGGTGCTCGACCTCGATCGCGGCACGGTGATGATCACCAGTCAGAATCACGGCTTTGCGGCCGACGAGGCCACGCTGCCGCCGATGCTGCGAGCGACGCATCGTTCCCTGTTCGATGGTTCGCTGCAGGGTGTTTCCCGCACCGACTGCCCGGCGTTCAGTTTCCAGGGGCACCCCGAGGCAAGGCCAGGGCCTCATGATGCGAGCGAACTGTTCGGGCGTTTCGCCGAGCTGATGCAAAAGCACCGCAATGCCTGAATCCGTGGCGCCGCATGGCGTCCTGTGTTGAACCGACCCGGTACCGAGCATGCCAAAACGCACCGACATCCAATCGATCCTGATCATCGGCGCCGGACCGATCGTGATCGGGCAGGCCTGTGAGTTCGACTATTCCGGGGCTCAGGCGTGCAAGGCGCTTCGCGAGGAAGGCTATCGCGTCGTGCTGGTGAACTCGAATCCGGCGACCATCATGACCGACCCGGCGATGGCCGATGCAACCTACATCGAACCGGTGAACTGGCGCACGGTGGCGAACATCATCGAGCGCGAGCGTCCGGATGCGCTGTTGCCGACGATGGGTGGGCAGACCGCACTCAACTGCGCGCTGGATCTGGCGCGAGAGGGCATCCTTGAAAAGTATGGCGTCACACTGATCGGCGCCACGCGCGAGGCGATCGACAAGGCGGAGGATCGCCAGAAGTTCGACCGTGCAATGAAGTCGATCGGCCTCGAAACGCCGCGCAGCGCACTGGCGCACAGCATGGAAGAGGCGCTGCAGGTGGTGGATGGCGTCGGCTTTCCCTGCATCATCCGTCCATCGTTCACCATGGGCGGCTCGGGCGGTGGCATTGCCTACAATCGCGAGGAATTCGAGGAGATCTGCGAGCGTGGCCTCGCCCTGTCGCCGACACGCGAGCTGTTGATTGATGAGTCGCTGATCGGCTGGAAGGAATTCGAGATGGAGGTCGTGCGCGATCGCGCC
>CAZSYV010000063.1:0-16355 GCA_964610955.1 uncultured Klebsiella sp. | reverse complement strand
TTACGTCCTCGAAAGTACGGTTCCGCTCTCCCGTGCAAGCTCGGCTCCGTCACCCTGGCAGAACTCAGCTCCGTTACCCCGGCAGAACTCAGCTCCGTCACTCTGGCAGAAACTCAGCTGCGTTACCTTGGCAGAAACTCAGCTGCGTCACCCTCGCAGAAACTCAGCTCCGTCACCCCCGCGAAAGCGGGGGGCCATTGTGATGCGGTGCTTCTGGGTTCCCGCTTTCGCGGGAATGACGGAGAGGGGCGGGAATGACGAGGAGGGGGAGCGGGAATGACACCCCCTTCGTCACCCCCGCAGAAGCGGGGGGCCATCGTGGTGCGGTGCTTCTGGGTTCCCGCTTCCGCGGGAATGACGAGGAGGTGCGGGAATGACGAGGGGGGGGGCGGGAATGACACACCCTTCGTCACCCCCGCAGAAGCGGGGGGCCAGTGCGCCGCAAACCTCCTGGGTTCCCGCTTTCGCGGGGGTGACGGCGGGGCACAACAAAAAACCCCGGCCGGGGCCGGGGTTTTTTGTCTCTCGAAAGAGCGTGGGCTTACATCATGCCCATGCCACCCATATCACCCATGCCACCCGGCATACCGCCCGGAGCCGGCTTGTCTTCGGGCTTCTCGGCAATCATCACCTCGGTGGTGATCATCAGCGAGGCGACAGACACAGCGGCCTGCAACGCGGTGCGCGTGACCTTGGTGGGATCGAGGATACCCATCGCGATCATGTCACCGAACTCGTGGTTCGCCGCGTTGTAGCCATAGTTACCTTTCTTCTCCTTGACCTTGGAGAGAACCACCGAAGCCTCTTCGCCCGCATTGGCGACGATCGCGCGCAGCGGGGTTTCCATGGCACGCAGTGCAACTGCAATACCGTGGTTCTGGTCTTCGTTGTCACCCGTCAGGCCAGCAATCGCCTGCAGGCAGCGCACCAGCGCCACACCACCACCGGCAACCACGCCCTCTTCGACGGCCGCACGAGTCGAATGCAGCGCGTCCTCGACGCGAGCCTTCTTCTCCTTCATCTCGACCTCGGTGCCCGCACCGACCTTGATCACCGCCACGCCGCCGGAGAGCTTGGCAACGCGCTCCTGGAGCTTCTCGCGATCGTAGTCGGAGGTGGTCTCCTCGATCTGCACGCGGATCTGCTTGACGCGTGCCTCGATGTCCTTGGCATCACCCGCACCATCGATGAGCGTGGTGTTGTCCTTGTCCATGGTCACGCGCTTGGCGGAGCCAAGGTGCTCGAGTGTCGTGTTCTCGAGCTCGAGTCCCACTTCCTCGCTGACCACGGTGCCACCGGAGAGGATCGCGATGTCCTGCAGCATGGCCTTGCGGCGGTCGCCGAAGCCCGGTGCCTTGCAGGCGGCAACCTTGATGATGCCGCGCATGTTGTTGACGACCAGCGTCGCCAGCGCCTCACCCTCGACGTCCTCGGCAACCACGACCAGCGGCTTGCCGGCCTTGGCGACCTGCTCGAGCAGCGGCAGCATGTCGCGGATGTTCGAGATCTTCTTGTCGACCAGCAGGATGAACGGGCTGTCGAGCTCGACCGCCATCTTTTCCTGGTTGTTGATGAAGTACGGCGACAGGTAGCCGCGGTCGAACTGCATGCCCTCGACGATGTCGAGCTCGTTGTCCAGCCCGGAGCCTTCCTCGACGGTGATCACGCCTTCCTTGCCGACCTTCTCCATTGCCTCGGCGATGATCGTGCCGATGCTCTGGTCACCGTTGGCGGAAATCGTGCCGACCTGCGCGATCGACTTGCTGTCCGAGCACGGGGTCGAGAGCTTCTCGAGCTCGGCGACTGCTGCAGCAGCGGCCTTGTCGATGCCACGCTTGACGTCCATCGGGTTCATGCCGGCCGCAACCGACTTCAGGCCTTCGTTGACGATCGCCTGGGCCAGCACGGTGGCGGTGGTGGTGCCGTCGCCCGCGGTGTCGGAGGCCTTGGAAGCCACTTCCTTCACCATCTGCGCGCCCATGTTCTCGAACTTGTCCTTCAGCTCGATTTCCTTCGCGACCGACACGCCGTCCTTGGTGACGGTGGGCGCGCCGAAGGATTTGTCGAGGATCACGTTGCGACCGCGCGGGCCCAGCGTGGTCTTGACCGCATCGGCCAGCAGGTTCACGCCTTTCAGCATCTTCTGGCGACCAGCGTCGCCAAACAGCACTTCTTTAGCAGCCATGTCTTTTCCCTTCTCTGGTTACAGCAGATTGTCTTGCTCAAATGACCGGATCACGCTGCGACGTGTCGCCGCAGCGGCTCACTCGATCACGCCGTAGAGTTCGTTCTCGCTCAGGATCACGACTTCTTCGCCGTCGATCTTCACGGTATTGCCCGAATACTGGCCAAACAGCACCTTGTCACCGACCTTCACCGACATCGGACGCACATCACCGTTGTCCAGCACCTTGCCGGTGCCGATCGCGAGCACTTCACCCTGCGTCGGCTTTTCCTTGGCGGAGCCAGGCAGCACGATGCCACCGGCAGATACGGTTTCCTCTTCGTTGCGCTTGACAACGACGCGGTCGTACAGCGGACGAATCTTCATCGCTTCTCTCCCAATCAATGATCTGTTGTTGCAAATACCCGAATCCAGGCGCTCTGGCCCTGGCCGGCTGGCACTCTCTTTCGGGGAGTGCCAATCATAGGCAGGAAACTTCCGACGTCAAGACCGAAGGGGTTTCTGTCAGGGGCTTCGCGAAAGTGGATGTGGGGGCTGTCGCACACAATTCAAGGGCCAGGCCAACATCGTTCCGGGCAACCGTCCTTGTCGCCGCAGGAACCGGGTGCCCGAGTGTCGCTTTCGACGCGCCCCGCGTTACCATGCGCGACTCACGAACCGCATCCACCCTCGAAATCAGGAGAGCCGGCATGGACATCAAAGGCAAAACGATCGTGGTCACCGGCGGCGGACAGGGGCTTGGCCGGGCGATGGCCGTCTACCTTGCCGGCGGCGGCGCAAGCCTGGCACTGATCGACCTCAACGAGGAAAGGCTTGCCGAAACGGTGCAGCTGTGCTGTGCAGCGGGCGGCAAGGCGCACAGCTACCTGGCCAATGTGGCACGCGAGGAAGACGTCATCACGACCTTCGATCGCATCATCGCCGACACCGGCGCCGTGCACGGCCTGATCAACAATGCCGGCATCCTGCGCGACGGTCTGCTGCTGAAGGCGAAGGACGGCAAGGTCGAGAAGCGGATGTCGCTTGCCGAGTGGCAGGCAGTGATCGACGTCAACCTCACCGGCGTGTTCCTGTGCGGCCGCGAGGCGGCAACGCGCATGATCGAGCACGGCAACCCGGGCGTGATCATCAACATCTCGAGCGTCTCGCGCGCCGGCAACATGGGCCAGACCAACTACTCGGCAGCAAAGGCCGGCGTGGCGACGATGGCGGTGACCTGGGCCAAGGAACTTGCACGCTATGGCATCCGCACGGCGGCGATCGCTCCAGGTTTCATCGCCACCGACATGGTCGCCAGCATGAAGCCCGAAGCACTCGAGAAGATGACCGCCGGTATCCCGCTGCGCCGCCTGGGCGCACCCGATGAGATCGCGCACACGGCACGATTCATCTTCGAGAACGACTATGTGACCGGGCGCGTGTTCGAGATCGACGGTGGGATCCGGCTCTGAGCCGGCGCCGCGCAGTCACGGCGCCGGCTGCCCTGCTCCGGCGTCCGGCTGCGATGCGGCGAGTTCAAGCAGTGCCCTGAACTCATCGCTCACCGCATCGATCAGCTCGGGCAGATCGGGCAGTGCCTTGCGGCAGGCGATTGCGCCCAGGTACATCTGCCCGTTGTAGCTCCAGCCGGTCACGTTGAGTCCCGTGCCCTCGGTGAGCGGGCCGGCGGAGTAGAGTGATTCGATGAGGTCACCGCGTGCCGTGAAGCGCTGCTCGCGCGGGCCGGGCACATTCGAGACGACCAGGTTCCCCGACAGCGGGAAATCCTCGCGGTTGGCTGCGCGGCGGCGGAAGTCACGCTGGCGCAGCGTGGAGAAGATCAACGGTGGGATGTACTGCATCCAGTCGCGCGCGGTCTGCCTGCCAAGCAGTCCGAGCACTTCCTTTGCCGCATCGGATTCAAGGCGTGTCGCATCGTAGCGCCTGCGGCGATCGGCAATGTCGGTGCGCAGGCGCACATGGAAGTAGGCCAGGTTGTTGCCCGAGGTGCGGGTTACTGCCGCCTCCTGATCCGCACTCACCGGCACGGCGCACACCAGTGGTCGATCGGGCAGATCGTGATGCGCTTCGAGATAGCTGCGCAGTCCGCCGGCGAGCATGCCCAGCAGCACATCGTTGACGGTGCCCCCCATTGCCTGACGGATGCGGCGGAAATCATCCAGCGAGAACTGCGCGGTCGCATAGTTGCGCAGATCCGACAGCGCGCGATTGAAGTGCAGCTTCGGGATGTCGGGCGTGTACGGGGCTGCCGGTATCACCGAGGCCGCCCGGTTGCGCTCATCGATCAGCTTGCGTCGCCGTGTGCTCTCGCGCATCAGTTGTGGCAGGCGCAGGAAGTCGCGCAGCAGGTCGCGCAGTGCATCGACAACCAGACGCGTCGGCGAGGGTTGCGGTTCACGGGGAAAGCTCGGCACCTCGACACCCTCGAGTTCGGCCGGATCGCGCACCAGCACCCGCGAGAGGTAGTTCGCCGACGCCATGCCGTCGGCAAGCAGGTGGTGGATCTTGTTCACGTAGGCGATGTGCCCGCCCTCGAGCCCCTCGACGACCCACATCTCCCACAAGGGCCGGGAGCGATCGAGCATGCCCGAGGCAATCTGGCCGAGAACCTGATCCAGCTGCGCCCTGCCGCCTGGTGCCGGCGCCGCGATACGGTGCACGTGCATGTGGTAGTCGAAGCCGCCGTCGTTGACGACGACCGGATGATGCAGCCCGAAGGGGACCGGAACCACCCGGAACTGGAACAGGTCCAGCGAGCCCACACCGCGCTCGACGAAACGGCGGAAATCGGCGTCATCCGCCAACCCCGGTGCAGGCTTGCACACGAGGATCTTCAGCGTGTGCATCAGGGTGGATGGGGTTTCCTGATAGAGGAAGTAGGCATCCTGACCGGTAAGTCTGTGCATGGTCCCTCACCTGTGCGCAGCCGGAAAACCTGTTTGATGTGGAATGGGTCTGAGTCGGCGGCTGCTCGCGGGCAGTATGCCAAAAGTGAAGCGATTGGGAACACAGTTGAGGCCACCATGCTGCAGCCGCCACGACGCGCAGGGGGACGCTGCGAGTGCTGCGGCTCAGCTCAGACTCTCATACAGCGCCCGTGTCAGTGCGGCGCTGCGTGGATCACCGCCCGGGTCGAACTGCATGCGGTTCATCACATACGCAAAGCCAACACCCGCCTCGGGGTCGGCAAAGGCGAGCGCGCCACCGGCGCCCGGGTGTCCGAAGGCGTGTGCACCAAGCCCCTGGCCAAGCATCGGCGGCAGGCTGAAGCCAAGTCCGAAGCAGGTCTCGACGAGAACGACCCGGTCGGGGCCACGCGATGCGACGCGTGTCGCATCACGCAGCGTCTCGGGCTGCAGCAGGCGAATGCCATCGACCTCGGTGCAGCACGCAGCGTAGAACCGCGCAAGTGCCCGGGCCGAGCCCACGCCGTTCGACGAGGGCATCTCTGCAGCAAGCACCTCGGGGCGGTTCCACATCTCGTTGTAGCCGAACAGCCCTGATGGACCGCTCATCACGCGAACCGTCAGGCTGTCGGCACCCAGCACGGCGGCTGCGGAGAGTTCGGCCGGTGGCGGAATCAGACGCGCGCAGCGTGGCAGCTGCGCCGCCGGCAGACCAACCCAGTAGTCGAGCCCGAGCGGGGTGCAGATCGTGCGTGCCAGGTACGCACCGGCGCTCTCGCCGGTGATGCGGCGGATGATCTCGCCAAGGATCCAGCCGAAGCTGCGCGCGTGGTAGCCATGTGCGCTGCCGGGCGGCCAGTTGGGCGCCTGTGCGGCGATTGCCGCAACCACCGGGTCCCATGCCAGCACCTCGTCGAGCGTGAGATCACCGGCCACTGCGGCAAGCCCGGCACGGTGCGAGAGCACCATGCGCGTCGTGATGTGCTCCTTGCCCGCCGCAGCAAACTCGGGCCAGTAGTGCGCGATCGGCACATCGATGTCGAGCAGCCCCTGCTCGACCAGGCGGTGGATGCAGACTGCAGTCGGCCCCTTCGCCACCGAGAACACCAGCGCCAGCGTGTCGCGCTGCCACGCCCTGCCACTCACCGGGTCTGCCTGTCCGCCCCAGATGTCGACCACCGGGACGCCGTTGCGATAGACACAGCACGCGGCGCCAACCTCGGCACGGCTCGTGAAGTTTTCGGCAAACGCCTCACGTATGCGTTCGAATCCGGGCTGCACCATTCCGCCAATGTCCATGCCAGTCTCCACAAGGTGAGTGCCGTGCATTCTGCCACCGGCGCTGCACGTGTCTCCACCACCCGTGAGGCACCCGATTGAAGTGACGATTTCCTCGGCCTATGCTCGTGACACAGCGCACGCACCGGAGGTTCTGCCCATGATGACGTTCCGCGAACTCGACAACGCCCTTACCGCACCGGGGCAGTACTTCGAGGTGAGTGAACACAACGCTGGCGCCTACCCGCTGCGGGTATGGAAGAACGCTCCGGCGACACTGCGCGATGTCTTTCTCGCGGGTCGCGTGTTCGGCGAGCGTACCTATATCCAGTATCAGGGCGAGAAGCTCAGCTACGCCGAGCACACCCGCCAGGTCGGTGCGCTCGCCAACCGGCTGAGCAACGAGTTCGGCATCCGCCCCGGCGACCGCGTCGCGCTGGCGATGCGCAACTACCCCGAGTGGCCCGTGAGCTTCTGGGCGGTGACGGCGATCGGCGCGGTCGTGGTGCCCATCAACGCCTGGCTCACCGAGCGTGAGCTGCGCCACGTCATCGGTGACTGTGGCGCCCGCGTGCTGCTGGCGGATCGCCAGCGCGCCGAGGCGATCGCACCCTGGGCGGGCGAAACGGCGCTGGAAGCCCTGGTGGTCGCACGCGGTGACGGCAGCCCGGCAGGTGCCCACGACTTCGCCAGCCTGGTGGCTTCGGGTGCACCGGATGAGCTGCCCGAGGCCGAGATCACTGCCGACGACAACGCGACGATCTTCTACACCTCAGGCACGACCGGCCTGCCGAAAGGCGCGCTCGGCAGCCACCGCAACATCTGCAGCTCCGCCTTTGGCGGTGGCTATATGGTGCTGCGCGCACTCATCCGTCGCGGCGGCAAGGCCGAAGACATGGCGCTGATGGCCCAGCACCCGCAGACCGGGCTGCTGTCGGTGCCCTTCTTCCACGTCACCGGCTGCGTTGGCGGGCTGATCAACATGTATTCCGGGGGTGGCCGCCTGCTGCTGATGCACAAGTGGAATCCCGAGCTTGCCGTCGAGATGATCGAGCAGGAACGGGTGAACTTCTTCGTCGGCGTGCCAACGATGGCCTGGCAGATCATCGAACACAGCTCGGCCTCCGGCCGCGACCTGTCCTCACTCAACTCGATCGCCTTTGGCGGCGCACCGGCCGCACCCGAGCTCTGCCGACGGCTGAACGACACGCTGCCCGCCGCCGTACCGAGCACCGGCTACGGCATCACCGAGACCTCCGCAACCGTCGCCGCCTTCGCCGGCGCCGACTACGCACGCCAGCCCGACTCGGCCGGGGCTCCCCTGCCCGTGTGCGAGTTCCGCTTCGTCGACGAGCACGGCAAGGACGTTGCCACCGGCGAGCTTGGCGAGATCTGGATACGTGGCCCCGGGGTGGTGAAGGGCTACTGGAACAATCCCGAGGCGAGTGCCAGCGCCTTTCGCGACGGCTGGTTCCACACCGGTGACATCGGCCGCACGGACAGCGAGGGGCTCGTCTACATCGTCGATCGCCTCAAGGACATGATCATCCGCGGCGGTGAGAACATCTACTGCGCCGAGGTCGAGGCAGCACTCCTCGAGTGCCCTGGCGTGCGCTCGGCCGCAGTGATCGGCGTACCCCACACGCAGCTTGGCGAGGAGGTTGGTGCCGTGCTGCAGGTGGAAGTGGCCGGCGCAGAGCAGGAAGCCGCCATCCGCAAGGCCATGACCGGCAAACTTGCCAGCTTCAAGCAGCCCACACATTACTGGCTGCGCACCGGGGAACTTCCCGTCGGAGCGACCGGCAAGATCCTCAAGCGCGAGATCCGGCAGGAGGTGTTGGGGGGCTGAGCGGTCCGGTGTGCCTGATCTGCTGTTAACACCAGCATCGCACTCTTCGCGGATCTGCACCGGGAGCGCAAGCTCGCCACCGTCTACGCGACGGCATGCCACCAGGGTGCAGGGCCACATTCAAAAACGTTGCACGAAATGGTCTTCGATAACCACATCGTGCGTTATTCGGCGCACGCGGACGCGGTGGTCATACTGCGCATATGGCATCACCATGAGTATCGCAGTTGAGGTGGCTTCGAACATGGTTGATAAAAAAACGGTGTTGACCCTCTCGACGCAGCAGAGAAATCCGCGCCATTTTATCAACGCGGGAAACCATAAACGCCGGGAGAGATGCAAGAATCAATCACGAGATTTCCGCGTCATATAGCGTTTGAAGAAGTTTTTCGGCTTCTTTAATGTAATCATCCTGATGCGGCATCAGCTGTTGGTACCTATTGAGACCTGTCTCCCTGGAAACACTCAAGAAAGGGTTACCGGAATCTGGCATGGAAGATTTCACTCCAGACAGCTCTTCAAATATCGCAAGCGCACAAAACGGCGCCATCGTGGCGTCATACCCACCCTCATGGCTCAGCACGAGCCGCCCATCACAAACCTCACTCGCAACGGCCATGACCCTTCTTGTCAGCAGGCGATAGCTCTCGGCCCCAAGCAACATCCTTCCAGTAGGATCATTAGATGCAGCATCAAGCCCACTCGCTACCACTATAAGATCAGGCCTGAAATGACGAATTGCTGGCAACACGACTCTATCGAATGCCGCAAGATAAGCTCCTGTCCCCGACCCCGGAGGAAGCGGAATATTTATGTTGAAACCAAGACCAGCTCCCTTGCCGTTATCCTCCGTAAATCCTCTGCCTGAAATCGCCAGGTCCTGATGGATCGAAATAACTAATACGTTTGGATCATTAATGAATGCAGATTCATAACCATTTCCATGGTGCACATCCCAGTCGATAATTACAACCTTTTCCAGTTCACGCTCCCGCATTGCCATCTTGATAGCCACCGCCACATTGGCAAAAATGCACAACCCCATGCCTCCATCTCTTTCGGCATGATGGCCCGGAGGGCGCACCAACGCATAAGCATTATCCACCTCACCAGAAAGAACGGCATCGATAGCCGCCCTGGTCCCACCAACAGCAAGCCGGGCAATGTCATAACCATACCGAGAAACTGGTGCCATAACCCCAGCATCTCCGCCATTTTCTTCCGTGCTGAGCTTTTCAACCCTCTCGACATACTCGAGTCCATGAACCAAAGTCAGATCTTCTTTTGAAATTTGCGTGGGCGCAATCATCTTCAAGTGTGACAGCATCGAGGTGACTGCAAGAAGGTTGATGATTCGACGCTTGCTCTCCGGGGACTCGACGGCCGTGCCAGGCTGCACATAGGGTGACGTATTAAAAAGCCTCCCGTACGATCCGAAGTCATACCACATATAGCGTTCATCCCACACCAAGCCTGTCTTCATGACGGTATCCCTCGAAAGAAACAATGATTATTTAAAACGACACCGGGTCAGAAATTCAACGTGAAATCCACACCCCACGTACGTGGCTCAGCGTAGCTTACGGTAGCAAACCCCAGCTGCCCGAAATCGATCCCTGAAAGCAGGTAGTGCTTGTCGGTAATATTTTTACCCCAGAGTGCCAATGTCATCTGCGCGTCACCCAGTTCAATTTCAGAAAGCGCTACCCGAGCATCAAGAGTAGACACACTATCATCAGATATTTCACGGTTAAACGGAGACAGCATATCAAGCGGATGATAGTAAACCTTGCCACGATAGGTATAATCAGTTCGCGCACTCAACACACCAAGCCCAAAATCCGGGAAACGATATTCCAGACCAATGTTCGCCGTAGTGGAGGCTGAATAGCTGAAACGCGCAACGTTCGCCATATTGACTAGAGTATCTGTAACGGGGTCAAGGAACATATACCGTGTGTACTTGCGATGAACATAGCCAGCATTGGATGACAGCGTGAGCCCCGGGGTAATCTGAGCCAGAAGTTCTGCTTCAATACCTGTATATTTCGCCTTTCCGGCATTTACTGTGACAGAGGTGGCCCCATCCGTTCCCGCCTCAAATTGAGAAACCTGCATGTCACGGTAGATAGTATAAAAGCCGGCCAGATTCAGTCGAATCTGACGATCAAACAGCTCCGACTTCAGACCCAACTCATAGGATGTCACCTTTTCAGGATCGAACGAAGTGCTACTTCCACGCGGATTGAATCCACCTGTCTTGTAGCCGGTCGCAACCCGGGCGTACCCGGAAACATCACTCGTCAAATCATATTTGACATTTGCCATCCAGGTAAGCTCATCGTTTTCGACACCAGCATCTACCACTACCGATTTTACTTGATTGAGATTTCTTTTATCCCACGTATAACGCAACCCTCCCGTTGCACTCAACTTGTCAGTTAGTTCGTATGTTGCCTGCCCAAACAAGGCTTTAGATTCAGACTTGTGGCCATAGTCAAGAAAAGTATCGATATTGACACCAAAGGCAGGAGTTGAGATACCAAGCCCTAAAGGAATAGGAGGATCCGTCGGGATTATCAATGACAGCTTTGAGTGATCGCTCTCGCGAACTTTCTCTCGAAAATAAAATGCACCTAGTATGTATTCCAATTTCTCGCCGAAGCTACCAATAAGGCTGACCTCCTGGGACCACTGGTCTTGCTTGCGATTATTTGTCCCTGAATACAAATTTATTGGGTTGATACCCTCAGGAATAAAACTGTAGGGTGGCGCAAGGATGGCCGGAGACACCGTGAAACCTAGCAACCCGGCATTTCCATCGAGATCGCCATCACCAATCACGCTGGCCCATTTTCGATAGCTCGTAATCGAACGAATCATTATGTCGTCATTAATGTCCACCTCGACCGTAAGCGCATGTCCGGACACGCGATCCTTCAACGGCCCGTCATGATCAAGCGCTAGCGTTCCAAGACGGGATCGAGAGATTTTCGCCTCTGCCCCACCCAGCAACGGTGAAACACCAAGATAGTTCTTTATGAACGGTGCGGCTGCCGCCAGTTGAGCCGGGATACTACGACTGTGACGCTTGTTCAGATCGGAGGTATAGAGCGCCGTAACTGGTCCACCCGTGTTATAGCTAATCGCCACGCGGAATGCATCGACGTCGTACGAACCGGGATCGTCTTGACTTTGCGTCAATACGTTGTTGATGTATCCGTCACGCTGCCTGTGCAAGTAAGAAAATTTTGCGCGAACTCCGCTTGAGCCCAACTCTCCCGTGTCCAACGTAGTACGCGACTTGGCCAGCTCAAACCGGCCATACCCCAGCATCTGCTGAAAACCCGGGATATCCGCCGGTTTTGCGGTAATGAGATTGATTGCTCCGCCAGTCGTATTTCGACCGTAAAGTGTGCCTTGCGGCCCACGCAGCACTTCGATCCGCTCCAGATCAACAAGATCGAACATCGCTCCAGTTGCACGTCCAATCACCACACCGTCAACATAAATTGCATTCGGTGCATCAACCGTCAGAATTGGATCTGCACTCGAGATTCCACGGATTGCGATAGCTGGTGTCGTCGAGGACAAAGATGTTTCACTGACAACCAGGTTAGGCGCAATCGCGGTCAGAGATCCAACATCCGTGATCCCGCGGGCGATGATCGTGTTCGCAGTTATGGCACTGATAGCAAGCGGCGCATCCTGGAGGCTTTCCTCACGTTTTTGCGCGGTCACAATGATTTCTTCAATTGCCGTAGTCGCGGACTTTCCCTCGGAAACAGGCATGCTTTGGGTCACTGCAGGTGATACTGGATCACGCGTCGGTGTCGTAGCCGTTGCTGATGCCGCAGAAGCAGCCGCAACGACATAAGCCCCGGCGGACGACTGCTGCAGCTCGAGCCCGCTATCCTGCAGCAGGGCTCCGAAGGCATCGTAAGCCGCATAGTCTCCCCTGATCGCCGGCGCGGTGCGCTGACCCACCACCGCCGGATCGAATACCACAGCCACCCCCATCGCGGCCCCGACCGACTGCAACGCCGATGCGAGGCTCTGTTGCGGCAGCTCGACATATTCGCGAGGCGCTCCCCAAGTTTGAGCAGTGGCAAACATTGCACAGAACAAGAACAGGGTGCGCCGTGCGCTTATGGGGGCCGGGTTCACCATATCGGTTGTGCTCCTTGAAGTTATTGGATGGCCTGTTTTTTTAAAGACGCGTCAGCCTTCGCTTCCGGACACCTTTCAGCCGGGGTTTCTCGGTGCAGCCCGTCGTCGCAGGTAGATGTTTTTGTCCTTCTCTTCGATGCTGAGGCCGTGAAGCGTTGCGATTGCTGAAGCGAAATCCCGAGGATCATGACTGGAAAAAACGCCCGACAAGCGCAGCCTGGCCACATCGGGATCCACCAGAACCCGAACCTGCGTCGCGTAGCGATTGACCTCATACACCGCATCCTGCAGCGAGACATCGTCAAACAGGAGCTGTCGGCGCTGCCATGCGGTCACGCTCGCGACCGAGGGACGATCGATGACCGCTCCCCTGGAGCGGTCAGTGACCAGGCGTTCACCTGGTTTCAGGATGATCGGGCGATCCTTCCCACCTCCGGCCGTAAGCTCGCTGCTTACTGCCACGCTTCCCTCGATCAGGGTGACTGCAGAGCGGCTCGGCTCGTCATACACCAGAAAAACCGTACCCAGGGCGTCCACATACCCCCCGGTATGGTGTACACGGAAGACCCTCTCGGGATCGTGGGCAACCCTGAACAAGGCCTCCCCATGCAGCAGCCGCAGGTCACGCTCTCGCCAACCGTAACGGACCTCGATTGCGGTACTGGTGTTGAGCGTGATTTCCGAACCATCGCTCAGCTGTACGGTTCGCTGTTCACCAATTGCCGTCTCAAAGCGCTGCGGAAACAGGTACGGTTTTCCCAGCACGACGAGCGCTGCCAGCAGCAGGGACGCCAGAACAGGGATCAACGGTCTCGGCCAACGAATTCGCCGCGAAGGCACCGCCTTGGACGCGCGCACCAAGTCCGCGCCGGCAATCATGTCCCACAGCTGCGTCGCGCGATCGAAAGCTTCGCGGTGGCGTGTGTCTTCGTCCAGCCACCGTTGCAGGCCCCGTGCGAGCAGCGGATCCTGGGCGTCTGCCGATTGCAGGCGGGCAATCCAGGCCGCCGCTTCGGCCCGGATCTGTTGACGACTGGAGCGTTGCCGGTTCACCAGTCTTCCATCCACTGCAGGAGACGGTAAGTACCGCGGGCAATCTGTTTCTCCACGGCAGCAACCGTCATCCGCTCGCGGTGGGCGATTTCGACGACCGGAAGTCCATCCAGGCGTCGGGCCAGAATGATACGACGAGTCTTTTCCGGCAAACGCTCGAGACCGACCTGCAGATGGGCAAGTCGCGCGTGCATCTCGGCAACATCGGCGGGGTTCAGCTGCAGTCCGACGAACTCATGGATCTGGATGTCTTCCGTCAGGTCAATCTGCACCCGCTGACGCTTGCGGACCTGGTCAACGAACAGGTTGCTCATCGTGGTGTGGAGGAACGCCTCGGGAGCATGCACCTCGTGACCACGGCTCTGGTACTGGATCAGTTTCAGCAGTGCGTCATGAACGAGATCATCCACATCGTCGATGTCGACGCGGCGTTGCAGTAACCGCATCCTCAGCCGGCGCACTATCACGGCCAGATCCATCGACACGTTCTCTGCCAATTCGTCTTACATGAATCTCAAGACGATCGAAGGTCAGATTCCGGACACGTTGATCACCCCAAAGCGAGGCCGCAACCTGCCACGTGGCTGGCCGGTTCCCCGGCCCACTCCAACATGGTGGTGCCTGGATGCACGGCACCACCGCGAGCCTCGCGGCTGATACACTCGTTTACACCACGTCGAGATAACAATCCTCGGGGTAGAAGTTGTTCTCTTCCAGTGAGTGGGTGTTGTGCCACACCTGCGCGAAGAACGGGTTCTGGCGCGCAACGCGATCGAAGTCCCAGGGCGGTGCTGCCTCGTGCGGTGACCAGTGCCCGGCCTTGAGGATCAGGTTCGGTGACCCCTGGAAACGCTTTCCGTCGGCATCGGCCCACTCGAGAACGCTGGTCCAGCGCCCGTCCCAGTCGGGCGAGACGAGCCTGCCGCCGCGAAAGCCTGCAGCCTGGCGCAGGTCGGCAAGCTCCAGTTGTGCCTTGCTTTCATCGTATCCATGTTCGATGAGCAGTGGCCTCACGTCCTCGGGCATCGGCGGCATGTCGACGCCCCAGTCGGGAATTGCATCGTAGGCAGCCGTCGAGCCGTAGAAGGCGTGCATTCGCGCATCGAAGCCGTTGTTGCGCCAGAAGCGCGTGCCCGTGCGTGCATCGACCATCGGCTCCAGCATCGCGCGAATCGCTGCCGCATCGAAGTTCATCGTCGTCCCGGCAGCAGCCATGTCCTGCGCCAGTTTCGCCATGTATTCCTCGACCTGCCGGTAGTGTGCCTCGTTGTCGTCGCGCCAGAAGTTCAGATAACCGTTCAGCACGTGGCTGTCGGCAAACCAGCCGCAGTGGAAGTTACGCGTCGCGTACCAGCGTCGTTCGATGATCTCGCTGATGTCGGGCGCCCCGACGAGGCTGTAGAGCTTCTTCATGTAGCCAAGCGCACTCACCCGGCATCCGGGTCCGCCGGCCATGTTGTAGACGCGCCCCCAGAAATCCGAATCGGCGGGCACATCGAGTGCGTTGACCAGCCCCCGACCCGCGTCGTACTTGGTGTTCATCTCGATCGCGGTGTTGATCGGCAGATGGAAGGTGATCGGATCGAGGAGATCGGTCAGGAACGAGGGCAGTGTGATGAAGGTCTGGCGAAGCGAGGCCCAGTGACGGATCCCGCTCTCGATCACCACGCGTTCGCCGTGAATCTTGGTGGTCGCATAGAAGTCGAACACCGAGGGTTGCATCGGATCGCCGGTGCGGATCATGTGCCGTGGCGGCAGCCGGTCGCCGTACTGCGCGACCGAGCCGACGTGCACCAGGCGGATGCGTTCGGCGCCATCGGGTTCGGCGTGGATGGCACGCACCAGGGACTCCACGGCACCACAGTTCACCGCCTCGGCGGTCAGCGGATCGGAATCGGCAGCCGGTGCGATGAACGCCATCGGGTTGAGCACCACATCGACGCCCTGGCAGGCGGTGCGGATGTCTTCATAGTTGGTGGCATCACCCCAGACGATCTTCAGGTTGCCGTCGTGATGGTGCGTCACGCCTGGCCCTTCGATCCGGCTTCCCTCGAGGTAGGGCTCGAACATCGCGATGTTCTTCTTCGACGGTCGCAGCAGCAGCACGATGTCGTAACTGTTTCTTCGCTGCCACAGCTCCTCGAATGCCGTGAAACCCATCGAACCGGAAGCACCCGTCAGCAATACCTTTTCACGTTTCATCGTCTTCTCCCTGGCCGAATGGCCGTGTTATTCGTGTGCTGAACATCGTAGCGCTTTTTCCGCACCGGGACGAAATTGCCGGTTTCGATGCTCTGTGGTTAATCGACTGGGCCCCCGCTTTCGCGGGGGTGACGAATGGTGAGTCATTCCCGCGAAAGCGGGAACGGGCGCAGCAGGCGCAGGGTGAGCAGGATCGCCGGGACGCCGAGCAGACTGGTGTAGAGAAAGAAGGCCATGTAGCCCTGGGCGTCGACGACCACGCCCGAGAAACCGCCGATCACCTTTGCAGGCAGTGTCATCAGCGAGCTGAAGAGCGCGTACTGCGTTGCGGTGTAGGCGCTGTTGGTCAGGCTCGAGAGGTAGGCGATGAACACCGCCGCGGCAATGCCGCCACCCAGGTTGTCGGCGCTGATCACCACGGCGAGAAACGCCAGGTTCGGTTCGAGCACGGCGAGGGCCGCAAACAGCAGGTTCGTTGCGCTGACGAGCACGGCGCCCAGCACCAGCGGCCGGGTGATGCCAAAGCGTGCCACCAGCACGCCGCCCAACCCCGCACCGACGATCGTCATCACGAAGCCGAACACCTTGGTGACATCGGCAATCTGCGTCTTGCTGAAGCCGAGGTCGAGATAGAACGGGTTGGCCATCACCCCCATGGTGATATCGCTCAGCTTGTAGACGCTGATCAGCAGCAGGATCATCAGCGCCTCGC
>CAZSYV010000062.1:0-17198 GCA_964610955.1 uncultured Klebsiella sp. | reverse complement strand
GCAGCACAGTGGTCACCCGCTTCCGTGGGGGTGACGCGCGGATCGGCACAAACGAAAACCATCGTGATGACCGTGCCCCCCCTTCGCGGGGGTGACGTTGGCAGTGATCGCATACGTCCATGAGGGCGAAATTGCCCCCCGCCTTCGCGGGGGTGACGTAATATCGTCATTCCCGCGTTACGGCGTCATTCCCGCGTTACGGCGTCACTCCCGCATTACGGCGTCATTCCCGCATTACGGCGTCATTCCCGCGAAAGCGGGAACCCAGCAAAAACACGCCGCCCGATAGACACACAGGCTCAGGAAGCGAGTGTGCACGGGACCCAGTTCGGTGAAAAGGCCTTCATGCCGGCGTGCTCCTGACGGCTGCCATCCCATACGGCAAACCCTACCCGGATCGTGCCAGCCGGGCTGAAAACGGGCTGATCATCGGGTACTGCACCCGCCAGCAGCCCACGGCGGAACACGATTCGCCAGAATCCGTCGCTCCAGCACGAGGTCACGGCGACGTCGGACTCCGCCAGGACGCGGGTCGTACCGATGCCCTGCGCGGTGGCAAGCGTCGCCATGCTCGTCGTGTCGGCCTTCCAGTGCCACATGCACACCGGTGCTCCCGTGGCACCCATGAAGATCGGTGCATTCGGGTGCAGAGGGAACAGCAGGGCTGCTGCGTCGGGAAATATCCCATCGTCCATTACCGCCGCTGGCGCACGTGACGGTGATGGTGCCTCCCATGCCAGGCGCAGTGCCACCTCACTGCCGTTGTGCAGGGCCTGGAAACCAAGCGCCGGCAACAGCCCGAAGGGAGCACCACTCCAGTTCGAGGATGAAGGCAACATCACCGCCGGGGCCGGGACGAGCGTGACCTTGAGGCTTCGCGCCCGCTCCCACAGCGGTGCATCGGGTTCCGACAAGACGGCAGCCGGTGCATCGCTGCGATCGATGGTGAACATGCGGCACTCCCCTGTTTGTGCTGCGCGCCGACTGGCGGACGGCGATCCGTGGCAGGACAGACGATTGTACGGAGGCAGCCGCCGCTGGCAATTGATGCGCATCGAACACCCGCATGACACTGGACGCACCACACTCCTGCACTTACGCTGCACGCATGCCTGTCGAACCCGTTCTGCGCGTTGCCGTGTCGGCGCCGCTGCGCCGCCTGCTCGATTACCTGCCTCCGGCAGGCACCGAACCCGCGTCGATCAGCACGGGCATGCGCATCGTGGTACCGCTTGGCTCGCGCCGGGTGCTCGGGGTGGTCGTGGCCACAGGCGAATCAAGCGCACTGGCTCCCGGAAAGCTGCGCCGCGCACTCTCGCTTCCCGACCGCGAGCCCGTCCTGCCCGCAGAGCTGCTGGAGCTCTGCCTGTTCGCCGCCCGCTACTATCACGCGCCACCGGGAGAGGTCGTGGTGAATGCGCTACCGGTGGCCCTGCGCACGCCGCGTGCGCCTGTCAGGCGCAGCGCGCGG
The DNA here is from genome assembly GCA_964610955.1 of uncultured Klebsiella sp. GTDB lineage: Bacteria > Pseudomonadota > Gammaproteobacteria > Pseudomonadales > UBA5518 > UBA5518. The sequence continues at coordinate 15,727 of CAZSYV010000062.1, read as the reverse complement.
CGCTGGAGCCTGACGGTGGCAGCACACGGCCTGGGGCCGAACGCGCTGGCCCGCGCACCGCGGCAGGCGGCTGCCATCGAACTCCTGCGCAGCAACAGCTCACTCAGCGATGCCGAGCTGCGAGCAGCTGGCGTCGATGCTGCAACAATGCGCGCCCTTGCCGCGAGAACACTGGTCACGGCAACCCATGACGAGGAAACACCAGGCGCGCTGCAGATGTCGGCAACGGAGACTCTGGAACCACGCGCTCCGCAGACCGACGCGATACTGCCCCTCAACGGCGCGCAGCAGGATGCGCTCGATACGCTGGACAGCGTGCGCGGGGGCTATGCCTGCGTATTGCTCGAAGGCGTGACTGGCAGCGGCAAGACCGAAGTGTATCTGCGCCTCATCGAACGCGTGCTCGCTGCAGGGCGTCAGGCACTGGTGCTGGTTCCGGAGATCGGCCTCACGCCGCAGACGCGTCAACGCTTCGAAAGGCGCTTCGGCAGCGGCATCGCCGTGCTGCACTCGGGGCTCGGCGACCATGAGCGGCTTGCGACGTGGCGCCGCTGCGCCGAAGGCTCTGCGCACGTGCTGATCGGTACCCGATCGGCACTGTTCAGTCCAATGCCGCGACTTGGCGCGATCATCGTCGACGAGGAGCACGACGCATCGTTCAAGCAGCACGAGGGCTTTCGCTACTCAGCGCGCGACCTGGCCATCGTGCGTGCCAGACAGGCGCAGATCCCGATCGTGCTCGGTTCGGCAACCCCGTCGACGGAAAGCCTGGCCAACTGCGCCGCCGGGCGCTTTCACCATCTGCTGCTGCCCGAGCGTGCCGGAGCCGCCTCGGCGCCGGCGCTGCACCTGATCGATGTGCGCGGGCAGGTGCTCGATGGCGGTATCAGCGAAAGACTGAAGGAGCGTATCGCCCTCGAACTTGCGGCCGGCCACCAGGTGCTGGTGTTCCTGAACCGGCGTGGCTGGGCCCCGCTGCTCAGCTGCAGCGACTGTGGCTGGATGGCCGAGTGCCACGACTGCGACGCCCGGATGACGCTGCATCGCGCCGAACGACTGCTCCGCTGCCACCACTGCGAGCGCCGCCTGCCACCACCGAGCACCTGCCCGCACTGCCGGAGCTCGCGCCTGCTGGCCCTTGGTGCTGGCACCGAGCGTGCGGAACACGTGCTGCAGCGGCTGTTTCCGACCGTCCCGATCCGGCGCATCGACCGCAGCACGATGCAGGCTCGCGATGCCATGGAACAGTTGGTGCGTGATGTGGATCGTGGCGAACCCTGCATCCTCGTCGGCACGCAGATGCTCGCCAAGGGGCACCACTTTCCGCATGTGACACTGGTCGCGATCCTGGATCTGGACAGCGGCCTGTTCAGCGCGGACTTCCGTGGCGCCGAGCGCACCGGCCAGCTGCTGATCCAGGTTGCCGGGCGTGCGGGGCGCGCCGACCTTCCGGGCGAGGTGTTCATCCAGACCCTTCACCCCGAACACCCATGGCTCACCCGCCTGCTTCAGGGCGGCTACCAGGCGTTCATTGCCCCGCTGCTGGCCGAGCGCCGTGAGCGCATGCTTCCTCCCTATGTACATCTCGCCCTCGTTGGTGCCGAGGCGCGCAGCGAACAGCTCGCCCTGCAGTCGTTGCAGGAAGTGCGCTCGGAACTGACTCGCGCACACCCGCACGTCGATGCGATCGGCCCCCTGCCAGCGGCGCGCCCACGCCGCGCCGGGCTGTACCGACTGCAGCTGCTGCTCAGGCACGCACACCGCACGCCGCTGCACGAGGCATTGGATACCGCCTGCACGCTGCTCGAATCACGCCGACCCGGCAGCGCCTTGCGCTGGTTCATCGACGTCGACCCGCTGGATGGAGCATGAAATGGCCAGAGTGTTTGGCAAGCGCGCATATGGGTCCGATAATGGGCACCCTCGCGTCGCCGAGAAAGCTTCCGCCGGAAGACCCGTCGACGCCCGCACAACGCAGATTCGCCGATGACCCATGATTTCGCCAGGCAACGCGCCGCCCGCAACGGCGGCTCCGGCAGGAACGCGCCCGCCCCCTGGGGGTGGCTGCTGAGCGGGGTCGTGATCGGCGCCACATTCAGCTTCCTCGTCTGCCTGGCACTGCAGAAGCCCCCAGCCACCACGCAGACCCGCCCGGGGCAGACCGACACCGAGACTGCGAAGACCGCGAGAACTGCACGCCCGGCCACGGCAAAGACACCGTCTCAGACGACCTCCGACCCCGGATCCGCTCCAGGCGCTCGACCACAGTTCGACTTCTACGACATCCTGCGCGACAACCGCACCACATCCTCGGGCACGGAGCAGCACACGGAAGGTCAGGGGAGTGCGCCGCGCACCGTCGATGTCCCGGAACCCGCATCACCGCCCAGCGCATCGGCGCCGGAGACCACACCATCCCCTGCACCCGTTCAGACAGCACCCTCCACCCCTACTGCGACACAGCCGGCGTCACTCACGCTGCAGGCGGGAGCCTTCAGCCGCCCTGGTGATGCCGACCGCAGACGTGGGGACCTGCTACTGCTCGGCTACCAGGCAAGAACCGAGACCGTGCGGCTCCCGGACGGGCAGACACGCTACCGCGTGCTGGTCGGCCCCTTCGCCGATCAGCAGGCCCTGAGCAGTGCACGCCGCGCCCTGCGTGACGTCGGCATCGAGACGCTGTGACGCAGGGATCATGATGACGGCCCTTGAAAACCGGCGGTCGTGACCGCATCTGAGGGGTCGTGCGTCCGATCCGAATGCACGCTGATCCCGCCTGGAGGCACGACGTGGAGCAATTTCGAGGAACCACCATCCTGTCGGTGCGCCGCAACGACAAGGTCGTGATCGGCGGTGACGGTCAGGTGTCACTGGGTCAGACGATCATGAAGGGCAATGCACGCAAGGTGCGTCGCCTGCATGGTGGCAAGGTCATCGCCGGCTTCGCCGGTGGCACTGCCGATGCATTCACGCTTTTCGAGCGATTCGAGGCACAGCTCGAACGCCACCAGGGTCAGCTGGTTCGTGCAGCCGTCGAGCTGGCGAAAGCCTGGCGCACCGACCGTGCCCTGCGCCGGCTCGAGGCCTTGCTGGCGGTGGCCGATGCCACCAGCTCGCTGATCATCAGCGGCAACGGTGACGTGATCGAACCCGAGGACAGCCTGATCGCAATCGGCTCGGGTGGGCCGTACGCGCAGGCCGCAGCCCGCGCGCTGCTCACCCACAGTGACCTGCCGGCACGCACCATCGTCGAAAGCGCGCTGGGCATCGCCGCCGACATCTGCATCTACACGAACCACAACCGCACGATCGAGGAACTCGATACCGCCAGCTGAAGCCCGGCTGCCCCGGTACGTGCACACCGCCACGGTAACCCTGCCATGTCCGCAATGACACCCCGAGAAATCGTCCACGAACTCGACCGCCACATCATTGGCCAGCAGGCTGCGAAGCGTGCCGTCGCCGTGGCACTGCGCAACCGCTGGCGTCGCCTGCAGCTCGATCCGGCGCTGGCGGTCGAGGTCACGCCGAAGAACATCCTGATGATCGGCCCGACCGGCGTCGGCAAGACCGAGATTGCACGTCGCCTTGCGCGCCTGGCACACGCGCCCTTCCTGAAGATCGAAGCGACGAAGTTCACCGAAGTGGGCTACGTGGGCCGCGACGTCGAATCGATCGTGCGAGACCTCGTCGACGTGGCAATGAAGATGCACCGCGAAGCCGAGATCGAACGCGTGCGCCCGCGTGCACTCGATGCGGCGGAGGAACGCATTCTCGACGCCTTGCTGCCGCCGGCACGCCCGGTATCAGGGGTCTCGCACGAACCCGACTCCGCTGCACGCCAGGTGTTTCGCAAGAAGTTGCGCGAGGGAGAACTCAACGAGCGCGAGATCGACATCGAGGTTGCCAGCGCACCGGTCGGCGTGGAAATCATGGCACCGCCCGGGATGGAGGAGATGACCAACCAGCTCCAGGGCATGTTTCAGAAGCTGTCGGTGGGGCGCAGCAAGACGCGCCGCCTCAGCGTGCGCGCCGCGCTGAAGATGGTCGAGGACGAAGAGGCGGCAAAGCTGGTGAACGAGGACGAGCTGAAGCGCCACGCCCTGGAGTCGGTCGAGCAGAGCGGCATCGTGTTCATCGACGAACTCGACAAGATCGCACGCCGCGCCGAGTATCAGGGCGCCGACGTCTCGCGCGAGGGCGTACAGCGCGACCTGCTGCCGCTGATCGAGGGCTGCACGGTCAGCACACGCCACGGCATGGTGCGTACCGATCACATACTGTTCATCGCCTCGGGCGCCTTCCATCTCGCCAAGCCATCCGACCTGATCCCCGAACTGCAGGGTCGTCTGCCGATCCGCGTGGAACTCGACGCGCTGGGACCGAATGATTTCGAGCGCATCCTCACCGAGCCCCACGCCTCGCTCACCGAGCAGTACCGTGCGCTGCTTGCCACCGAGAACCTGCACGTCGAGTTCAGTTCCGACGGCATTCGCCGCATCGCCGAAGTCGCCTGGGAGGTCAACGAGCGCACGGAGAACATCGGCGCGCGACGCCTGCACACGGTCATGGAGCGGCTTCTGGAAGAAGCGTCATTCGAGGCGGCAGACCGGGGTGCAGCTGAGCCACGCAGCGAGCTGCTGATCGACGCAGCCTATGTCGATGCCCATCTCGGCGAGCTGGCACGCGATGAAGATCTGAGTCGCTTTATCCTGTAAGCTGCCCGCCTGCCCACCCGCAAGAAAGGAGCCATCGCACCGAATGAACGCGACGTCCAGGGTTCCCGTCAGTGTCCGCCTGCACCGTGCCTCGCGCACGCTCGAGCTGGGTTATGGGGAGGATGAGACCTATAGCCTGAGCTGCGAGTATCTGCGCGTGAAGTCTCCATCGGCGGAGGTGCGCCGCCACGGGCAGGGCGAGGAGGTGCTGCAGACCGGCAAGCGGCTGGTGACCATCAACCGCATCGAGGCGCTCGGCAACTACGCACTGCAGTTCTACTTCTCCGACGGCCACGACAGCGGCATCTACTCCTGGGACTACCTGTACGAGCTGTGCTGCAATCGCGAGCGCCTGTGGGCAGATTACCTGGCCCGGCTCAAGCTCGCCGGAGCCTCGCGCGAACCCGCTGGCCCGGTAATGATTGCACGGCAGTAGGCCGAGCGGCACCGCGCACGACACTCACCGATACTCGGCCCGAACGCCTGACCATCGTGCAGACATGACACAGACACTCTTCGATCCAGGCATGGCAGTCCACTGGGATGAACGCGGGCTCGCACCGGCGATAGTCCAGGATGCACACAGCGGACGGGTGCTGATGCTTGCGTGGATGAACGCCGAGTCGCTGCGCGCAACCCTCAGCGAGGGGCGCACGGTATTCTGGTCACGCTCGCGCGAAAGGCTCTGGCGCAAGGGCGAGAGCTCGGGGCACGTACAGCAGCTGCGTGAGATCCGTCTCGACTGCGACGGCGATGCGCTGCTGCTCAGTGTTGAACAACTGGGGGGCATTGCCTGTCATACGGGGCGTGAGAGCTGCTTTTATCGACGCATCGAGGACGGTGACTGGCGCGATGTCGACCCGATACTGCGCGACCCGCGGGCAATCTACGGAAATGGCCATGAATGAAGTACTGGATCGTCTCGATGCAGTGATCGCCGAGCGCCTGAAGAGCGCAGATCCCGGCACATCGTATGTTGCCAGCCTGCACCACGGCGGCATCGATCGCATATTGAAGAAGGTGGCCGAGGAGAGTGGCGAGACACTGCTTGCCGCAAAGAATCTCGCTGCAGGGGGCGACCGTCAGGCGCTCGTGGGCGAGACAGCCGATCTGTGGTTTCATTGCATGGTCATGCTCGGGGCGCTCGGCCTGAACAGCCGCGAGGTGCTGGAAGAGCTCGAACGTCGCTTCGACCTCTCCGGTCTGGTCGAAAAGGCATCGCGTCAACATTCATCACAGGCGAAGTGAAGGCTTCGTGACACAGAGGGCGAAAGTATGGGTCTGGGTGGTATCAGCGTCTGGCAGTTGTTGATCATCCTGGCAATCGTCGTGCTGCTGTTCGGCACCAAGCGCCTGAGCTCCCTGGGCTCGGACATAGGCTCGGCGATTCGCGGTTTTCGCAAGGCGATGCAGGACGACACCAAGCCTGAGGACAAGCGCCTGAGCGAAGGCAAAACGCATCAGTCCGATGTGATCGAGGGCGAGGCACAGCACAAGGACGCGCACAAGGAAGAGAAGCACTGAGGCAGCGTCAGTGTTCGAGATCGGTTTTTCCGAGTTGCTGCTGATCGCAGTGATCAGCCTGCTGGTGCTCGGCCCCGAGCGTCTGCCGACCGCTGTGCGCACGGTCGCGCTGTGGATCGGGCGCATCCGACGCCAGTTCCAGGAAATCAAGACCGAGGTCGAACGCGAGATCGGTGCCGACGAGATTCGCGCCCAGCTGCGCAACGAAGCAATCATGGACGAGCTGCGCCAGTCGCGTGAGGCGCTCGAATCCTCGGTGCGCGAACTGGGGTCCGACGTCGCGAAGATTGGCACACCCACCACTGCTGCCGCCCCGGCAGCAGTGGCCCCACCGCCGGCTGCGGTGAAGAGCGCTGACGACAACGGCAGCTCCGCATGACCGAGCGCCTGCCTTCCCCGTCACCGTCCGGCGATGCCGAGATGCCGCTGATCGCGCACCTGACCGAGCTGCGCCAGCGCCTGATCCGCGCCCTGGTCGCCGTCCTGCTCATCTTCGGATCACTGGTCTACTTCGCCAACGATATCTACCGCTTCGTTTCGGAACCCCTGCGCCAGCTGCTGCCCGAGGGCTCGACGATGATCGCCACCGAGGTGGCCTCGCCGTTTCTCGCCCCTTTCAAGCTGACCCTGGTCGTCGCCGCACTGCTCGCCATGCCGTACGTGCTCTATCAGGCCTGGGCCTTCGTCGCGCCGGGGATGTACCGACACGAAAAGCGCTTTGCGCTGCCGCTGCTGATATCGAGCATCGTGCTGTTCTACGCAGGCGTTGCGTTCGCCTACTACCTGGTCTGCCCGATGGTCTTCGGTTTCTTCACGCGCATCAGCCCCGAAGGGGTCTCGGTGATGACCGACATCAATCACTACCTCGACTTCGTGCTGACGATGTTCTTCGCCTTCGGTCTGGCGTTCGAGGTACCGGTTGCCACCGTGCTGCTGGTCTGGGCCGGCATCACCACGCCACAGGCGCTGAAAGACAAGCGGCCCTATGTGATCGTCGGATGCTTCGTCGTCGGCATGCTGCTCACGCCGCCGGATGTATTCTCACAGACGATGCTCGCGGTACCCATGTGGGCACTGTTCGAGATCGGTGTCATCGCAAGCCAGCTGCTGCTTGCCGAGAAGGCCCGCTCGGAAGCTGGCTCTGCAGAAGAAAAGTGACCGGCCCGTCGTTGCACAGGCTCACCTGCATGTCGGCACCGAACTCACCGCAGGCAATCGGTGCATGGCGCTCGCGCAAGGCCGCGAGCATCCGTTCGTAAAGCGCTCGCGCCAGCCCTGGTTCCGCTGCCGTACTGAATCCCGGGCGAAGCCCCCGCGTGGTGTCGGCCGCCAGGGTGAACTGCGAGACCAGCAGCAGCGCACCACCCGTCGCGCGCAGGTCGAGATTCATGCGCCCGGCTGCATCGGGAAATATCCGGTACGCGAGCATGCGCGCTGCAAGCGCCTCGGCACGCGCATCATCGTCACCGCACTCCACACCGAGGAAGACCAGCAACCCGGGACCGATGCGCGCGATCTCCTGCGCACCGACCTCGATCGCCGCCCAGCGCACCCGCTGGATCAGTGCACGCATCGAGTTGCCCTCAGCATGCGAAATCGATCACGGCGACCTCGCGCATCACCCGCACCAGGGCATCGACGATTCCAGGCTCTGCGGCGGAATGCCCGGCATCACGCACGACGCAAAGCCTCGCTCCCGGCCATGCCGCATGCAGTGCAAAGGCGTTGTCGATCGGGCAGATCATGTCGTAGCGTCCGTGGACGATATAGCCTGGAACATCGGCGATGCGGGGTGCATCGCGCAGCAGCTGTCCCTCGTCGAGGAAACCCTCATTGAGCAGGAAGTGCGCGCCGATGCGTGCCAGCGCAAGCGCAATGTGCGGCTCCGAGACGCGCTCGAGCACACCGGGATTCGGGCGCAGGGTCGAGCACTGCGCCTGCCAGATCGCCCACGCCTTTGCTGCCGACATGCGGGCCAGCTCGTTCGAACCATCCAGCAGACGATGGTAGGCACGCAGCGGATCGTGGCGCTCGTCCTGTGGCACATGTTCGGCCCACTCGCGCCAGTGCTCAGGAAAGATCCGGTTGGCGCCATCCTCGAACAACCATTGCCGGTCCTTGCGACGGCACAGAAAAACACCGCGCAACACCAGTGCGCTCACCCGCTCGGGAAACGCCTCGGCATACGCGAGGCTCAGTGTCCCGCCCCAGGATCCACCAAACAGCACCCAGCGTTCGATGCCGAGAAAACGGCGGATATGCTCCATGTCGCGGATCAACGCCGCCGTGTCGTTTCCCGCCAGCTCGCCGTGGGGCGTCGAATGCCCCGCGCCACGCTGGTCGAACAGGATGATGCGATAGCGCGCCGGATCGAAGAAGCGGCGCTGCACCGGTTGGCTGCCCGCACCGGGGCCACCGTGCACGACCAGAACCGGGATTGCGTCCGGATTGCCGCTTTCCTCGAGGTAAAGCTCGTGCGGCGGATCCACCGCCAGACGATGCACCCGATACGGCTTGATCTCGGGATAGAGCGTCAACATGCCAACCCTTCCCCATACCGTTGAGTGGCATCATTCTACGCGCAACAGCGCTCGCGCTACCCGGCCGTCTCCCGCTGGCGCCCGGCGCGACGACGATCGATCTCCTTCAGCAGCCTCTTGCGCAGGCGCACGCTGCGTGGCGTGACCTCGACGAGTTCGTCATCGTCGATGAACTCGAGTGCCTGCTCGAGCGACATGCGGATCGGCGGCGTCAGCAGGATGTTCTCATCGGATCCCGCCGCCCGGATATTGGTGAGCTGCTTCGCCTTGGTCGGATTCACGGCAAGATCGTTGTCACGGCTGTGGATGCCGATGAGCTGCCCTTCGTAGACCTCCACGTTCGGTTCGATGAACAGCCGCCCACGCTCCTGCAGGTTGAACAGCGCGTAGCCAAGCGCCTTGCCACTGACCATCGACACCAGCACGCCGTTCTGTCGTGCCGCGACCTCTCCGGCACGAACTGGACCGTAATGATCGAAAATGCTGTTCAGCACGCCGGTTCCCGAGGTCATGGTCATGAACTGGCTGCGAAAGCCGATGATGCCGCGCGAGGGGATCATGTACTCCAGCCGCACCCGCCCCTTGCCATCCGGCACCATGTCGCGCAGCTCGCCGCGACGCTTGCCGATCTCTTCCATGATCGCGCCCTGGTGCAGCTCCTCGCAGTCGATCTGCAGGGACTCGAAAGGCTCCTGTTCGATACCGTCGATCTCGCGTCGTATCACCTCGGGTCGCGAGACGCCCATCTCGTAGCCCTCGCGGCGCATCTTCTCGATCAGCACGGAAAGGTGCAGCTCGCCACGACCGGAGACGATGAACCGATCCGGCGAGCTGCCATCCTGCACGCGCAGTGCCACATCGTGCAGCAGCTCGCGCTGCAGGCGCTCACGCAGGTTGCGACTGGTGACGAACTGGCCTTCACGTCCGGCAAACGGCGAGTCATTGACCTGGAACGTCATGCTCACCGTCGGCTGGTCGACCGCCAGCGGCGGCAGTGGCTCGGGATGCGCCGGATCGCACAGCGTCGCCGAGATGTTCAGGCCCTCGATGCCGGTGATGCTGACGATGTCGCCCGCCTCACCCAGGTCGATCTCCTGCTTTTCCAGTCCCACGTGTCCAAGCACGGCGTTGATCCGCGCATTGCGCCGGCGACCGTCGACGTCGATCACGGTGACCGTCATTCCCGGACGCACACTGCCGCGACTGATGCGCCCGACGCCGATCACGCCGACATAGCTGGAATAGTCGAGCGCGCAGATCTGCATCTGCAGCGGTCCGTCGATGTCGGCCTTCGGAGGCGGTACGCGCTCGATGATCAGATCGAGCAGCGGCGCCATGTCCTGAGCAAGCTGATCGGGTTCGGGCCCGGCAAGCCCGTGCAGCCCCGAGGCGTAGATGATCGGGAAGTCGAGCTGCTCCTCGGTCGCGCCAAGGCGATCGAACAGGTCGAACACCTGATCCACCACCCAGTGCGGACGAGCACCGGGACGATCGACCTTGTTCACCACCACGATCGGGTTGAGCCCGGCCTCGAAGGCCTTGCGGGTCACGAAGCGCGTCTGAGGCATTGGACCCTCGACCGCATCGACCAGCAGCAGCACGCTGTCGACCATCGACAGCACGCGTTCGACCTCGCCACCGAAATCGGCGTGACCGGGCGTGTCGACGATGTTGATCCGATAACCCCTCCAGTCGATCGCGGTATTCTTCGCCAGGATCGTGATGCCCCGCTCGCGTTCCTGATCACCGGAGTCCATGATGCGCTCCTTGCCGGCGTCACGCCGCCCGAGGGTGCCGCACTGCTGGAACAACCGGTCTACCAGCGTGGTCTTGCCGTGATCGACGTGAGCGATGATGGCGATGTTGCGCAAGTGTTCCCGCACGGGATACCTCGACGAGTGGATGAGGCCGGAAAAAAAGGCGGGGCATTATAGCGGAACGGTCCCGGCCCTGGGGGCGCCATCAGGAACCATATGGAGGGAATATGTCGGAGCAGACGCTGAGGCTGATCAAGGAGCACGATGCGAGGTGGGTCGACCTGCGCTTCACCGACACCCGGGGCAAGGAGCAGCACCTCACGCTTCCGGCCAGCGTGGTGAGCCAGGATTTCTTCGAGGACGGCCAGATGTTCGACGGCAGCTCGATGTCCGGCTGGAAGGGAGTCGACGCCTCCGACATGCTGCTGATGCCCGATGACGGCAGTGCGGTGCTCGATCCGTTCTTCGAGGAAACCACCGTCATCCTGCGCTGCAACATCCTCGAGCCCGATACCCGCCAGGGCTACAACCGTGACCCGCGCTCGATTGCCGCACGCGCAGAGGAATACCTGCGCGCGACCGGCATCGGCGACACGGCGCTGTTCGGGCCTGAGCCGGAATTCTTCGTGTTCGACGATGTGAAGTGGCACGCGGACATCAGCGGTGCCATGTATGCGATCCACTCCGAGGAAGCTGCCTGGGCGTCCAGACACAACTTCGACGAAGGCAACTCCGGACACCGCCCAGGCATCAAGGGTGGCTATTTCCCGGTGCCACCGGTGGACTCGCTGCACGATCTGCGCGCGGCGATGTGCCATGCCATGGAGAGGATGGGTCTGCAGGTCGAGGTGCACCACCACGAGGTGGGCACCGCCGGACAGTGCGAGATCGGCGTGGGTCCGGCGGCGATCGTGCGCAAGGCCGACGAGGTACAGATCCTCAAATACTGCGTGCACAACGTCGCACACGCCTACGGCAAGACGGCAACCTTCATGCCGAAACCGTTGGTAGGAGACAACGGCTCGGGCATGCACGTGCACATCTCGATCGCAAAGGATGGCAGGAACCTGATGGCCGGCGACGGCTATGGCGGCCTGAGCGAGACGGCTCTGTACATGATCGGCGGGATCATCCGCCATGCGCGAGCGGTGAATGCATTCACCAATCCGGGAACGAACTCCTACAAACGCCTGGTGCCCGGCTTCGAGGCGCCGGTCATGCTGGCCTACTCGGCACGCAACCGCTCGGCATCGATTCGCATCCCCTCGGTTTCGAGCCCGAGGGCCCGACGCATCGAGATCCGCTTTCCCGACCCGAGCGCAAACCCGTACCTGGCATTCGCCGCACTGCTGATGGCCGCACTCGACGGCATTCGCAACAAGATCCACCCCGGAGATGCACTGGACAAGAACCTCTACGATCTGCCGCCGGAAGAGGCTCGGCAGGTACCCACCGTGGCACACAGCCTCGAGATGGCGCTCGCGGCACTCGATACCGATCGCGCCTTCCTGACCGCCGGTGGGGTATTCGACGACGACATGATCGATGCCTACCTCGAGGTGCGCCAAGCGGATGTCGATCGCCTGCGCATGTCCACGCACCCGGTCGAGTTCGAGCTGTACTACAGCGTCTGATTCGCCGAAAGCTGCGCGCGCGTTCCGACCGACTGGCGACAGCCCGGTCTTCGCGTTATATAGGAGGAAATCCTGCCGGCACCGGGGAGTGCAGCCATGAACCTTCGTTCCTCAATGCGGTGGCTGCTGCTGCCCGTGCTTGCCGCGCTCGCCGCTTCCTTCGCAGGTGCCGCCGACAACACGATCTACCGCAGCCGTGACGCACAGGGAAACGTGGTCTTCAGCGACTCTCAGGACGAGGCGGCGGAAGTCGTGCGACTGCCACAGACCAACACGGTGCCCATGACGGCGGAGCCCGCCGATACACCACAAGTCGGCCAGGACGGAGATATCGCGCCCAGCGAGCCAGTGGGCTACGAGACGCTGGCGATCACCACACCACACAACGGCGAGACGATCGCTCACCCGACCGGGTACGTGAAGGTGGCGATTACGGTCGACCCGCCGCTGCTGCCACGACACAGCCTGCGCCTGCTGCTCGACGGCGAACCTGCAGGCATTCCGCAGCAGGGCTCGATGGAACTGAGCGGCCTCCCCCGTGGCAAGCACACACTGCAGCTGAGGGTTGCCGACGATGACGGAAACGTGATCCAGGAATCCGCGCCAATCACGATACAGATGCTGCGTCCCGGACGCGGCGGTGGCATGGCACCGCTGCCACCCGAGCTGCGGAGGAGGTGATGCTCGACATCATCCTCTATCAGCCCGAGATTCCGCCAAACACCGGCAACGTGATCCGCTTGTGCGCGAACACCGGCTGTCGGCTGCACCTGATCGAACCACTGGGTTTCACACTCGACGACGCCCGGCTGCGTCGCGCCGGACTGGACTACCACGAATGGGTCAGCCTGCGCACCTGGCCGAGTCTCGACGCCTGGCGCAACGCGAATCCTCAGCCGCGACTGTTCGCATGCAGCACCCGCGCCAGCACCCGCTACGACCAGGCGACGATCGCCCCGGATGACGCGATCCTGTTCGGCCCCGAGACCCGCGGTCTGCCGCAACACATTCTCGACACACTGCCCCCGGAGTGTCTGCTGCGCCTGCCGATGCGCCCGCACAACCGCAGCGTGAACCTCTCCAACACTGTCGCCGTCGTGGTGTTCGACGTGTGGCGCCGCAGTGGTTTTGCAGGCGGCGAATGAACGCCGCGCTGCGCCTCAGTTGACCGTGGGCTGTGCTGGCTGCTCCTGCTGTGCCAGCGCCTGCTGGTACAGGGCGTCGAAGTTCACCGGTGCCAGCATGAGCGGAGGGAAGCTGCCACGCACCACCAGGTTGTCGATCGCCTCGCGGGCGTAAGGAAACAGGATGTTCGGGCAGACGGTCGAGAGCACCTGGCGCAGCTGAGGCTCCTCGATGCCGTTGACGAAAAAGATGCCACCCTGTTGCACCTCGGCAAGGAAGGCGGTCTTTTCTTCCATTGTGGCAGTGACCGACAGCGTCAGCACCACCTCGAAGTTGTTGTCATCGATGCGGTCATTGCGCGTGTTCATCTCCAGGTTCACGCGCGGCTTCCACTGCTGGCGAAACACCTCGTGTCCCTGGGGTGTCTCGAACGACACGTCCTTCATATAGATACGCTGCAGCGCAAACTGCGGCTGTGTCTGCTCGGTCATCGGCTCTTCCTCTTGGTAGTGCTGGTACGTGGTACCGGTTCAGTCATTCCCTGCCGTGCGCGCCCTCGGCGAGCAGCGGCTCGAGCTGCCCCTTGTGGTAGAGCTCGTTCATGTCATCGAAACCGCCGACATGACGCTCACCGATCCATATCTGCGGGACGGTGCGCCGGCCGGCGCGCCGCTCCATCTCGGCGCGCAGTGTCGCGTTTCCAGTCACGTCGATGTCTTCGTAGGCCACGCCAAGCTTCGTCAGCAGCGCCCGTGCCGCAGCGCAGTACGGGCAGGTGCGAGTGGTATACATCGTGACTCGTGCCATGCCTTATGACCTCACCAGCGGCAGCTGCTGATTCTGCCACTCGCTGATGCCGCCACCCAGCTTGAATACCTGTACGAAACCTTGCCGGCGCAGCGTCTTCGCTGCCTCGACCGCCGACTGTCCGTACTTGCATACCAGCACGACGGGCTTGTCCCGGTGGCGCTCGAGTTCGGCAACACGCTCGGTGAACTTCGCCATCGGAACACTGATGCTTTCGACGATATGCCCGGCGCGATAGTCCGCCGCTTCGCGCAGGTCGACGACGATGCCCTCGTGCTGGTTGACCAGCATGGTCAGCTGGGCCGGGGAGATGCTCGGTCCACCACGGCGCTTCTCCTGACGCACCAGCAGAAACAGGATCAGGATGACGATACCGAACAGATACCACCGGGCAGTGACGAATTCGATGAACAGATCCATGAAAACCCCGGCCGAGGCTGGCGCTGCGCCACACAGGATGCGCCATGAACGAAGCGGCGCAGTATACACACAGCCAGATCACCCACCAACCGCACCTTGAGCTGCCTGAGCCTATGGTGCCAGCGGCGCGCTTGATGCAAACTGCGGTGCAAGATACCCACCGCCCACGACACCCCGCTCATGACTCATTCCGCAACCGCTCGACGCCCCCGGGCTGCCGCGCTCCTGCTCGGCCTGCTCCTCACCTTCGGCGCCTGCATCGGTCATGCCCAGAGCGCCGATGCCACCGAACCCGCTGGCACGGCAGACGGGGATGGTGCCGGTGAGCTGCCGCTTGCCGAACTGCGCATATTCGTCGACGTGTTCGACCAGATCCGCAAGGCCTACGTCGAGGAAGTGGACGATCGCACGCTGCTCGAGAATGCAATCAAGGGCATGCTGAACGGACTGGATCCACACTCCGCGTACCTGGATGAGGCCGCATTCGCGGAACTGCGCGAGGCGACGACCGGTGAGTTCGGTGGGGTCGGACTCGAGATCACCGGCGACGAGAGCGGCTTCGTACGCGTGATTGCTCCGATCGACGGCACTCCGGCACAGGCGGCAGGCATCGAAAGTGGCGATCTGATCGTCGAGATCGACGGCAAGAGCGTGAAAGGGCTCGGTATCAACGAGTCCGTCACGAAGATGCGCGGGCCGAAAGGTTCGAAGATCAAGCTCACGCTGATGCGCGAGGGTCAGGCGGCGCCAATCGAGGTGACGTTGACGCGTGACCTGATTCGGGTCCAGAGCGTGCGCGGGCGCTTCATCGAACCCGGATTCGCCTATCTGCGCATCGCCCAGTTCCAGAACGAGACGGGCGCCGATCTGCTGGCAACGATCATCCGACTGAAGAAGGAAGGCCCGATACGCGGCGCCATACTCGATCTGCGCAACAACCCGGGCGGAGTGCTGCAGACTTCGGTCGAGGTCGCCGATGCCTTCCTCGATGCCGGGCTGATCGTCTATACGGAAGGCCGGATCAACAGCGCGCACACGCGCTTCAGAGCCACCCCGGGCGACGAGCTCGCTGGTGCACCGCTCATCGTGCTGATCAATGGCGGCTCTGCATCGGCATCGGAGATCGTCGCCGGCGCACTGCAGGACCAGCACCGGGCGATCATCGTCGGCACCGACAGCTTCGGCAAGGGATCGGTACAGAC
>CAZSYV010000061.1:5205-17283 GCA_964610955.1 uncultured Klebsiella sp. | reverse complement strand
GGGGGGGCCGTAGGTGGGTGGGCGGGGGGGACGCAGGGGGGGTGGCGGGGGTGTCGTGGGTGGGTTCGTGGGGGTGACGAAGGCGGGTCCGCGGGGGTGACGAAGGCGGGTTCGCGGGGGCGACGAAGGCGGGTTCGCGGGGTGACGAGGGGGGGTTCGCAGGGTGACTAAGGCGGGTTAGTGGGGGCGACGAAGGTGGGTTCGCGGGGGTGACGAAGGCGGGTTTGCGGGGGTGGCGAAGGCGAGATCGCGGGGGCGGCGAAGGCGGGTTTGCGGGGGTGGCGAAGGTAGGTTCGTGGGGGTGGCGAAGGTGGGTTCGTGGGGGCGACGAAGGTGGGTTCGTGGGAACGAAGCTGGGTTCGTGGGCGTGATGAAACAGGCGAGATGGCTTCCTGCAACCTCAGTCGGGGTCGCGCACGAGTGGTACGAAACGCACGCCGATGGTGTGGCGTGTGTAAAAACGCTCTGTACT
This sequence comes from uncultured Klebsiella sp., assembly GCA_964610955.1. Classification (GTDB taxonomy): domain Bacteria; phylum Pseudomonadota; class Gammaproteobacteria; order Pseudomonadales; family UBA5518; genus UBA5518. Next base: position 16,811 of record CAZSYV010000061.1, on the reverse strand, counting down.
GATGCGTTCGACGACATTCAGGCTCTGCCAGCCGGCTTCATCCTCCACCGGGAGCACCAGCCTGGCACCGATGCGCAACTGCTGCAGCAGGGGGTCGGGGACGCCGATGCCGGCGGCAGTGACGATGATGCCGTCATAGGGGGCGTATTCTGGCCAGCCGTGCCAGCCGTCGCCCGATTTCAGCCGAACGTTGCGATAGCCGAGTTCGTGCAGCACTTTCCCGGCGCACTCCGTGAGTTCCGGGACGATCTCGATCGCGTAGACCTCGGCGACGAGTTCGGCCAGGATCGCCGTCTGGTAACCCGAGCCGCTGCCGATCTCGAGCACCCGGTCCCCGGGGCGGGTGTCGAGCAGCTCGCTCATCAGCGCGACGATGAAGGGCTGCGAGATCGTCTGTCCAAAGCCGATGGCGAGTGGCGTGTCATCGTAGGCGAGGTGCGCCTTTTCCGCTGGCACGAAACGCCGACGGTCCACCCTGAGCAGCGCAGCCGCCACCCGTGGCGAAAGCGCATCACGGCCGGTTTCCGCGCATGTGTCGCGCATATGGCTTGCGATCGTGCGGATCATTTCCTCGCGCATGCGGCAGCCTTCCGTGTTCACATGGCCGTAGTATGCTCTGGCCTGAGCACAAGCAGCGAGGATGGCTGTGTCGACTGGTCTTTTCACCCACGAGCTTTGCGGGCGTCACCGCATGGGCGAGTCGCACCCCGAGTCACCGGAACGGTTGGCCTCGATTCTCGAGTTCCTGCAGGCCTCGGGGCTGCTGTCGGAGCTCGTTCGCGTCGAGGCTCCCGCAGTGGAGCGCGAGGCGCTGCGGCGCGTGCACCCCGAACATTACCTGGCCATGCTCGAGCGGCTGCAGCCGCGGGAGCAGGGGCTGGCGTGGATCGACGCCGATACGGCAATGAACAGCTTCACCCTGCAGGCTGGTGCGCACGCCGCGGGTGCGGCCGTTGCGGCAACGCGTGCGGTGATGGCGGGCGAGCTCGCCAACGCCTTCTGCGCCGGGCGCCCACCCGGACACCATGCCGAGCGCATGCAGGCGATGGGCTTCTGCTTCTACAACAATGTGGCCATAGGTGTGCACGAGGCGCTTGCGGCGGGTGTGGAACGTGTTGCCGTGATCGATTTTGATGTCCACCACGGCAACGGCACGGTCGAGGCCTTCATGGACGAGCCGCGCGTCATGGTCTGCTCGAGCTTCCGGCATCCTTTCTATCCGTACCGGATGTTCGACGTCGATCGGCCGAACATCGTCAACACGCCGCTCGACGCCGGTTGCCGGGGAGCCGAGTTCCGTCGTCGTGTCGAGGCTGCGTGGCTGAAACGGCTCGATGCGCACGCACCGCAGATCGTGTTCGTCTCGGCGGGTTTCGATGCGCATGCGCATGATCCGCTCGGCGGACTTGCGCTGCACGAAGCGGACTTTCGCTGGGTGAGCGAGCTGATTGCCGACATCGCACAGCGTCATGCGGGCGGGCGCATCGTGTCGCTGCTCGAGGGTGGTTATGACCTGGATGCGCTCGCGCGCAGTGTCGATGTGCACATGCAGGTGTTGCGCGAGAGCGATCGCGGTTCAAGCCCCTTCATCGCCGGATAGCGGTGCGACTCCGTCATGGTCCGCGCAGCACATCACGCAGTGCGGGCTCGAGGTCCGGGAAACGGAATCGGAAACCGCTCTCGAGCGCTCGAGCCGGCAGCACGCGCTGCCCGGTGAGCAGCAGGCGTGACATCTCGCCGAGCGCCATGCGCAGCGCAACGGCTGGCACCCTCAGTCGCACCGGGCGGTGCAGGACGCGCCCGAGCGTCTGCGTGAACTGCAGGTTGGTCACCGGATTCGGTGCGGTGGCGTTGAACGTGCCATCGAGTTCATCGAGTGCCAGCAGCCACTCGATGAGTGCCAGCAGATCCTTGCGATGGATCCAGCTCATCCACTGCTCGCCGCTGCCGATCGGGCCACCGAGGCCGAGCCGGAACAGGGGCAGCAGGCGCTGCAGGAAACCGCCGCCCGGGCCGATCACCAGGCCGGTGCGCACGGTCACCACGCGCACGCCGAGTGCGCGCGCCCGGGCCGCGCTGCGTTCCCATTCCGCGCAGAGTTCGTGGGTGAATTCCTCGTGTGCCGGGCTGTCCTCGCTCAGCTCGAGTGCGCCCTGGTCGCCGTAGAAGCCGACTGCCGAGCCGCTCAGCAGGACGCTGGGGCGCGATGCGAGCGTGCCCATCCATTCGACCAGCCGATCGGTCAGCGCGATCCGGCTGTCGCGCAGTTTCCGTTTGCGTGCGGCGCTCCAGCGAGCGTCTGCGATCGGCTCGCCCGCCAGGTTCACGATGGCATCGATCGGTTGCTGCTGCCCGATATCCTCCAGGCGCGCGACCGTGCGTACCCCATCCGGCAGGACACGGGCGGCACGCGCGGGATCGCGGCTCAGCACATCGATCGTCGCGCCCGAGGCGGCGAGCCGCCGGCACAGCGCCTGGCCGATGAATCCGCTGCCCCCGGTGATCACATAGCGAGTCAATGTCTGCCTCCTGGTGGAGCCCTGCGTCGATGATCGGGCCGGCACTGGTTGATTTAGTGTACGTCAGACCCCATATCGGTGCCGAACCCAGGAGAGAAAGCGATGACCGAACAGCGCAATGGCAGCGAGAAAGGTGAGGCCGGGACCGAGCTTGCGCTGCCGAGCCTCGCGTTGCCCGAAATTCTCTACCTCATGCCGGTGACGACCCGGCCGTTCATGCCTGCGCAGATCCAGCCGATGATGGCGGATGCCTCCGCATGGGGCGATACGGTGCAGCGCGTCGTGCAGGCGGATCACAAGATCATGGGGCTGTTCTACGTCGACACCGACGATCTCGAGTCGGTGACTGCCGACGATATTCCGCTGATCGGCTGCGCCGTACGGCTGCTGAGCGCCTCGGGCGATGGCAAGCGGGTGCAGTTCATCGCCCAGGGGCTGGGCCGTGCACGCATCCGGCGCTGGATCAACCGCACGCCGCCCTACGTGGTGCAGGTCGACTACCCGAAGGATGAGATGGAGCGCAACGACGAGACGCGCGCCTATGCGATGGCGGTCGTCGGTGCGATCAAGGAACTGGTGCCGCTGAACCCCCTCTACAACGAGGACCTGAAGCATTACCTGATGCACTTCAGCCCCGAGGAGCCCTCGCCGCTCACCGATTTCTCGGTGACGCTCACCAGCGCCGAGGGGCGTGAGCTGCAGGACATTCTCGAGACGCTGCCGGTGCTGGAGCGCATGCACAAGGTGCTGCCACTGCTGAAGAAGGAAATCGAGGTCGCGCGGCTGCAGGACCGGATCAGCTCGCAGGTCAACGAGACGGTGAACGAGCGCCAGCGCGAGTTCTTCCTGCGCGAGCAGCTGAAGGTGATCAAGCAGGAGCTGGGGTTGTCCAGGGACGATCGCAGCGCCGATGTCGAGAAGTTCGAGGCGCGGCTTGCCGAGCTGCAGGTGCCCGAATACGCGATGGAGCGCATTCGCGAGGAACTCGAGAAGCTCGCGATCCTCGAGACCGGCTCGCCCGAGTATGGCGTGACGCGCAACTACCTCGACTGGGCGACGTCGGTGCCGTGGGGCGTGCATTCGCAGGACCGGCTCGAGCTGGCGCATGCGCGCGAGGTGCTCGAGCGCGAGCACGATGGCCTCGCCGATGTGAAGGACCGCATCCTCGAGTTCATCGCGGTCGGTGCGCATCGTGGCGAGATCAGCGGCTCGATCATCCTGCTGGTCGGCCCTCCAGGTGTCGGCAAGACCTCGATCGGGCGCTCGATTGCGCATGCGCTCGGGCGCGAGTTCTACCGCTTCAGCCTGGGGGGGATGCGCGACGAGGCCGAGATCAAGGGGCATCGTCGCACCTATATCGGCGCGATGCCGGGCAAGTTCGTGCAGGCGCTGAAGCAGGTCAAGGTGGCCAACCCGGTGATCATGCTCGATGAGGTCGACAAGATCGGCGCCTCCTACCAGGGAGATCCGGCCTCGGCGCTGCTCGAGGCGCTCGATCCCGAACAGAACGCCGACTTCCTCGACCACTACCTGGACCTGCGCGTCGACCTGTCGAAGGTGCTGTTCGTGTGCACCGCGAACCAGCTCGACACGATCCCGGCGCCGCTTCGTGATCGCATGGAGGTGATCCGGCTCTCGGGCTACATCACCGAGGAGAAGCTGCAGATCGCCAGGCACCACCTCTGGCCGCGCCAGCTCGAGCGTGCCGGGGTGAAGCCGGCGCAGCTGCGCATCAATGATGCGGCGCTGCGCCATGTGATCGACGGCTACGCGCGCGAGGCAGGCGTGCGCAACCTCGAGAAACGCCTTGCGGCGCTGGTGCGCAAGAGCGTGGTGAGGCTGCTCGACGATCGCGGCGCGCGGCTGCACATCGGGCGCACCGAGGTGGAGCAGATGCTCGGCAAGCCGGTGTTCACGAAGGAGAAGCCGCTGCGCGGTGTGGGCGTGGTCACCGGTCTGGCGTGGACCGCGCTCGGTGGTGCAACGCTGCCGATCGAGGCAACGCGGGTGCACACCCTGACACGGGGCTTCAAGCTGACCGGCAAGCTGGGCGAGGTGATGCGCGAGTCCGCAGAGATCGCCTACAGCTACGCGATGTCGCATCTGAAGCAGTACGGTGCTGATCAGCAGTTCTTCGACGAATCCTTCGTGCACCTGCATGTGCCCGAGGGCGCGACGCCGAAGGACGGGCCAAGTGCCGGCGTGACGATGGCCACCGCGCTGATCTCGCTCGCGCGCGGTAAGGCAGCGACGCGCCCGCTGGCAATGACCGGTGAGCTGACGCTGACCGGACAGGTACTGGCGGTCGGCGGCATTCGCGAGAAGGTGATCGCGGCGCGGCGCGTCGGCATCGGCGAGCTGGTGCTGCCGGAAGCGAACCGCAAGGACTTCAGCGAGTTGCCCGACTATCTGCGCGAGGGCCTCACGGTTCACTTCGCGAAACGCTACGAAGACGTGTTCCGCGTGGTGTTCGGCTAGCGCATCGCCCGCAGGCGCACGGCGGCTGCCCGGGGCAGCCGGGTTCAGGCGGTCAGCAGGAACTCGACCAGTGCCTTCTGGGCGTGCAGGCGGTTTTCCGCCTCGTCCCAGATCAGCGTATCGGGCGCATCCATCAGCTCGGCGCTGATTTCCTCGCCGCGGTGCGCCGGCAGGCAGTGCAGGTAGATGGCATCGGTGGCGGCAACGTCGAGCAGCCGTCGGTCGAGCTGGTAGTTGGCGAAGGCGCGTGCACGCCGCTCCTGCTCGGCCTCCTGGCCCATCGAAGCCCACACATCGGTGGCGAGCAGGTGCGCACCGCGTGCGGCATCGAGCGGGTCACGCACCACGCTGACGCGCCCGGCGTTGGCGCGAAGCAGGTCTTCCCGGGGTTCATAGCCCTCGGGGCAGGCGATGCGCAGCTCGAAGTCGAACTGCCGTGCCGCGTTGATGTAGGACTGGCACATGTTGTTGCCGTCGCCGATCCACGCGACCTGCCGGCCACGGATGCTGCCGCGGTGTTCGGTGAAGGTCTGCATGTCGGCCAGCAGCTGGCAGGGGTGGAAGTCATCGGTGAGCCCGTTGATCACCGGCACGCGCGAGCAGGCGGCGAAGCGTTCGACGCCCGAATGGGCAAAGGTGCGGATCATCACCACATCGACCATCGAGGAGAGCACGCGTGCCGTGTCCTCGAGTGGCTCGCCGCGACCGAGCTGCGCATCGCGCGGTGACAGGAACAGCGCGTGCCCACCCATCTGCGCCATGCCGGCCTCGAAGGACACCCGCGTGCGGGTCGAGGACTTCTCGAAGATCATGCCCATCACCCGGTCGCGCCCGATGGTGCCGGCACCCGCGCCACGCGGGTCGGCCTTCATGGCGATCGCACGCCGGATCACGGATTCGAGCTCGGCCGGATCGAGGTCGAGCAGGGTGAGGAAGTGTCGCGCCGGCATGACGGGTGTCTCCGGATGAAGGGTGGATGCTAGGCCGCGCTGCCGGGCTCACGTGCCTCGATCAGCTCGCCGAGGGTGGCGATGATCCGGTCGATCTCGTCCGCACCGATGATCAGCGGGGGCAGCAGACGCACCACCGTGTCGGCGGTGACGTTGATCAGCAGGCCACGTGCGAGAGCTGCCTGCATCAGCTCGGCACAGGGTTCGCGCAGTTCGATGCCGACCATCAGGCCGCGCCCGCGCACCTCGACCACGCCGCTCAACCCCGCGAGGCGCTCGCGCAGGCCGTCCATCAGCCGTGTGCCCATGCGCTCGGCGTTGCCGCACAGGTCGTCGGTGGCGATCGTCTCGAGCACTGCCAGCGCTGCTGCACAGGCGAGCGGGTTGCCGCCGAAGGTCGAGCCGTGGTTGCCGGCATGGAACACGCCGGCTGCCTTGCCGTGCGCCAGGCAGACCCCGATCGGCACGCCGTTGCCAAGGCCCTTGGCGGTGGTCAGCACGTCGGGAACGATTGCGGTGTGCTGGAAGGCGAACGGGCGGCCGGTGCGTCCGTTGCCGCTCTGCACCTCGTCGAGCATCATCAGCCAGCCCTGGCTGTCGCAGAGCTCGCGTATGCCCTCCAGATAGCCTGCGGGCGCAACACGCACACCCGACTCGCCCTGGATCGGTTCGACCAGCACCGCAACGATGCTGGAGTTGTTGCGGGCAATGTTCTGCAGCGCCTCGAGATCACCGTAGGGTGCGCGCACGAAACCGCTCACCAGCGGCTCGAAGCCGGCCTGGACCTTGCGGTTGCCGGTTGCCGACAGCGTGGCCAGCGTGCGCCCGTGGAAGGAGTTCTCCATCACCACGATCGACGGCCTGTCGATTCCGCGCCCGTGGCCGTACAGGCGTGCGAGCTTGATCGCGCACTCGTTTGCCTCGGCACCCGAATTGCCGAAGAAGACATTGTCCATGCCGCTCAGTGCAACCAGCCGCTCGGCGAGCTCGCGCTGACGGGTGATGCCGTAGACGTTCGAGGTGTGCAGCAGCTGCGCTGCCTGCTGCTGGATGGCACGCGTCACCGCCGGGTGTGCATGGCCCAGGCCGCAGACGGCGATGCCGGCCAGCGCGTCCAGGTAGCGCTTGCCGTGCGTGTCGTAGAGCCATACGCCTTCGCCGCGCGCGAACTCGACGTCCAGTCGCTTGTACGTGGGCATGATCGACTTCGGGTCCATGATCGCCACCTCGCTCGGAGGATGCCAGAACGCAAAGAGGCAGCCAACGCTGCCCCCGAAAGGGCGCGATGCTAAATGTCCCGGGGGTGCGATGCAAGGCCGATACTGCCGCCGATGCTGGCGCGAGCGCGGAGCGGGCGCAGCAGCAAGACCGATCGTGCCGCTGGGTTATTGCCGAGGTCTCATGTAGACTGGCGGCCCGTTTCACGTTTCTTCCCGAGGTGGATGGCGCCCATGTCCGAGGACATCATCGAGATCATCAAGCAGCAGATCGCAGACAACCCGGTGATCCTGTACATGAAGGGATCTCCCGATCAGCCGCAGTGCGGCTTCTCGGCGCGTGCATCGCAGGCACTGATGGCCTGTGGCGAGCGCTTCGCCTACGTCGACATCCTGTCGAATCCGGAAATCCGCAGCACGCTGCCGACCTATGCGAACTGGCCGACCTTCCCGCAGCTGTGGGTGAGCGGCGAGCTGGTCGGTGGTTCGGACATCATCGCCGAGATGTTCGAGAAGGGTGAGCTGCAGCCGCTGGTGAAGGAAGCGATGGCACACGTCGCCTGAACAAGGCTGTCGCCGTTCGGGCCGCCGTGCGGCGATCCATCGTTTCCATCCGCAGCACGGGGTGACCCCCAGTCCATGAACCGGCCGCGTGGCCGGGCGAGGCAAGTTCTCGCTGGACAGACCTTGTGCAGAAGCGCGCTGCCTCGTCATCATGCCTGTGCTTGCCACGGGTGATGGAGAGTGGAATGCGGCTTGCGTTGAACTTCCACGCTCCGGCAATCGAGCAGATGCTGGAGCAGCGGGCTCCCACGGTCGAGCTGGTTCGGGTGCCCTCCGGTGGGATCCCCGACATCGCAGCCGATGCGCTGCTGACCCCGCTTGCCGGGACACAAGCTCTGGTGCGGCTGCTGCCTGCGTGTCGCGGGTTGAAGTGGGTTCACGTTTTCGGTACGGGTGTGGATGGATTCCCCTTCGACATGGTGCGAGGGTTTCGGCTCAGCTGTTCCCGGGGCGCGTCGGCAGCAGCCATGGCCGAGTGGGTGATGGCCATGATGCTGGCTGTCGAGAAACGACTGCCCGAGGTCTGGCTGCATGCACCTCCCGAGCGCTGGGGTGCTGCAGATCTGGGTGGACTGGCCGGCAGGACACTGGGGCTCCTGGGTTTCGGTGCGGTCGGGCAGGAGCTTGCCCGGCGCGCACTCGCCTTCGACATGCGGGTGCTGGCCAAGGTGCGTACCCATCGCTCGAGTCCGGTCGCGGGCGTGCTGTTTGCGCAGACACTGGATCAGGTGTTGCAGGAGGCCGAGCATCTCGTGCTGGCGTTGCCTGCGACCGCTGAAAGCCGCGGACTTCTGGATGCCGAGCGCCTGGCGCGAACCCGGCCCGGTGTGCACCTGGTGAATGTGGCACGCGCTTGCGTGCTCGATCAGGAGGCGCTGCGTTCCCTGCTTGATCAGGGCCACATCGCGCGAGCTTCCCTCGACGTCGTCGACCCCGAACCGCTGCCCGCCGGACATTGGCTCTATACGCATCCGCGCGTACGCCTGAGTCCTCACGTATCCTGGAGCGCCCCGGGCACGGTGGAGCGCATGCTCGAGATGTTCCTGTGCAATCTGGATGCCTTTGCGCATGGCAGGCCCTTGCAGGGCGTGGTCGATGTGGCAGCCGGTTACTGAAAGCGGAAACGGGGAGTGACGATGGATCTCCCGCGTCCAGGCGAAAATCTGCTCCGCACCCTGCCTGCGGTAGGGGTGATGTTGCAGCAAATGCCCCACGCCGTTGCCCGCTGGGGTCATCGCGAGGTCCGTGAGGCGATTCGCGAGACTCTGGCGCAGCTTCGCCGGCAACTGGATCGGGAAGGCTTGTCGATACCGTCCGTCGAGGAACTGCAGGAGCGCGTGGAACGCCACCTTCGGGAGCGTGATCGGCCGGGCCTGCGGCCTGTTTTCAACCTTACCGGTACGGTGCTGCACACCAACCTGGGCCGTGCACTGCTGCCCCGGGAAGCGGTGGACGCCGTGGTCGCCGTGGCCACGGAGCCGACATCACTTGAGTTCGATCTGGCCAGGGGCGACCGGGGCGAGCGTGACGATCATGTGGAATCCCTGATCTGCGAGCTTGCAGGCGTGGAAGCGGCCACGGTGGTCAACAACAATGCGGCTGCGGTGCTGCTGGTTCTGAACACACTGGCCCAGGGGCTGGAAGTGCCGGTCTCCCGCGGCGAGCTGGTGGAGATCGGTGGATCCTTTCGCATACCGGAGATCATGGCGCGCTCCGGTTGTCGACTGGTCGAGGTGGGGACCACCAACCGCACGCATCTCGACGACTATGCAGCGGCCATTGGTGAGCAAACGGCGCTGCTGATGAAGGTGCACGCCAGCAACTACCGGATCGAAGGCTTCACCCATGCGGTGGGAGAGAACGCCCTGGCAGGGCTCGCCCGGCAGCATGACCTGCCGCTTGTCGTCGATATGGGCAGTGGCGCTCTGGTGGACTTCTCGGCGCTCGGTCTGCCGGCCGAACCCACGGTGGCAGCCACCGTCGTACGGGGGGCCGATGTGATCACCTTCAGTGGTGACAAGCTGCTGGGCGGACCGCAGTGCGGCATCGTTGCCGGGCGAGCGGATCTGATCGAGCGCATCCGCAGGAATCCGCTGAAGCGCGCGCTGCGGATCGACAAGATGACGCTGGCGGCGCTGGCAGCCGTGCTGCGGCTCTACCGCAACCCCGACACGCTGACGAGGCGTCTGCCGACCCTGCGGCTGCTGACTCGGCCGCTGCTGGATATCGAGGCCCAGGCCAAACGCCTGGCGCCAGTGATCGCGAAGGCGCTGGAGCATTGTTTCAGGGTGGCGGTGGTGCCCTGCCATACCCAGATCGGCAGTGGCGCGCTGCCCGTGGAAACGCTGCCCAGCGCAGCCATCGAGATCGTCCCGCACCTTGGGGAAGACAGTGAGCTGCGTCGGCTCGCCGAGGTGTTGCGGCAGCTGGATGTGCCCGTGCTCGGGCGAGTGTCCAACGGTCGGCTGCTGCTCGACACCCGCTGTCTGGATCTGGAGGCAGAAGCCGGCTTTCTGGCGCAGTGGGAGATGGCGCGGGGGCGGCTGATGTGATTGTCGCGCTGGCCGGCCATGTGGATCACGGCAAGACATCACTGGTCAGGCAACTGACCGGTGTGAATACCGACCGGCTGGAGGAGGAACGTAGGCGTGGCCTGACCATCGAGCTGGGTTTTGCCTACCGCAGGACGACAAGGGGGCAGGTGATCGGCTTCATCGACGTGCCGGGGCACAGGCGTTTCATCAATACGATGATTGCGGGTGTCGGTGGCGTCGATCTTGGCATGCTGGTGATCGATGCCCGGGAAGGGGTGATGCCACAGACCCTGGAGCACATACGGGTCATGAGGTTGCTGGGAGTGGGCGAGATCCTGGTCGTGATCTCGAAGATCGACCGTGTTCCATTGGCGAGGGTTGCGACAGTGCGCGAAAGCGTCGGCGGGCTGCTGCCGGCGAGTGGCGTGTTTTCGGTTTCCAGCCATACGGGGGCCGGTCTTGCGGCACTGTCGGATGCGCTGGATGCACGTGCCGAAGAGCAACCCGAGCGCGCGGTGGGCGGGTACTTCCGTCTTTCGGTGGATCGGGCCTTCGTGCTGAAGGGAGTCGGGTTGATCGTCACGGGAACGGCGCTCGCCGGCTGCGTCCGGGTAGGGGAGACCCTGCGCCTGTTCACGGGCAGATCCGGAGTCGAAGGACTCAAGGTCCGGGTGCGGGGCATTCATTCCCAGGGCGAGGACTCGGCTGTCGGGCAGGTGGGGCAGCGTTGTGCCCTCAACCTCAGCGGCGATCTGGTCCGGGACGATATCCAGCGCGGCGATATGCTGGCCGATGCCCGGTGCATCGCACCGGGGCTGCGATTCGACGCCAGCCTTCAGCTGTTGGATGAGAGTCCTTTCAGGCCGAGGCAGCTTGGGCTGGTGAAGCTCCATCACGGCGCTCGCCGTCTTCGGGCGCGCCTGTGCTTTCTCGATGATGCCGACGGTGCCGCAGCAGACGAGAAGTCGGTTGCGTTGCCGGCGCCCGGACGCCTGGTGCAGTTCATCCTGCACGAGCCACTCCAGGTGTGCTGGGGTGATCGCTTCCTGATTCAGGATGATGGCGAGAGCGTGATTCTTGGTGGCGGCGTGGTTCTTGGGCCCGATGCGCCGCGGTGGCACAAGTCTCGGGGAGTGCGCCTCGATCAGCTGCGTGCGATGAGTGCCGATGCGCCTCGTGCCGTACTGGCGAGGCTGTTGCGGGTGGGCGCGCCGCCGGTGGATCTTCGGCAGTTCTGCGCCAGCCTGAATCTGCGCAAGGACGAACTCGATGCGCTGCTGGCCGAGTCTGCCCAGTGGCGAGCGGTGCGGTTGCGTCACGGTGATGACGACTGGCTCCTGAGCG
>CAZSYV010000061.1:0-5105 GCA_964610955.1 uncultured Klebsiella sp. | reverse complement strand
GCCGAGATCAACCGCCTGGTGGAGCGGCAGGAATCCTTCACGGTGATCGAGGCCAAGACCCATCTCGGGCTTGGGCGCGATCCAACCATTGAAATCCTCGAATACTTCGACAGCGTTCACTTCACCCGGCGGGAAGGCAATGGCCGTCGTGTTCAGGATGCGGGCCTGCCGCAAAGGATTTTCGTATGATCGGTCGCGGAAGAGCGATGCTCCCGGTGGGGCACCTGGTCTTCAAAACCAGAGAGGCGCCGATGAGGTGCCTGGTGGGTTCGACTCCTGCCTCTTCCGCCACTTTTGACGCTGATGCCGCACGGGTCAGGGAAGGTAGAGCGTGAGTCACGGAGTGCTGGAAGACATCGAGAAATGCATGGATGGCGGCTGGACCGATGGCCTGCCGGTGATACCACCCTATGGAAGCCTGGTGGATCCCATGCTGCAGGCGCTGGGCTGGTCCGCCAGCGATGTGGTGGGAGAGATTGCGGACCAGAGCATCAAGGTGCGGGCCGAGCAGGTTGCGGCGACCGCCGTGATGGCTGGCTGCAAGGCCGACTACGCTCCGGTGGTGCGCGCCGTGGCTCAGGCGATCCTCGATCCGTTGTTCGGCATCAGCGGTGTGGAGGTGACCACGGGTGGGGCGAGCGTGCTGGTCGTCGTCAGCGGGCCGGTGGTGGCAGCCCTGGGCTTTGAGCATGAGTCCAACGCAGTCGGCGGGGCCAACCGCCGGGTCAATGCCACGGTCGGGCGGTTTGCGCAGATGATGCGGCTGTTCTGTGGCCAGGGTGGTGGGGTGCTCAAGCCCCACGGCACCATCGGTCATCCGGGGCGCCTGTCCTTCTGTGTGGCAGAGCACCCGCAGACGGCCTGGGGGCCATACCACACGCAGTTCGGCCTGCCGGCCGATGTGTCCGCCGTGACGATCATGGCCACCGAAGGCCCCAATTCCTGCAACAACCATTACGCCAGCACCGGGGCTGCGATACTGGACACCATTGGTGACTGCATGCGGCATTACGGGCAGACTGCCTGGTATTACCGATCAGGCGGCTTCGTGGTCGTCATTGCGCCGGATCACATGGAGCTGGTGAAGCGTGAGTTCACCCGGGACGCGGCGCGACAGTACATCTACGAAAACGCCCGGCGCCAGACCGACGAGCTGGTGACGGCGGGGCGAATCGCTGTTCCGCCCATGGAGTTTGCCGAGGTGGAGTTTGGTGCGATGCGTACACCGCTGAAGTCCAGCGGGCAGCTCAGCTTTGTCGAGTGTGGTGCTCCCGGCGGGCGTTTCTCGGCAGTCATCCCGCGCTGGGTGGGAAGCCGTCATGCGGTATGCAGGCAAATCGAAGGTGTGTGAACGAAAGTTCCTTGCAAGGAGGTAACGATGGACAGGTCAGGAAGTGGCATGTTGCCCTCAAGGCAGATCACCAGCTGTGGCGAGGTGAGCTGCGAGGTGTTGGTGAATCCCATCCCGCGACCGGAGCCCGACCCGATCAGGATCACCCTCAAGCCAAAGGTGGCGCGGGTGACGCTGCTCGATCACCGGAAGCCGAACTCTCTGGCGGTCATGCGTTTCACCCAGGAAATCCTGCGCGAGCGGGGCATCGAGGTGAATGACGTCATTGTGCAGAAGGACGATGCCAGCGCGCCGATGTCCGCAGCACTCCTCGCCTCCCTGTCGAAGGAGCCGGGCCTGGTGCTTTGCGGTGTTTCCGATTGAGGGAGTTGTTCGTCGGGCAGTTCGCTTGACTCAATTGCCCTGCAGCGGGCCGGTGTCGCGGGATTCGCGGTCCTGACTGAGCCATTCGCCGATCAGATCGACCGGTGCATGGCCTATCAGCCCTCGGATCGGCCGCTCCCTGCCATCGTGATCGCCCATCCGACGCAGATGGTTGCGACGGAGGTGTTGCGCCAGAGGGCGGCTCAGATCGTGGATGCGGTGGAACGTTTGTTGAAAGATGAGGTGCCGTGACCATGGAAACGGATCTGTCGATACTGGGTTCCGGCGTCTACCTGCCCCCGGCCCGGCCCGTGCGCGAGGTGGCCACCGAGGCCGGGGCGGATGCGAGCAGTTACCAGGGCTGGCCGAACGTCTGTCATGCCGGACAGGACGATCACCCGAGCACCATGGGAACGACGGCGCTCAGGGCGGCCCTGGCCGATGCCGGTGTGGATCCCGCAGAGCTCCGACTGGTGCTTTTTGCCGGGATTTCCCGCGACTACCTGCCGTCGTTCTCGATAGCAACGGACATCATGCACGCCTGTGGTACCCGGGAGTCGTGCCTGGGGCTGGACATGACCATCGGGTGTCTGGGTGCGCTGTCGGCCCTGGACATGGCGCAGGGCTGGCTGAGCGTCCATGGCGGGGGCGTGGCCGCGATCGTCACGGCGGAGCGCTGGTCGTACACGGTGGATCACGGCTCCGTGGCAAGCATGGGGCTGTGGGCGCATGGGGACGGCGCCAGTGCCGTGGTGGTGTCGATGGGTACCCGCGGCGGTGCCGCCAAGGCAGTCTTCCGTGGTGCAGAGTTCACCACCCAGAGTGACCTGAACGGTACGGTGCTGATCAAGTACGGAGGAACCCGCCATCCAGTCGCTCCGGCCGGGAGCCGGCCGACGGAGCGTTTGTTCATGGGGACTTCGCGACACGATATCCGGGAGCGCTATGTCCACGGCTATTCCAGCAGCCTGGAGGCCATGAAAGGCCGCTTCGGCATCTCGCCGCAACGGGTGATCATCAACCAGACTGCAGCCCTGTTCCTGCAGCTGATCGCCAGCGCGATCGGGATTCCGATCGAGAATTTCGTGCTGACCGGGCCCGAAACCGGTCACGTCGGCTCTGCGGATCTGCTGATCGGACTGGACCGCGTGCTGAAGGCAGGGGGATGCCGTGAGCCCTGTCTGCTGGCCAGCAGTACGCCCTATGCGTTTGGATCGGGACTGCTGCTTCCGCCAGCGGCGTAGCAGGTCCCGATCACATCAGGCGCAGACTTTGCGCCGATTCAGTGCGAGTCGCCGAAGTACTCCCCGCGCAGCAGCACGGCTGCCTGTGCGATTGCCTGCAGTTTGCGCTCGGCGATCTGCGCCGAGGCCACCGGGTTGTCGGCGAAGGTTGCAAAGCCGCAGTCGGGCGTGAGCAGGACGCGCTCGGGTCCGAACAGTTCGGCAGCAGCGCGCCCGCGCACGCAGATTTCCTCGACGGACTCGATCCGCGTCAGCTTCTGGTTCGCCACGCCGATGCCGATGCGCCGGTCGTCGGGCAGCGCACGCAGGATGTCCATTTCTCCGGCGCGCGGCGTGCACATCTCGAGGAAATAGGTTCCCACGTGCATCTGCGCCAGCGTGCCGACCAGCGGCGCGTAGCTGCCAGCGAGGCAGGTCGACTCATCGGGCGTCCAGTTGCCGCGGCACATGTGCAGCGCGGTGCGCTCGAGGGGGAAACCCGCGGTCACCGCATTGATGAGCTCGCGCGCGAAGGCAAGCTCGGTTGCGCTGTCGCCCTTTTCCGACAGTGCGCCGCACATGAAGCTGCGTGCCTGCTTCGGCCCGGTGAACACCACCTCCGAGAGCACGGGCTCGTCGAACTGCACCAGCGTCGCGCCGGCGGCGAGCAGGAAGGCGAGTTCCTCGCGCAGCACGCGCACGATGTCGGCCGCAATCGCCTCGCGTGAGTCGTAGGCGCGCTCGGACAGGCATTCGAGCCACATCGTGCGCGTGAGCAGGTAGGGGCCGGGCAGCGCGACCTTCACCGGTCGCTCGGTCAGCGTGCGCACGAACTCGTACTCGTGCACCGCGAGCGGGCGCGAACGCCCCAGCGGGCCGAACACGGCGGGGTGGCGCACCTCGCCCGCCGGCACGTCGAGCGCGCGCAGCTCCCCGGCGAAGTGCTCGGGGTCCTCCACCAGCGGCAGCAGGTCGGTCAGCGGGATCAGCTGGCAGTTGTCGAGCCGGGCACCGACGAAGCTCGCGTAGCTGTCGCGCCGCTGCTCGCCGTCGGTGAGGAGGTCGCATCCGGCGCGCAGCTGCGCATCGATCACCAGGCGCACGGCATCGTCTGCCGTTGCATCGAACTCCTGCTGCGCAAGACGGCCCTCCATGCGCTCGTGCAGCGCCTGAAGCAGCCAGCGCGGGCGCGGCCAGCTGCCCATGCCGGTCACGGCGAAGGGCGGAATCGGTGGTGCGGAGGATGGCTCGGGCAACGTGCCGGGTATGCTGACCGCGACGATCTCCTGGCGCATCGCGCTCCGCACCTCGGCAGGGCGCGCGGGCTGGCGCTCGTCGAGGCGTCCCTTGCAGACCAGAAAGGCGTTGGCGGCACCACTCGCCTCCACCGCCACCAGCTCGTTGCCGGTCAGGCGGCACCACGCCGGCAGGTCCTCCCGGACCGATGCCTCGGTCGAGAGGATCTCGAGGAGCTGGCCGCGCTCCATCGGGTCGATGTGGCGGCGAATCAGCAGCAGCAGGCCGTTGCCACAGTCGAGATCGCCACCGTCGAAGCGCACATCGGGTGCGAGCGGGGGGTGTTGCCCTGCCATGGAGTGTCCTGCCGGCCTTCAGTAGGAGATGCAGGGGGTGCCGTCAGAGAGAAACTCCACGAGCTTCGCACCACCGACGATCGTCGCGCCCTCCACCAGGTTGTTCTCGTCGAGCCCCCTTTTCTTCATGCACGGCGAGCACACCCAGATCCTGCCGCCGGCGAGCACGAAGTTGTGCATCAGCTCGGCGAGTGGCGCGAAGCCTTCCTCGTGGATCGTATCCGCAAAGCCCTTCTGCGAGAGCCTCACACCCTCGATTGACAGGAACACCAGCGTGTCCTGGCTCGATGCAACCGCCGCGTTGGCGATCACGAATGCGACCGTCGCCTTGTCGGTGTCGTTGCTGGAAAAACTGAGTGATACGCAGAGCTTGCCGGTGCCGGCCATGGTCGTTCTCCTTCGGGATCTTTGGTGTCGCGGATTATGTCATTCTCGCGGAGGCGAGATGAGGTCATTTCACCCACGGTCATTCCTGAGCCACCCCGTCATTCCCGAGCTACCCCGTCATTCCCGCGAAAGAGCGTCATTCCCGCGAAAGAGCGTCATTCCCGCGAAAGAACGTCATTCCCGCGAAAG
>CAZSYV010000060.1:0-17449 GCA_964610955.1 uncultured Klebsiella sp. | reverse complement strand
GGGCAAGGAAAAGGTGATCACCCAGAACGTGCTGGCCCTCGAGATGGGGCATCAGTACGCAGTGCAGAACTACGACTGCCCGATCGGCCTGCGTCTCGAACGCGGTGGCAACATCGCCAGGCACATTCTCGAGACCGACCACATCATGATGGATGGCAACACCGCCGTCGCACTAGGCGCGGTCTATGGAGGCGCAAGCGTTGCGGCCTGGTACCCGATCACGCCGTCGACCTCGGTCATCGACAGTTTCGAGACCTACTGCAAGCGGCTGCGGATCGACCCGGGCACGGGCGGCAAGAATTACGCGATCGTGCAGGCCGAGGACGAGCTCTCGGCAATCGGCATGGTGATCGGCGCCGCGTGGAATGGTGCACGCGCGTTCACCGCAACCAGCGGCCCCGGCCTGTCGCTGATGAGCGAGTTTCTGGGGCTGGCGTATTTCGCCGAGATCCCGACGGTGCTGATCGATGTGCAGCGGGCTGGGCCCTCGACCGGTATGCCGACGCGCTCCCAGCAGTCCGACATACTGTCTGCGGCGTATGCCTCGCACGGTGACACCAAGCACGTGCTGCTGTTCCCGGCGACCCCGGCCGAG
Organism: uncultured Klebsiella sp.; assembly: GCA_964610955.1. Taxonomy (GTDB): domain Bacteria; phylum Pseudomonadota; class Gammaproteobacteria; order Pseudomonadales; family UBA5518; genus UBA5518. The sequence goes on along the minus strand of CAZSYV010000060.1, from coordinate 16,854 downwards.
TGTTTCAGCCTGACCGTCAAGGCCTTCGATCTTGCCGATCGCCTGCAGACACCGGTGATCATGCTCACCGATCTCGAGCTTGGCATGAACGATTCGATGTCGCCACCGCTGGTGTTCGACGACAGGCACGCCTATGACCGTGGCAAGGTGCTCGATGGCGATGCGCTGGAGAAGATGCGCGAACGCTTCGGTCGTTACCTCGACGTCGACGACGACGGCATCCCGTATCGTACCTACCCGGGTGCGCACCCGAACAAGGGGGCCTACACGACCCGTGGTACCTCACGTGACGAGTACGCGGTCTACACCGAGGAAGGGACAGCCTATGTACGCAACGTCGACCGCCTGCTGAAGAAACTCGAAACCGCCAAGCGCTACGTGCCGGAGCCGAAGATCAAGCCTGCCGCGAAGAAGACCCCTTATGGGGCGATCTTCTTCGGCACCACTGCCTCGCCCGCCTACGAGGCGATGGAAATGCTGACCGAGGCAGGCATTGCGGTCGATACCCTGCGCCTGCGCGCATTCCCGTTCCAGCAGAGCGTCGAGGATTTCATCGCAGCGCACGAGGTCGTGTTCGTGATCGAACAGAATCGCGACGCGCAGATGCGCAGCCTCCTGATCAACGAGACTGCTGCGACCAAGGAAAAGCTGGTTTCGGTGCTCAACTACGACGGTCTGCCGATCACTGCGCGACAGATCGCCGCCGAAATCCGTGCCGGCGTCGGCAATACCGACAATGTGACGCCGATCGATGGTGGCAAACGCAAGATGTCGAGGAAAAGCAAGCCATGACCTACCAGAAGCCCTCGTTTCGCCATCCCGAGCTGCAGCTCAACGAGCTGGGCTACAGTCGTCGTGAGTATGAAGGGGCGCTGAGCACGCTGTGCGCAGGCTGTGGCCATGATTCGATCAGTGCAGCGATCATGGAAGCGGTGTTCACGCTGCCGATCGAACCGCATCGCCTGGCAAAGATGTCGGGCATCGGTTGCTCGTCGAAGACACCGGCGTACTTCCTCGGGCGCTCGCACGGATTCAACTCGGTGCACGGGCGCATGCCTTCGGTGACCACCGGCGCGGCTCTGGCCAACCGCGAACTGGTCTACATCGGTGTCTCGGGTGACGGTGATACGGCATCGATCGGTTTCGGGCAGTTCGCGCATGCGGTGCGCCGCAACCTGAACATGACCTACATCGTCGAAAACAACGGCTGCTACGGTCTGACCAAGGGTCAGGATTCCGCAACGGCGGATGTCGGATCGAAGAACCGAAAGGGTTTCAAGAATCCCTACGAGCCGATCGATCTGGCCAGCATCGCGATCCAGCTGGGTGCCACCTTCGTTGGGCGCAGTTTCAGCGGGGACCGCGAACAGCTGGTGCCGCTGATCAAGGCGGCCCTGACACACCGTGGTTTCGCCCTGCTCGACGTGGTCTCGCCCTGTGTGACCTTCAACAACCACGAAGGGTCGACGAAGAGCTATGCATTCACCCGCGAGCGAATGGATCCGACACCGCTCGACTTCGTACCGATGCGCGAGGAAATCCGCACGAGCTATGCTCAGGGCGCCATGCAGGAGGTGTCGATGCACGATGGCTCGGTAATCCGCCTGTACAAGCACGACGGCGAGGAATACGACATCGAGGATCCACAAGCGGCACTGCAGGCGATCTCACAGCATCGCGACGAGGGTCGCTTGCTGACGGGTCTGCTCTACATCGATCGCGATGCACCCGAGATGCACGAGATTCTCGGTACCGTACGCCGCCCGCTGAACACGCTGACCGAGCAGGAACTCTGCCCGGGTGCCAAGGTGCTTGACAGCATCAACGCGGGCCTGCGCTGATTCATCACGGGGCTGCGGGGCTGCCACGGCCCCGCAGCAGGTACCTTTCGGCTTTATTCTGACAGGCTCAGGGCTTGATCCACGGCTGCAGCGCCAGATCGACGCCCTCGTCGAGCCAGCCGCTGTTCTTCAGTACAGACTTCTCGCGCGTCCAGCGGGGTTTCGACGGCTTCAGGTTGAGGTACTCGGTGACCTCGATGCCGCCTGCACCATTGAACAGGCGTTGCAGCTTCAGATCGAAGACGTTCACATAGAGTCCCACTGCGTCGACACCCTGGATCCAGTCGAAATCCATCGGTATGCCGTCACCGCCGCGGGCCGAGGGGCGACGGGTGACACCGAGAAAATGCGCCGAATGGTTGCCGCCCGGTGAGAAGTACACCTGGGTTTCCTCGAGGTTGGTGAACACGATCGCCTGCACCTGGCCCTCGGCAGCCAGTGCGTTCGCCGTCTCGAGAAGCACGTACTGAAACACGGTTTCATTCAACTTGCCGGTGCTCGGGTTGTACGGCTCGCCCCACTTGCGCACCCCTTCCCGCCACGCCTTTGCAAACAATCCGGATGGCAGAATCTGGTAGCCGGCTTTCTTGAGCCGCTCGGCAACCATCCTGTCGATGCGCGCTTCGTGCTCCACCAGGTAGGTACGGCTCGGTTTGCCGAAGTTCACACTGGCAATCACCAGGCGGCCGTACTGGCTCTTGTCTGTCAGGCGGGCATCGTAGGTGGCGGGGTAGGCGGTTGCAGCACTGCCACCACTGCCGGTGCTGCCGGCACAGCCGACGAGGAACAGGGTGAGAGCGATCAGGTACAAGGTGCGCATCATCGATATATTCCGTGGATTGAACGGTTCATGCCAGCCTGGCGTGGCTGAAGTGGATGCTTGTCGGCGGCGCATCGATTCTAGCAATGCCCCTTGCCAATGAGAACCGCCGCATGCTCCCATCGCTGCTTTACCCGTACCGAGGTCTGTGGACGTGGCGAAGGAGGCGCAGCTGCTGCACTGCCAGTCGTATGGAGAAGGGCGGCGCACGGCGGTACTGCTGCACGGCCTGCTCGGGCTCTCGACCAACCTTGGCTCGATTGCGCGTGAGCTTGCGCGCACCCTGCGTGTTCTGACGCCGGATCTGCGCAACCACGGGCGATCGTTTCACGCACCCGGCATGCGCTACACGGAGCTTGCTGCGGATGTGCTGCGCCTGCTCGATTCCTACGGCATCGAGCAGGCAGCACTGCTCGGGCATTCGATGGGCGGCAAGGTGGCCATGCAACTCGCACTCGACCACCCACAGCGAATCACCCGTCTGCTGGTCGCCGACATCGCACCGCTGCGCTACGGAGCAGACCACATTTCACTGTTCAACATACTGCGTGAGGTCGCAGCCTGTGTGCACGCCGACCGTCGCTCCGCCAAGCGTCTCCTCGAGTCACGAATCGACTCGCCTGGCGTGGTTGCGCTGATGCTGATGAATCGTTTCCAGGATGAGGACGGTCTCTGGCGCTGGCGCTTCGATCTCGATGCAATCGAAGCTGGCTATGACGACATTCTGGCCGCTCCGCAGTCATTGACGCCCTACGGGGGGCCGGTTCTGTTTCTCAAGGGTGAGCTGTCGGACTACATCACCGCAGCTGCACGAGAAGCGACTGCCCGCCTGTTTCCCCAGGCCCGGCTGAAGGTGATTGCCGGTGCCGGGCATTGGCTGCACGTCGAGAAGCCGGTGGCATTCCTGCGCCTTGCACGCGACTTCCTCGACGTCGAGTCCTGAAGTTTCCGCTCGGTCTGCCGCAGATCCTTGCTGTGCTGGCGGCAGTGCAGGCTATTGTGTTCATATTGATGCATGAGAAGTTCTGGAGCCGGAAGCATGGATGACGAGAATCTGTTGTTTTCGAATCTGCGGGTAATCGACTGCGGAAGCTGGGTAGCCGCCCCTGCGGCAGCGACCGTGATGGCGGATTTCGGTGCCGATGTGATCAAGGTCGAGCCCCCACCGGGCGGAGATCCGTTTCGCTGGAGTGCGCAGTACGTCCCTGGCTTCCCTCGTGCAAGCGAGAACTACGCCTGGCAGCTCACTGCGCGCAACAAGCGCTCGCTGCTGCTCGATCTCAAGAAGCCTGAGGGCCACGCCGTGCTGCTGCGGATGGTTGCACAGGCGGATGTGTTCCTGAGCAACTTCCCGCCGGCCGTGCTCGCGAAGCTGCAGCTGCGCTGGGAGGACCTCGAAGCGGTGAATCCACGGCTGGTGTATGGCCAGCTCTCGGGCTACGGCGAGCGGGGACCACAGGCCAACCTGCCGGGTTTCGATCGCAGCGGCTGGTGGGCACGCTCCGGACTGATGGATCGCATGCGTCTGCGCGGGCATCCACCGGCGGGTGGCGTGCTCGGTTGGGGTGACCATGCCAGCGCGATGACGCTGTTCGGTGCGGTGATGGCCGCGCTCTATCGTCGCGAGCGCACTGGTCGGGGCGGCAAGGTGTCGACCTCGCTGCTTGCAAACGGTTTATGGGCGAACGCCCTGCCGTTGCAGGCCCGGCTCAGCGGGGCGGAGGTGCCGCTGGAGACCCCGCGCGACGAGGCGAACAACGCTCTGGCGATTCCCTACGAAACCCGTGATGGCCACTGGTTCTATCCCTGGCTGTTCGACGAGGCGAACGACTGGCGTCGTTTTGTGCTGGCACTGGGGCTGGATGGGATGGCGGCCGATCCTCGCTTTGCGAGCCGTGAGGGCAGGGTTGACAACGCCCAGGCGTTGATTGCGGCAATCGAGGAGCGCGTACATGCCTTCGACTGGGCGCACTGGCAACGCACATTGGCCGAAGCGAACATCGCTCTGGTTTCGGCAGCCACGCTCGACGAGGTCTTCGAGGATCCACAGGTCCTGCAGAACGACATGCTTGTGCCGCTGGTTGGTACCGACATGATCGCGCGGCAGACGATCAACAGCCCGCTGACGATCGCAGGTAGCGCAAAGCGTGCTGCGGGGAGTGCGCCGCAGCCCGGTGAGCATTCAGACGAGGTGCTTGCCGAGTTTGGCTATGACAGGGACGAGATTGCCGCACTGCGTGGCGCGGCAGTGGTCGCCTGAGGGGGGGCGTGGGGCACCGCGTGCCCCACCACGCACACACTCACATCAGGAAGTGCTTCTCGAACATGATCAGCGCGCAGCCGGCAACGTAGCCAAGCAGCGCCAGTCCGCTGATGTTGCGCATGTACCAGAAGAAGTTGATGCGCTCCATGCCCATTGCCGCCACGCCGGCGGCCGAACCGATGATCAGGCAGCTGCCGCCGGTTCCTGCCGCAAACGCCAGGAATTCCCACAGCGGCGCGTCCATCGGGTGAGTGCCAAGGTCGTACATGCCCATCGCTGCAGCAACCAGCGGCACGTTGTCGATCACCGCTGACAGCAGGCCGATCAGGAAGACGATCAGGTCGAGGTTGCCCACGGTGCGGTCGAGGAAACCGGCGGCCATGCCGAGCAGTCCGCTCGCCTGCAGTGCCGATACGGCAGTCAGGATACCGAGGAAGAACAGGACACTCGGCGTGTCGATCCGCCGCAGCACCATCACGATGTGCTTGCCCGACTCGATCGCCTCCTCACGGTCCTTGTGCATGCGCTCGGATACCACCCACAGCACACCGAGGCTGAAGAGCATCCCCATGAACGGTGGCAGGTGGGTCAGCGTCTTGAATACGGGCACGAACAGCAGCCCGCCCATGCCGACCAGGAAGATCAGGTTGCGCTGCGAGCGGAGAAGTGCTGGCGCCGCATCATCACCGCTGTCCTGTGGCATTGCACTGATGTGCTGGCCACGCAGGCGAAAGCTGAGGAACAGCAATGGGATCACCAGGCAGGCGAGGCTTGGCAGGAAGATCCGCTCGATGATCTTCAGCGTCGAAATCTGCCCACCGATCCACAGCATCGTGGTCGTCACGTCACCGATCGGTGACCAGGCGCCTCCGGCGTTCGCGGCAATGACGATGATGCCGGCAAAGAACAGCCGCTCGGAGCGTTGCTCGATCAGCTTGCGGATCAACGAGATCATCACGATCGTGGTGGTCAGGTTGTCGAGCGCCGCCGAGAGGAAGAAGGTCACGGTGCCGATGATCCACAGCAGGGTGACCACGCTGGTCGAGCGGATGCGATCGGTGATGATCGAGAAGCCACCGTGGACGTCGACCATCTCGACGATGGTCATTGCACCGAGCAAAAAGAAGAGGATGCTGGCCGTTTCCGCAAAACCTTCCAGTATCTGGTGTTGTCCAACCCACCCCTTGATGATTTCTTCAGCCGTCTTGCCCGTGTTGGCGTCGACGAAAGCCTGCGGCAGGCTGCCGAGATCGATCAGGTTGGGTGCGGCCAGAATGTAGACTGCCCAGCACAGCACGCCGGTGAGTACCGCCGATGCCGCCTTGTCGACGTTGATGTTGTGTTCAAGGATGATGGAAGCGTAACCGATGCAGAAAACGGTGATGATCGCGATCAGAGGTAGTGGCATTTGTTCCGTTCCGTCGATTCAGGGCTCGAAAATTGGCGGCACATTGTGGGCCAACGCCTGAATATGAAAAAGCCGTGTTCATGAACCGCGTGCATATTCCCAAAATGTCAGGCAACGAGACCAGTGACTGCCGTTATGCTGGGCGCCGCGCTCCGGTGCGGCAGCGGGGCGCAGGGACAACGGAAGGGTGTTGATGGAAAGCGAACAACCCGAACAGCTCGAGCAGCAGCAGGAATACCACCGCAGCCTCGAAGCCACGCTCAACGAGTTCCTCGACCTGCTCGCACGCCAGCGTCTCGAGCGCGAGCAGGGGCTGCGCCAGGCGCCGGAACAGCGCGAACTGTTTGTTTCGCTGCTGGCGAGAGAGCATCTGGCGGAATGTGTGCGGCGCCTGGCACGCCTGCATCCGGCCGATATCGCCTTTCTTCTCGAGCGCCTGCCGGGTGAGGAACGGGCGCAGGTCTGGGGAGCCGTGGAGCCTGCGCGTCGAGGTGCAGTGCTGCTGGAGCTTGGCGACGGCGTTCGCGACAGCCTGATCGATGCGATGTCGCAGGGCGAGATCATCTCGGCGGTCAAGGAGCTCGAATCCGATGAGATCGCCTATCTTGCACCCAGTCTGCCTCAGGATGCGGTTGCGGCACTGCTCGCCTCGCTCGATCAGCGCGATCGCCAGAAGGTACGCGAGATGCTCGCCTTCCCCGAGGGCACAGTCGGGGAGCTGATGGAAATCGACTTCGTCACCGTGCGCGACGATGTGTTGATCGAGGTGGTGCTGCGCTACCTGCGCCGCCACGAAGAGCTGCCTGATCCGTTCGACCAGGTTTTCGTGACCGATCGCGAGGGTGTGCTTGCCGGGGTGCTGCGTCTGAATGACCTGCTGACGCACGATCCGGAGTGCCCGGTTGCCGAGATCATGCAGCGTGACCCGCTGGCGTTCGCCACGCACGATCCAGTGGCCGATGCGGTTGGCGTGTTCGAGCGCTACGACCTCGTTTCGGCGCCTGTGGTCAACCTGCTCGGCAAGCTCACGGGTGTGCTGCATTTCGACGCGGTGATGGACTTCATCAGCGAGCAGGCCGAAAGCAAACACCTGAAACAGGTCGGCCTCGACGAAGACGAGGACCTGTTCGCCCCGATGACGCGCAGTGTGCGCAATCGCTGGCCCTGGCTTGGCATCAATCTGCTCACGGCGATCATCGCCTCGCGCGTGATCGGCGCCTTCGAGGCGACGATCGAGCAGCAGGTGGCTCTCGCCACACTGATGCCGGTGGTCGCCAGCATCGGTGGCAATACCGGCAATCAGACGATCGCGCTGGTGATCCGCGGACTGGCGCTGGAGCAGATCGTTGCCTCGAGCCTGTGGATCGTGGTGCGCCGTGAACTGGCGATTGCTGCAGTGAACGGCCTGCTGTGGGGAAGCGCAGTCGGTGCGCTTGCCGCAGCATTCTACGGTGAGGCGCTGCTGGCGGCGGTGATGGGTGTCGCCGTCTGTACGAACCTGCTGATCGGTGCGCTGGCCGGTGTATTCATTCCGCTCGCGCTCGAGCGCGCGGGGCGTGATCCGGTGCTCGGTGCCTCGGTGCTGCTCACCTTCATCACCGATGCGATGGGTTTTCTGCTGCTGCTTGGCCTGGCGGCGTGGTGGCTCATTCGTTGAATCTCGGCACGGGGGCGTGATCCATGAAATAATCGGCTCCCCAGTCGATTGAGCACTGCCCCGGGAGGGGAAAATGACGATCGAGTTCGAGCTGAACGGCACGGCAGTGCGCGCCGATGGCAGTGCCGATCGCCCGCTGCTGTGGGTTCTGCGCGAGGACTTCGGGCTCACCGGCACCAAGTTCGGTTGTGGTCGGGGGCTGTGCGGGGCATGCACGGTGCACCTCGATGGCGTGGCGGTGCGTTCGTGTTCGCTGCCCGTGGCCCTCGCCCAGGGGCGGACGGTCACCACAATCGAAGGACTTTCCGCTCGTGGCCTGCACGCGGTGCAGCGCGCCTGGCTAGAGGAGAACACGCCGCAGTGTGGCTACTGCCAGAGTGGGCAGATCATGAGTGCGGTTGCACTGCTTGCCGCCGAGCCCGCACCCGATGACGAGCGGATCGACGGGGCGATGGCTGGCAATCTGTGCCGCTGCGGCAGTTATCCACGGATTCGGCGGGCGATTCACCGGGCTGCATCACTGCTGGCCGAGGAGGCGGGCGCGTGAGTGGGCTGGGGCGACGCGAATTCCTGCGCAATGTCTCTGCTGCCGGCGCCGGGCTGGTGTTGGCCGTTACCCTCGCGGGCTGCAGCCGTTCGGTTGCTCCGTGGCCGAACCGTCGCGAGGGCGCGCTGCAGCCGAATGCCTTCCTGCAGGTGTTGCCTGACGGCACCGTGACGCTCAGCCTGCCGAAGGCGGAGCTGGGGCAGGGCACAATGACCGGGTTCGCAACGCTGGTTGCCGAGGAACTCGGTATCGATCCGCTGGCGTTGAAGTGTGAATTTGCTGAACCGCATCCCGACTACGTCGACCCGGAATACCGCTCGATGCTCACCGGCGGCAGCAACTCGCTGCGGGGCAACTTCGAGCGGCTGCGCCTGGCGGGTGCGACGCTGCGCGAGATGCTGCGTGCGGCAGCGGCAAGGCAATGGCAGGTGCCGATTGCCGACTGCGTCCTCGACAACGGCGAAGTGCAGCGACTGGGAACTTCGCAGCGTGCCGGTTTCGGTGAGCTTGCCTCGGTTGCGGCAACACTCGAGCTGCCCGGGGCAGTCGAACCGACACCGCGTGAACGGTGGCGACTGATCGGGCATCACGATGCGCGGGTCGATGCGCCGGAGAAGATCGACGGGAGCGCACGCTATGGCATCGATGTCAGCGTCCCGGGCATGCTGAACGCGGTGCTGGTGCGTTGCCCGCATTTTGGCGGCAGCCTGCGCTCGTGTGATCCGGCCGAGGCACTGGCGTTTCCCGGCGTGAGGCATGTGCTCGAGTTCGAAACTGCCGTGGCTGTGGTTGCGGACGGCTACTGGCAGGCCCGCCAGGGCGCCGAGCGACTGGTGCTCGAGTGGGACAAGGGTGCCCTGGCCGGGCTTGATTCGGAATCGATCACCGCTGCCCAGAGCGAGCGTCTGCGCGAGAGCGGACATGTGGTGCGCGATGAGGGCGAGGTGCCGGCTCCAGAGCGCGTCGCGCGCACGCTGCGCGTGCAGTATCGCGTGCCGTATCTGGCGCACGCCGCCATGGAGCCGCTGGCCGCCGTGGCAATCGTCGCGGACGGTCATGCCGAGGTGTGGGCCGGCAACCAGGGGCCGGACGTACTGCAGGCGCTGGTTGCGCGCCGCCTCGGCATCGCACGGTCTGCGGTACGCGTGCACTCGATGCTCACCGGCGGTGCCTTCGGGCGTCGCACCTACATGGACTTCGCGCTCGAGGCGGTCGATGTCGCCGCTGCTCTCGGCAAGCCGGTCAAGGTGCTGTGGTCGCGCGAGGACGATACGCGCCACGACCGCTATCGGCCCGCCGCGATGGCCGAAATGCGCGCCGATTTCGATCAGGAAGGCGGGCTGCTTGCGTGGGAGGCACGCATCGTCTCGCCCAGCGTGCTTGCCGACATGGTGCCCGTGCTGGCACCACTGTTGCTGCCCGAAGTGATGCCAGCGGCAGTCGCTCGGCCCCTTGCACCCTTTGCTGCGCGTCGTGACCCGATGAACACCGAGGGTGCCTCGGGCATTCCGTATCACCTGCCGCGAGTGCGGGTCGAATCACTGCTTCACGATCCCGGTGTGCCGGTTGGCGTATGGCGTTCGGTCGGCAACTCGCAGAACGCGTTCTTTTCCGAGAGCTTTGCCGATGAGGTGGCACACGTGCTCGGCGAGGACCCGCTGCAGTTTCGACTCACACGCCTGTCGATCGACGCGCCCGAGCGTCATGTTCTCGAGCTGGTGGCACAGAAGGCCCCCTGGGGAATGGCGCTGCCCGGCGTGTTCCAGGGAGTTGCCGTGCTCAACTGCTTTCACACGACGGTCGCCCAGATCGTCGAGGTCGAGCTGCACGAGGGTGTGCCGCGCGTGCGCCGTGTGTTGTGCGCGGTCGAGTGTGGAACGGTGGTCAATCCCGACGTGGTGCGCATGCAGCTCGAAGGCGGCATCGTGTATGCGTTGAGCGCAGCGCTTCATGGCGAGATCACGATTCGCGATGGTGCCGTCGAACAGGGCAACTTCGACGACTACCCGGTGCTGCGCATCGACGAGTGCCCGGTGATCGAGACCTATTTCGTTCCGAGCGAGGCACCACCCACCGGCATCGGCGAGCTCGGAGTGCCACCACTTGCACCGGCACTGGCGAATGCCATCTTCGCCGCAACCGGAAAACGCGTGCGGGAACTGCCGATCATGCGCGCCCTCAGAGAAGGAAACACCGTGTGAACGACGGCAGTGTGCAGACGCTCGAATATCCCTGGGGTACCAGGCAGGCGCCGGGCAGCGTGATCGTCATCGAGCCTGGCGTGCTGTGGATACGCCTTGCCATGCCGATGGCGCTCGATCACATCAACCTGTACGCGCTCGAGGACGATGAGGGCTGGTGGATCTTCGACACGGGCTTGCGCCTCGACGCGACCCGGGCGACCTGGGAGCATGTCGAAAGCGCGTACTTTGGCGGCAAGCCGGTGATCGGCATGATCTGTTCACACTGTCATCCCGATCACGTCGGCATGGCGGGCTGGATGAGCCAACGCTGGCAGGTGCCGATGTGGATGACCCATGGTGAATATCACATGGCGCTGACCTTTTCCCGTGGTGGTGGCGAAGGGCCGCTGTGGGAAGCCGAGGAGTTCTACCAGCGTGCCGGCATGGACGACGATTTCCTCGAACGGTTTCGCAACCGTACGCGCAGCTTTGCCGGTCTCGTGGAACCGATGCCGCGCGCCTTCCATCGCGTGCGCGAGGGAGACACCTTTCGCATCGGTGGTTCACGCTGGGAGGCGGTGATCGGCGAAGGACACTCGCCGGAGCACCTGTGCCTGCTGAACCGCGAGCGCAAGCTGCTGCTGGCAGGCGATCAGGTCATCCCGCTGATCACACCCAACGTGAGCGTACTGGCGCTCGAGCCCGAGGCCAATCCACTGCGCGATTTCCTTGGTTCGACACGACGGCTCCTCGCGCTCCCCGACGAGTTGCTGGTGCTGCCGGCACACAACACGCCATTTCGTGGTCTGCACCGGCGCCTGCACCAGTTGATCGCCCATCACGAGAACCACCTTGCGGCACTCGAGGAAGCCTGCGTCGTGCCGAGTACCGCCGTCGAGCTGTTGCCGGCGCTGTTCCACCGTCCGCTCGATACCGAGCAGGTCGGCCTGGCGCTTGGTGAATGCATCGCGCACCTGCACCTGCTGCTCGTGCGTGGTCGGCTCGAGCGCGAGATCGATGCCAGAGGACTCTACCGCTACCACACACTGGATCCCGGTGTGGCTGTTCGGCCGAAGACCGGGTACCGCGCACGTGACGACGATCCGGTGATGGGCATCGGTGGCGAACCGATCTGATCTGATCCGATCAGGGGGATGGTGCCGCCTGCGACGCGGCCGAGGGCAACGGTACGCGCACGATGCGGTCACCGGCAAACGATCCCAGGTAGAGATGGTCACCAACCTGCTGCGCGACCGTCGCGGCACCGAGCGGCGGGCCGGCGTGCTCCAGCACGGTGCTGCGCTCGAGCGTCTGCGGATCGATGGCAACGATCGCAAACGGCAGCCCGCAGGCTCCCTCGCTGATCGTGAGACACCTGATCGCGGTGAAGATGCTGCCGCCGTGTGAGGCCACCAGCAGACGCCCATCGGCAGCCCACTGACTGTTGTCGGGACGGCGTACCCGAACCCGTCCAAGCAGCTTCCCGTCGGGGAAGGAGAGCTTGCGCACCTCGCCACCCAGATAGGCGTTGACGAACACGGCATGGCCGTCGCGGCTGATCTGAATGCCGTTCGGGTAGGACATCTGCGAGCCAGGCAGTTCGCTGAAACGCACTCCATCCCAGTGCAGCACATGCCCCGTGGCCAGGCCCAGCAAACCCCTGAGCAGGGCGAAATTCATGGGGCCGACACGACGGCTGTGCCGCGGGTAGGCGTGGGTGACCAGAAAGCCGCCATCGGGCAGGGCCACCACATCATTGAGGCTGTTGTCGGGATCCGCGATTGCACAACCGCGCCACACGAGCCGATAGCCTTCGCTGGCGTCGACCAGCTGGAAGAACTCGACGCTCTCGCGCCCACCCTGGTTGACCGCAAGCAACTGCCACTCGCCGTCGCTGCGCCTCGACAGATCGATGCCCTGTGGCGAAAAGGCATCCACCGGCGCGTCGCGACACGCTGGATCACCCCACGGCGGCTCTTCGCTCAGGCCTGGAGCGGGCAGGCGCGTGATCGTTTCGTTCACGGTGTCGAACAGTACGAACGATCCCGGCGCTTCGTTACCCAGGCTGCCCATCTGACTGATCAGTAGTGTGCGCCCGTCAGGCAGCAGGACCATATCCTCGGGGCGCGTGAAACCGCAGGTCGGCTCCATGTCGTCCACGGGAACACAGCCGTTCACCGGCGGTGCACGTTCACCGCAACCGCCGAGAATCAGCATCAGCAACACCAGGAATCGCGCGTGCACCGGTCGCGTCATCTCCACGGGCTGGTCCGGCTATGGTAGTGTGCCGACACGTTGCCGACCAGTACCGGCACGATCGAGGACATGAGGAAAGGCTGAAGGTGAGCGAACCAGGATCCGTGCTGACCCACCTCAATGCAGCCGGAGAGGCGCACATGGTCGATGTTGGCGCCAAGGCGGTGAGTGCACGCATGGCACGTGCCGAAGCCTGGGTGTGCATGCGGCCCGAAACACTGGAGTTGATTGCGCGTGGCGGGCACGGGAAGGGAGATGTCTTCGCGGTGGCACGCATCGCCGGCATCCAGGCAGCAAAGCGCTGTGCCGACCTGATTCCACTGTGCCATCCGCTCGGACTGGATGCGGTCGAGGTGGAACTCGAATGCGTGCCCGAACGGCAGGCTGTGCGGATTCGAACCGAGTGTCGCGTGCAGGGGCGCACCGGCGTGGAGATGGAGGCGCTGTGTGCCGCCTCGGTTGCTGCGCTGACCATCTACGATATGTGCAAGGCGGTCGATCGTGCGATGGTGATCGATGGCGTGCGGGTGCTGGAAAAGAGTGGCGGGCGTTCCGGTCACTGGCACGCGGAGGAGGAGTCATGCTGACAGTGCGTTTCTTTGCGGCGATCCGCGAACGGGTCGGGCGCCCGGTGGTGGAGCTCGCCTGGGATGACTCGTATGCGGCAATCAACGCTCTGGTGAGTCGACTGGAGCGCGAGATACCGGGTGCGGGCGAGAGTCTGCTTGCCTCGCGTACGCTGGTTGCAGTGAATCGGGAAGTAGTCACCAGGCACCATACGCTGCGTGACGGCGACGAAGTGGCCTTCTATCCACCGGTGACCGGAGGCTGAGGACGTGGCTGACACGAGGGTGCCCGAGGTCGAGATCCGCGAGGCCGACTTCAGCCTGGAAGAGGAATACCGCCGTCTGTGCGCCCAGGGGGGCGTCAATGGCGCCTGTGTGCTGTTCGCTGGTCTGGTGCGTGATCACGGCAGTTGCGGAGAGCTGGACACACTGGAACTCGAACACTACCCCGGCATGACCGAGGCAAGCATCGCGAAGATCATCGACGAGGCGCGCACACGCTGGCGCGTTGGCGCCGTACGGGTGATCCACCGTGTCGGGCGCCTCGTACCCGCGGATCAGATCGTACTGGTCGGCGTCGCAAGCACGCACCGCGGCGATGCCTTCGCCGCCTGCGAATTCATCATGGACTACCTGAAGACGCGCGCACCGATCTGGAAGCGGGAAAGCGGTACAACGGGCTCACAATGGGTGGAAAGTCGTGACAGCGATACGGAGTCTGCAGCACGCTGGGGTGACTGAATGCCTGTCGGAAACGACGATGGGATTCGACAGCCTGCAGTTTCGTGAGGCTCTGGGGCGCTTTGCCACCGGGATCTGTGTGATCACCGCGCATCCACCGGGACACGCCCCCTTTGGCCTCACCGTGAACTCCTTTGCCTCGCTGTCGCTGACCCCACCACTGGTGCTCTGGTGCCTGCAGAAGGACTCCGCCACTGCAGAGGCGTTTCGGGTGGCACGCAGCTACTGCGTCAATGTTCTGGGGCAGGGGCAGCGCCTGCATGCGGAGCGTTTTGCGCGCAAGGGTGTCCACCGGCTGCATGACGGCGACTATCTGAGGGGCAGCGACGGCCTGCCGCTGCTTCCGGATGTGCTGGCGAGGTTCGAGTGCGATATCGAGGCGCGCCACGACGGCGGGGACCACACCATTCTGGTCGGGCGCGTGTGCCGGCTCGACGTCGCAGGTTCGGGCAAACCGCTGTTATTCTATGCAGGCGACTACCATGCCCTTGATTGAGTGCCAATGAAGTACTGCAGCAGCTGTGGTGGCCCGGTCTCGCTGCGCGTGCCCGACGGCGATGATCGCCAGCGTTATGTCTGCGACCGTTGCCACAGAGTTCACTACGACAACCCGCGCATCATCGTCGGTTGCCTGCCGGTGTACGGCGAGCAGGTGCTGCTGTGCCGTCGGGCGATCGAACCAAGGCGTGATTTCTGGACCCTGCCCGCTGGTTTCATGGAGATCGGGGAGAGCACGCTCGAGGGCGCCCGACGTGAAACCTGGGAAGAGGCCAGGGCTCGCGTCGAGGACGAGGCGCTCTACACGATCTTCGACCTGCCACAGATCTCGCAGGTCTACATGTTCTACCGCGCGCGACTCGATGCGCCCAGGTTTGCCGCCGGGCCCGAGAGCCTCGATGTCGCACTGTTTTCCGAGAACACGATTCCCTGGCGCGAGCTTGCGTTCCCGGTGGTCGTCGTCACCCTGCGGCGCTTCTTCGAGGATCGGCGCAACGGGCGCTTTCCAACCTACAGCCAGACCCTGCAGCCCCAGGACTGGGGCCTGTTGCTGAACGCCTGAAGCACGGCGCTCGCACCGGGCGCACTGCGGCCTTCTCGGGTGCCGGTGGAAACTACGAGCCGCTGGCTTCCAGCTGCCGGATCCGGTGTTCCAGCCAGCCGGTCAGCCAGAAATTTCCCGTGGTACAGAAGGACCGTGCTGCAGTCAGCAGCTCGCGATGGATACGCAGCATCAGTGCGCGCCCGGCTGCATGCGCGGGCTGCGCGTTCAGCACGATGTCGAGCAGGTGCATGGCTTCCTCGGGCTTGCCGTCGGCAGCCCTGGTTTCGGCAAGGCCCACCAGCCGATCGGCTCCGGCAAGCGCCACCAGATCGCCATGAATGGCCTTCTGCGGCACATCGTAGAGCTCGGTCGTCGATTCGTGCTTGAACCAGCCGGCATAGTTTTCCCAGATCGCACGGACGCTCCAGTCGAGCTTGCCGTAGCCCTGGCCAACCTCACATTCTGCGGGCAGGCGAATCTCCTGCTGCAGCGTGGAGATGTCCTTGCCCTCGTTCATGCCCTTCACGACGGCATCGTGCACATGGCGCACCGCATCGCGCCACGCCGTCAGTTCGGTGCGGATCAGTGCCGCGCCCACAACCGGCTCATGGTGCCCGTAGATCAGCAGTTCCGCATCCAGGTCGAGCACCGTCTGTGCGGCCGCCGCACAGGTCAGCGCATCGCGGTAGCGATCACCGCGGATCGTCACCAGGTTCGGAAAGTGCCCGAAGGGGCAGCCGAAGAGGTTGCCGGTAAACACGATGCGATGCTGTGGCAGCCACACCACCAGCGAGTCGTTGGTTTCGGCACCGGGTACGGCGATCAGCACGATGTCGAGCCCGCCGAGCGAAAATTCGTGACGGCTGTCGAACAGCAGATCGGGTGTCGGGCGGTCCTGCGGATTGATTGCGGTGTAGCCCGCCTGCGCGTAGCGTTCGAACACCCGCGCGAAAGCCTCCTCGAAGCGAAACGCCGAACGCGCCGTGCGGAACTGCTGCAGACGCGCATCGTAGGCCTGATGCTCGGGGTTGCCGGCCTGGGCGATGTAGCTCAGGCCCGGGTGCAGATCACGGAAGTACTGTACGCCACCCACGTGATCGACGTGCCCCTGCGTGGTGATGAGATAGCGGATCGGCAATTGCGAGAAGCGCTCGAGGTTGTGCCGGTGCACCGGCGCCTCGAAACCCATGCCGCTGTTGATCAGCACACCGCCTTCGGGTGTCTCGATCAGGTAGACATTCGAGTTGCCCTCGGACATCACGATGAAGTCGTTGACGCGTCCGCAGTGCTGGTCGAACTCGGCGGCGGCAGGGCCGACGCGACGGTGCTTGTAGATCGGATCTCTCATCGGTGTGCTCCGCAGGGATTTTTGCGAGAAGCGAGGATATGAAACGCACCGACAAAGTGCAAAGCCCGACTGCCGCACTATACTGCGCGCCACGCGCCCGTAGCTCAGCCGGATAGAGCAGCGGCCTTCTAAGCCGTTGGTCGGGGGTTCGAATCCCTCCGGGCGCGCCATTTCCGGTCTGC
>CAZSYV010000059.1:0-17545 GCA_964610955.1 uncultured Klebsiella sp. | reverse complement strand
GGACACCGGAACTGACCGCACTGGAACTGGTGGAGCGAGCAACCCTGGTCGGCGGTATGGCCCGCGTCCGGGAAGTGCTGCGGGAACTGTGGACGCCCTGCACACCGCAGGGACTGACCGAGGCGCTGGATGCCTTGCAGGGGATCCCGACCGCGCAACGTCTCGGGGCCTTGCTCACGCTGGAAAACCAGGGCGCCTTCGCCTCGCGGGTCGCCGACTGGTTGAGTGACAAGCCATTGCGTCTCGTGCCGCTGGAACGCGGGCAAGCGCGAAATGCATCGTCTGAAGTCGACGCCACCTTCAAGGTGCGACTGGCCTCGGACATCAGGAGCGCCAACACATGATCCAGCACACCCACCTGACGGCCTGGCAGACCCACGCGCCGTGGCCCAAGCGCAGCCAGATCGAGCAGGATCTGCCAAAGATCGACCTGTTCCCTTGCAGAAAGGAGACCACCCCATGTGTCTGGTTTTTCCACGACAGGCGGATGGAGCCCGCTTGCATCATCATGTTCAATGAAGTGCCTTGATCCTTTAGGAAATATGGATTTATTCGCCACAGGTCCATTAAAATAAATTGATTTTTTGCATAAATTATGCATGATAACCATATATTTTATAGGGTGAGCGCGATGCTAGTCGAGTTCCGTGTCAAGAACTTCCGTAGCCTGCGTGACGAGCAGGTGCTCAGTCTCGTGGCGTCCAGGGACAAGTCCCTGCGGGACACCAATACTCTGGCGACCAGTATCAGCGCCGCACCCATGCTGCTACGCAGCGCCGTGATCTATGGAGCCAACGCCAGCGGCAAATCCAACCTCATCAAAGCCCTGCAGTACATGCGTGGCGTAGTGGTCGAGTCGGCCACGGTCATCCAACCCGGCCAGCCCTTTGCCGTGCAGCCCTTTCGCCTGGATGCGCAATCGGCTAGCGAGCCCAGCGAGTTCGAAATCACCTTCCTGATCGACGGTGTGCGCTACCAGTATGGCTTTGCCATGACGGCACAGCGCATCGTCAGCGAGCACCTGCTGGTCTACAAAGCGTTCAAGCCACAGCGCTGGTTCACGCGCCAGTTTGATGTCGATTCTGGCAAGGATGTCTATGACTTCGGCCCAGGACTGAAGGGGCCCAAGAATCTGTGGGAAGGCGCGACCCGTACCAATTCGCTGTTCCTGTCGATGGCCGTGCAGCTCAACAGCGAGGCCTTGCGTCCGGTGTTCGACTGGTTCGTCAACCGACTGGTCATCTTCAACGAACAGGCGCAGCTCAATCCGCATATCTCCATCCAGATGCTCAAGCAGGCTGACGGGCGCAAGGAGATCTGCCAGTTCCTGTCTTCTGCAGACATCAGCATTGCCGATATCGATGTGGAGACCCGCAAGGTACCCGGTCAAGCCGTGCATTTCGATCTGGCCGCTGGCAAGACCGAGGTGCGCACGGAGGAGATGGAAGAGCACCGGTTACGTTTTCATCATGTGACCGAGCAAGGCCGGGCGGTGTTCGAGTTGCCGGACGAGTCCAACGGCACGCGCAATCTGCTCTTTCTTGCCGGGCCGGTGCTGGACATCCTCAGCAAGGGCCTGACGCTGGTCATTGATGAGCTCGATACCAGCCTGCACACTCTATTGGTGCGTGAACTCGTGCGGCTGTTTCACCGTCCAGACATCAACGCCGGCGGCGCGCAGCTGATCTTCACGACCCATGACACCTCGCTGCTGGATGCTCCTGACCTGTTGCGGCGCGATCAGATCTGGTTTGTCGAAAAGGATCGCGATCAAGCCTCCAGCCTGGTGGCCCTGTCCGAATTCAGTCCGCGCAAGAATGAAGCGCTCGAGCGCGGCTACCTCATGGGGCGCTACGGCGGCGTGCCTTTTCTCAGCCCTACCTTGGGGCAGAAGCACTGATGGCCCGCGACAACGCCCCAAGGGATCGCCAGAAAAAGCAGCTGGAGCGCAAACAGGGACGGCGGGCAAGCTACGACCGCATCTTGATCGTTTCCGAAGGCAGCAGGACGGAGCCGAACTACTTCCGGGAGATTCGCAGTGCCTTTCGCCTGCACACGGCCAATGTGGAAGTCCGCCCCAGCGAGTTGGGCACCGCGCCGATCCAAGTGGTGCAATACGCTAAGGAACTGTTCGAGAACGGTGATCGCCACAAAAATATCCAGCAGCGGGCGTTCGAACAGATCTACGCTGTCTTTGACCGGGATGACCACGGCAGCTATCACGATGCTTTGGCGCTTTCCGAGCAGCTCAATGGCAAGCTCAGGAACGATGCCCGGCAGCCGGTGGTTTTTCAGGCTATCGCCTCGGTGCCCAGTTTCGAATTGTGGCTGCTGCTGCACTATGAGGATATTCAGATTCCACTGCACCGCGATGAAGTGATGAGCCGACTGAAGCGGCACATCCCCGGCTACGAAAAAGGCAGCGGCACCGCGTATGCCATCACCAACGAGCATTTGGCTGTTGCCACTGCACGTGCCGAGCGGCTGGCACAGCGCTTTTCAGCACGCACCGATCCTGAACCGTTCACCGCCATTGCGGAGCTGGTGCAGCGGTTGACGGCGTTGCGTGATTAACGCGAGAAGATCGACAAAACGACTATTGAAAGTACGCAATCGAAGCACTGCAGGTTGCTGCGAGCCGGTGCGGATTCGATCGAAAAGCCTGCCGGTATACCCTTCGGCCGTGGACGATCAGGCTAGTCGTGCGTGCGCGGGATCGCACCCAAATCAACATCGAGGCTACGCCCGTCCTGCGCGGCGGTGTCTACGAGCCGGAAGTCATGGCGGTTTCCGGCACCGTCAAAGACGAATTTGGCTTCGCGGAAACGCAAGTGCTGTCGTTTGGAGAACTCCATGCCGGGAAGATTATGGCGGCGCTCGACCGGCAACACCGCGTACATATCGAGGGTAAATCCGTTACCGGATACAGCCGCCTTCAACCCGGGCAGACTGAACTCTTCGAGGCCCTGAAACTACCCATACCACACGTTGAAAACGTCGTGGAGTGTCATTTTTATGTATCTTATGCCAATGCAATCAGTGATTTGCGTCGTTAGCTGCGGAACTTGGGTTGCCACACAACTGGCGGCGGCCATCGACTTGCCGGTGGTAGGTATCACCTCGCGGGCGATCGGAAAAACCCGGTACGCACAGATTGTGCGCGCTACGATCGGCCTTGGGATGAGCGCGGCGAGGTGTGGCGGCTGCATCGGGGGGCTGTCAGGCTCTGGGCTATGCGCGCCATCGCGTGCATCGATTATCATCTCGCCTTCGAGGTCGGCGGCGAACGCAATCTGGCCGACACCATGGATCGCGTTTGTGATGACCATGAGCCGATCATCATTACTGGCAATGGCCGGCAGGAAGTTGGTGCAACGGATCAATGCCCTGGTCAAGGAAATGACGAGGATGTCGGGGTAGTGTCGCGTGCAATGATGAGGAACCGATTTTCATGACTTCCATTTTTGTGGCGGGCCACCGTGGCATGGTGGGTTCGGCCATTGTGCGACAGCTGCAGGCGCGGGGAGGGGGCGAGATCATGACGCGCACCCATGCCGAACTGGATTTGACCGACCAGACCGCCGTGCGGCGGTTTTTCGAGAACGAATCCATCGATCAGGTCTATCTTGCCGCAGCAAAGGTCGGAGGCATTCACGCCAACAACACATTTCCGGCCGAGTTCATTTATGAAAATCTGATGATCGAGTGCAACGTTGTTCACGCAGCGCATCTGGCGGGTGTACAGAAGCTGCTGTTTCTGGGTTCGAGTTGCATCTATCCACGCTCCGTACCGCAGCCGATGCGCGAGGATGCGCTGCTTACCGGAGTGCTCGAGCCGACCAACGAGCCATACGCCATCGCGAAAATTGCCGGTATCAAGCTGTGCGAGAGCTACAACCGCCAGTACGGGCGGGATTACCGCAGTGTGATGCCGACCAATCTGTATGGTCCGCACGACAACTTTCATGCAGAGAACAGCCATGTGATTCCTGCCCTGATACGCCGTTTTCACGAGGCGGTGCACTCGGGTGCCACCGAGGTGACGGTGTGGGGCAGTGGCAGGCCGATGCGTGAGTTCCTGCACGTCGACGACATGGCCGCCGCCAGCGTCTTCGTGATGAATCTGGACGAAGGGACGTACCGCGCCAATACGCAACCGATGCTCTCGCACGTCAATGTCGGGACGGGGGTGGATTGCAGCATACGCGAGCTTGCCGAAACCCTGGCGCGGGTGACGGGTTTCAGTGGCAGGCTGGTGTTCGACGCCAGCAAACCGGACGGCACACCGCGCAAATTGATGGACGTGTCGCGCCTCGAAGCACTTGGCTGGCGTGCATCGATCGATCTGGAGACCGGTTTGCGTGATGCCTATGCCTGGTTTGTGGCGAATCAGGACCGTTACCGGAGCTGAGTGATCGCCCCCTGATGAAAGCGGGTGTGTTGCACGACAACCGGATGGCGGCGGTAGAGGTTCTGTGTGACTTCTCGGCGCTGGATGCGGCAGGTGCACGGGCTTGGGAGAGCTTCATCCGTGCGGCAGCCGTGTTGCTTGGGCGAACGGTTTCCCTTGGAAGCTTTTCGGGAACACCGTCAGACGGGCGCTCCACTTTCGCGTTCATTTCGGACAGTGCGGCGCTGTCGCGCAGGATCCTGCTGAATGTCCCGCGTATGTATATATGTCCGCACGCTCCGCCCCGGCGCGTCGATCCGTTCTTCTACTGGAAGCTCAGACTGTCACCGGACCTGGTGGAGCTCGACCTGGAACCGCGCACTCACCGGTTCACCCTGCTCAGCTCGGTTTTTCGGGGGGATGATTTCCTGCCCGGTTTCCTGCACAACTGTGCGCAGCTGCAGGACTATCGGAACTGTGAGCACTTTCTGGTTCGGGCAGCCTCGCCGGGAAACGAGCACGAACTGTTGGTCGGGCACGTGCGACAGTGGCCCTCGGCGGTTTATCTGAACCTGGCTGAAGATCCGGGTTTGTACGAGGTATGGAACCTTGGCATCCGGCTGGCAAGTGGTCGCTACCTTTCCAATGCCAATATCGATGATCGGCGTGCCCCCGGGCAGCTGGTCCGTCTGGGTGCTGCACTCGATACCCGGGCCGATGTCTCGGCGGCCGCTGCGGTGCTGAGGATTTCCACGGAGCAGAACCTCGACTGGGAGGACTCGGCTGACTGCCCACTGATGTTCGGCGGTGTTGCGGAAGGAACCTTTGCGGTCGATGCCCTGTTCAGGAAGAGTGGAGAGAGTCTGGCTGCCCGCAATCTGCTGCACTGCATGCCCGTGTGGCGCCGCGAGATGCATGCGTGCTGCGGATTTTTCCATGAAAGGCGTTATGGGCCATCGGCCGACTGGGCCTTCTGGCTGGGATGCGGTGCACGCGGTGCGCGTTTCTTCTTCGACGAGCGCCCTCTCGGTCTGTATCTGCGCCATGCCGGCAGTTACTGGCGCCGCAACCCGGAAACCGCGAATTGTGATGCGCGTATTGCCGCGGAATTCGCCCACCTTGCGACAGCGGAACCACCAGCGCGGGCTCCAGCGGCAGACACCATTCCGTTCAGCCTGCAGATGAACACGGTTCTTCGGCTGTTGCGCTCCGGTGCGGCGCTGGAAGGCTTCGGTCTGTTGCTGGAGGCGTTGCGCACACAGGTAGGTCCTGCCGGCATGGAGCTGGCCTCACGCATCGGAACCGATTTTCTGGGGAGTGCGGATTGGCCCGGTTGGCTGGTGCAGAGTGGTACGACACAAGGTTCCATGCAGGCGTGGGGCGAAAGTCTCTATTCCACGCTGGTCGATGCCGTGCACGCGACTGCGTTGACGGGGGCGGCTCGGGAGGTGGCGCGAGTGCGTCGTACCCTGGAGTTTGCCTGTTTCGATCTGTACGAGTGCGGTGACGAAGTCAGGGGCCTGCTGCTGTTTGCCTTCCTGGCGCGGTGTTGCGGGGAACTTGCGCTGGAGCGGGAGCTGCTTCGCTACCTGCACGCAAAGGATGCGCCTGCGTTCTGGTCGAACATCCAGTCTGCTTACCGGTTTACCCGGACACTCCCGGAGCTGTGTGCGACGCTGCCGGATTGGGCGCAGAAGTGTGACTCCGTGGTGGAGCGACCGCAGGACGTGAATCTCGTGTACTTCCCCGAATTTTCAGGGAACGCCTATCTGGACCTTCTGTACCGTCCGCTGCGTGAGGCGGGTGCTGCGGTATCAGGTACATCGGATATCGAGCACTTCACCACGACGGAACCTGTAAGTTCACGAAAAAACATCCTGCATGTCCACTGGATCAAGTCGCTGATTGTCCCTTCATGGCGTCCGGACGGCTTGGTGACTGATCGGGCCGGGGCATTTCTGGCCGGTCTTGCCCGCCAGCGGGAGCGTGGTTTTGCCGTGCACTGGACGATTCACAATCACCTCAGTCACGAGTGTACGGATCCGGCTGCGGAGATTGCGTTTCGCCGCGCACTGTATGCGCTTGCCGACCGGGTGTTCGTCCACCACCCCATTGCGGCGGGCCTTCTCGACTGGCTGCCTGATCAGCGGAAACTGCGGCTGTATGAGCATGGTGCCTATGAACTCGTGACATTCGATGCTGCCCGCCTGGCGGCAGCGCGCGCGGCCTTCGGTTTTTCTGCAGATGACTTCATCGTGACGCATGTCGGCCGCGTCCGCGATTACAAGGGGCTGGTGGCCAGTCTTCCCGTGCTGCTTGGCGTGCTGGAGCGCATCCCGCGCATGAAGCTGATCGTGGCGGGAAAGATCGGCTCGCACGAGCTGAGGCAGTGGCTGGCGGTGCACCAGCATCCCCGGCTGATCGTGCGCGATGCCCATCTCGATAATGAGGAACTCGCCCTGCGCATGCAGGTATCGAACCTGGGTCTGCTGTCGTATGCCTCGATCCTGACGTCCGGAACGCTGTTCCTCTGGCTGAGCAGCGGACGTCCGGTGCTTGCACCGGCGATCGGTACCATCCCCGCCTATCTGGTGGATGGCTGGAATGGCTTTTCCTATACCGATCCTGGGCGTCTGGAAGAACTGCTGTTGCGCTGCGCCTCCCTGCCGGATGCAGAGCTGGCCCGCCTTGGTGCGAATGCCCTGAACACGGCCCGACAGCTCGAGTGGAGAATGCTGGGATAGTCCAGCGTAACCTTTCCCGGCGGTGCTGCCGAAGGTGGGGCAGGCCGACACTGAAAAACATCACCACGATGAAGCTTCCATGGTCTGATCGGTGAACGCTACGAGCACACGGCCACGATCCTGATCAGCAACCTCATCGAAATCCGGTGTTGCCAACACGCTGGAAACCACCCATTCTTGAGGGCGTACAGGACTTGAGATCAGGTGGTCGAAAGTGGCGCCATTCCGCCGATAATCGATAGATCCATTGAGGCGGTAATCGATACGAGGACCAGCAGCCCCTGATTATCCTGCTTGACAACCTTACCAGGCACGCCCGGGTCAAGCGCATCATGGTCGACGATACGCCACCGCGCCGAACGCCTCGTCAGTGCCAGTCGACAAGAGGAAGATCCTATGAGCACCAACCCCGATGCGCTGTACGAAAAACTCAAGACCCTGCCGCCGCAACGTCGCGCGGAAGTCGAGGATTTCATGGACTTCCTCGCCCGCAAGGAGTCTCGCACCGCAGCATTGGACCGGCTGTTGGCGATTGCGCCGGCGCTGGAAGCCGCCGGCGTGCCGCCGATGAGCGAGGAAGAAATCCAGACCGAGATTCAGGCCGCCCGCGCCGAGCGGCGCGTCCGTGCGGCAGCGACGCCGGACTCCGGGGCCCCCACCTGAGGTGCGCTGGGTGCTGGACACCAATGTCGCGGTTTCAGCCCTGGTCTGGCGCGGTGCACCGTACCGGCTGCTGCACGCGATCCGCAGGCAACCCGAGACGGTGCAGCTCTACAGCAGCGAAGCACTGTTGATCGAACTGGTCGAAGTGCTGGCGCGACCGCACCTGCGCAAACCGCTGGCTGTGATCGACAAAACCCCGGGCGACGTGCTGGCCGACTACGTTGCCGTCGTGGAGATCGTCGCGCCGACGAAAGTTCCGCGCGTGATTGCTGCCGACCCCGACGACGATTACGTGCTCGCCTGCGCGCTCGCCGCCAAAGCCTCCGCCATTGTCTCCGGCGATCGTCACCTGCTCGATCTGCAACCGCGATGGCACGGCATCGACATCCTCACCGCCACGCAGGCGGGGAAGCGGATCGGCGACTAGAGGGTTGAGCTTTTTTCTCCGTTTCTATGCAGCGACAGGAAATTCTACAGGGCCTTGATCAAGAGCGCGGGTGCCCGCTTCGATCGGCATCTGGCCCCTTTGAAGCGCGAGAAGGGTAATGGCTGAGTCGCTCGACCGGGTTATGAAAGCGTTGCCTGCTACCCGTCGTGAGAAGATCGAGCGGCGTGGCGCGGTGCTCATCACCGAACAGATGATCCTGCGAGGGCTGCGCAAGACATGAACCTGACTCAGGAAACCATGGCTTCCCTCCTCGATGTGAGGCAGGGCAATGTCTCCAAAGTGGAGAAGCGTACCGACATGTCGATTTCCACATTGCGCAAGTATGTTGAGGCTATGGGCGGTACTCTGAAACTGGTCGCCCGCCTGCCAGGGCGTGCGACCGTGAAGCT
Organism: uncultured Klebsiella sp.; assembly: GCA_964610955.1. GTDB lineage: Bacteria > Pseudomonadota > Gammaproteobacteria > Pseudomonadales > UBA5518 > UBA5518. The sequence continues at coordinate 8,911 of CAZSYV010000059.1, read as the reverse complement.
TGAGGGTTTCCGTGACCTGCACGCCGAGCATAAGTAGCAGGATGCTTTGCGTTGAACGTCCGCACCGATCTTCACATGCCCCGAATTGACGACTGGAAAACCCGACAGGTCGGCTGCCGCCATGGGCGGACCGTATGAGTACTGCGCAGCCCCGCATCCTTTTCTTCAACGTGAACGGTTCGGGCATGGGGCATCTGAACCGCTGCCTTTCCTATGCCCGGCGCCTGCGAGGGAGGGCCCGATGTGTGTTTTTCTCTCTTGCCTCGGCAATGGAGATCATCGAGGAGATGGGTTTCGAGGGGGATTACTTCGTTTCTCATTACTGGTCGGCGAGTTCCACCTTCGCCTGGAACAGTGAATTGGCGCTGCGTTTCGGCCTGGTGCTGGAGCAGGTGCGTCCCGATGCGGTGGTGTTCGACGGGACCTGGCCGTTCCAGGGGTTTCTGCACGCCTGTGCGGCGTATGGCAAGCCTGCCCTGGTGTGGTCGAACCGGGGTCTGCTCAAGGAAGGCGCGCGCGAGGTCACGGTCGATGAGGGATTGTTCGATCTGGTGATCGAGCCCGGTGAGCTGGGCGCTGTGGAAGCCGCCTCGGCACTCCCGGGAGGCGGCAGGCGGGTGCTGGTCCCTCCCGTGTGTCTGCTTGACCAGGACGAGTTGCTGACACGGTCTGCGGCAAGGCAGGCGCTTGGACTCGAGGAGCAGGGCCGCCATGTACTTTTCTCGCTGGGTCCGGGCAACCTGAAGGACGTGACGGGTATCGGCCAGGGTCTGGTCCGGGAATTCGAATCTGCCGGATTCCGGGTCGTATGGGCCAGGCCACCGATTTCGATCCGCGATATGGAGCTGCCCGCCGGGGTGATTCCCGTTTCGGCGTATCCATTGGCGCGCTACCTGCATGCCTTCGATGCCTTTGTCGGCGCTGCAGGCTACAACACCTGCTGCGAGCTGGTTCAGGCAGGCCTTCCTGCGCTGCTGGTTCCGAACGAGCAGCTGGTGGACGACCAGTTGCGCCGGGCACGGATGGTGATTGATCTGATACCGGCAGTGGTATCGTCGTGCGCCACGGATGTCCAGCGGGAAGAGACGGTGCGGGAACTGCTGCGGTTGGTGGAAAGTAGGGGAGCCGTGGCACCTGCGCCCGCGTTGAATGGTGCTGCACTCGCTGCAGACGAGATCTGGAGCCTTCTGGCCTCATGAGGGAGCAGGATCGGGATATCATCACGGAAGCCCGGGCGTTGCAGCGTGAATTGTCGGCATTGGCACGCCGGCCCGACCGGGACATGCTGGCACGGCACGATCTCCTGGCCCGAAAGCCGCCGCCGTCCGTGTCCGGGCGGATCCATCGCAGTGTTCGCCGTGTTCTGGCAGCGGTGCGGATGCTGCCACCGTGGATCACGCCATACCCGTGGCGAGCCGACCTCAAGCATGCCGCTGCGGGCGCAGACGCACGGGTGATGCTGATCTGGGCGCGCGGCACCGGTCGCGATGAGTTGCGTTGGAGCTGCGTGGGTTTTGCACGACGCCTGGCGGGCGACGCACGGTTCGTGCCCGTGCTCGTAACGGATGTGGCTGATTTCACCCATTTTTCCCGGCTTGGCTGGCTGGTCGAGTATCTGCCGGATCTGACCGGCACGATGGCCTCGTACCCGGAGCGCAAGGCGGCCTATCTGGCGTGGCGCTATCGGGATGCGCTGGTTCTTCCCGTATCCGCCGGGCTGGCAGATGATTCGGACTGGACGATGTTGTTGAGTATGGAGCACTGATGACTGGAAGGAACCGCTACGCGCTCCTGACGGTGGACACGGAAGCGCTGCCAAAGCGTGCGACGCAGGATCACGTCCATCGTCTGATGTGGGGCATACACGAGAACGGCCGTGCCGGGGTGGCCGAGATGGCCGCCATCGGCAGGGAGTTCGGTGCGAGACATGTGTTTTTCCTGGACATGTGCGGCGCCTACAACAGGTTGAGCAAAGTGCTCGAGGTCGCGCGCTGGCTGGATTCCGAAGGTCAGGATGTGCAGCTGCATACGCACCCGGAGTATCTGCCTGCGGCTTTCTGGACGGAGCACGACCTGAACCCCCAGCCAGGGATGATGAATCTGTATACGGACGATGCGCGCGCCCGATTCATCATCGGGCACTTCGCGGGTCTGCTTTCGGGGGCTACGGGCAAGCCGGTGCTGGCCCATCGAGCGGGTTCGTTTCGCTGGAACGCCTGTACGATCCGGGCCCTGCAGGCGGTTGGCATTCCGCTGTCGTTCAACAATTCGATGGCTGCGGTCCATGCCGGTCAGTGCGTCTACAGCGAACCCACCAACCAGCCTTATCTTTGGTCGAACGGCGTCATCGAAGTGCCGATGACCGAAAAGAGGATACTGCCGCAGATCGACAAGCCGAACTGGTGGGCGCGCCTGACCTACCCAGAGTCTCCGTATTTCCACTTCCGCCCCTGGTGGGGAAAGCTTTTGTTCGACGTCATCAGCGCAAGTCCGGAGCTGGCGGTGTTTCTCCTGCATTCCTGGTCGCTGATGTACTGGGACGAGAATGGCCATGCTGCGTATCGGGACGATGAGCGGATCGACGGCTACCGCAGGCTGCTGGCTCGGCTGAGCAGGGATTACGACATCATCACGACCGCGGAATTCCTGGAGCTGCACGCTCAGGGCAGGATCAGGACCACACACACGGTCGATGTGGAGCGGGCCGAGTATGTGCCTGCCGCCAGGGCGGCGAAGCAGTGAGCGTCGCGAATACCCTGCTTCGTGATCTGGTCACCGAACCCTGGCTCGGCCTGAGTCGGCGCTTCACGACGCGGGTGCTGGCGGACAGGCTGGCGAAGTCGCATGGCGTGACGCCGTATCGTCCCGAGCCACGAAGCATTCTGTACCAGGCAGCAAGCGCCTTGCCGTGGCACATCAGCGGCTACACGACGCGCACGCACGAGGTGATCCGGGCGCTTGGGGCCGCGGGTGGGACTGTGCACGCGTTGACGCGCCCCGGCTATCCGGCGGATCGCGTGGATCGCCTGGCAGATGTCTGGGGGAATGAAACACGGGTTGCCGGGGTGAACTACCACCACCTTGCCGCACCGCTCAACAATCGTCCGGTGATTCTCTATGCGTTGCAGGCTGCGCCGGTCATTGCAGCCGAGGCCGAACGAAGGCGTGTGGCGGTGATCCATGCCGCCTCGAACCACGTGAACGCCCTGCCGGCGCTGCTGGCCGCGCGACGGCTGGGGATCCCCTTCCAGTATGAGATGCGCGGGCTGTGGGAGTTGACGCGGATTTCACGCCAGCCGGCGTTCGAGGACTCGCAGGCCTACCGGCAGGGACTGGCGCTCGAGGCGCTGGTTGCGCGCGAGGCCGATCGCCTCTTCGTGATTTCCGGGCAACTGGGTCGCCACATGGTCGAGCGCTGGGGGGTCGACGAAAGGCGCATGGCCCTGCTGCCGAACTGTGTGGATGCCGGGGGCTTCGATGCTGCCGACCCGGCAGCGGTCGAGGCGGACACCATCGGTTACGCGGGCTCGCTGATCGTCTACGAGGGGCTGGATACGCTGATCGAGGCAACTGCGCGGCTGCTTGCACAGGGAAGGATGCTGCAGGTGCGCATTGCAGGCGACGGTGAGGCGCGGGCCGGGCTCGAGGCGCTGGCAGAGCGCCTCGGCGTGGGGCAACAGGTACAGTTCCTGGGGCGTGTGGTGCCTGCCGAGGCTCGGGCAATGATCGCCCGCTGTGCGCTGGTGTGCATTCCGCGCAGGCCTTTCGAGGTCTGCCGGATCGTGCCGCCGATCAAGCTGGTCGAGGCGTTGGCGGTGGGCAAGCCCGTGATCGTGCCGGACCTGCCCGTGTTCCGTGACGAACTGGGTCCGACACCCGGGGGGTGGTTCTTTCGCGCCGGGGATGCGCAGGATCTGGCGCGGGTGATCGATGGCGCGCTGGCGCGCCCCGATGTGCTGGCGGCGCTTGGACGGTGCGGGCGCGAGTACGCGCTCGGGCAGCGCAACTGGGCGCGCTTCGTCACCCCGATCATCGACGCGCTGCCGGGCTGATCGGCGATGGTCGGGCGTGTCATCCGGAGGTTCGGGGCGCTTTACTACCGGCATCCGCTGGCGTCCGAGGACGGGCAGGGGCAAGGGCCCTTTGCACGCCTCAAGGTGGCCGTGGTTGCGGATCACTTCACTGCGGAGTGCCTGTCGATCGAGTGCCGGATCCGGCATCTGACGCCGGCGAATTTCCGCGAGGTGCTGGATTCCTGGCAACCCGACCTGGTGTTCGTCGAGTCGGCCTTCCACGGTGCACGGGGCAGCTGGCGCTACGAGCTCGCGAGGCAGCCGAAGCTGCTGCGCCTCACGGCGCCGACGGCAATTTACCGCCTGGTCGAGCATGCGCGCTCGCGTGCCATCCCCACCGTGTTCTGGAACAAGGACGATGGGGCCTTCTTCGATGCGTTCATCGACGTTGCCAGCGCCTTCGACTTCGTGTTCACCACGGACGAAGGCTGTCTGGATCGATACCGCAGCCGGCTGCCCTCCGGTGTGCCGGCCAACGTGCTGATGATGCCGTACCAGCCGCGTTTCCATGCCTTCGACGGCTTCGCCTTCGAGCACAGGGCAGCCTGTTTCCTGGGAAGCTATTACCGGCGCATCCTCGATGGGCGACGCCGTTTTCTGGACCTGATGTTTGCTGCCACCGGAACAGCAGGGATGCCGTTGCACGTCTTCGACCGCAACCACGGGCGCGTGTCGAACTTCCTGGAGTTCCGCTTCCCGCGCCATCCGCACCTGGTGCTGCACCCGAGCGTTGCGCACAGGGAAACGGCACGGGTCTACAGGAGCCATGTGGTTTCGCTGAACGTGAACTCGGTGACCGATTCGCGCACCATGATTTCCCGCCGTCTGCTGGAAATTCTTGCCTGTGGTGGCATTGCCGTCACCAACGCCAGCCGTGCCGTCGAGACGTATTTCAGCGGGTTCTGCCATGTCGTCGAGAACCGTGACCAGGCAATCGATCTTCTGTGCCGGCTGAAGTCCGGCCCTTCGATGGAGGACCTGGAGCGTGCCGAGGCGGGCGCCCGTTACGTCGAGCGCGAGCATTCCTGGGCACGCCGACTGGAGGAGCTTTGCGAGGTCGTGAAGCTGTGAACGACGCCGATGCCTGAGCTGCTCCTGTGGGCCATCCAGATCGTTTTCTTCGGGGTGCTCGGCTTCTTTGCCCTCTATGTGCTGCTCGAGCTGCACACGCTGGCGATCGCGCGTCGGGTGGATCGCAGGAAACTGGCGGAGCTCGATCGTCAGGTCGTGCAGTCGGTCGACTTTCATCCCCCCGTGAGCGTGCTGCTTCCCGTCTGCAACGAATCCGCAGTGATCGAACGGCTGATCGATGCGGTGTGTCGCCTGCGCTACCCGGGACAGGCGCTCGAGATTCTGGTGCTGGATGATTCGAGCGATGAAACCTCGGCCCTGGCGCGGGCGAGGATCGCGCACCATGCGGGGCAGGGGATCCGCATCCGCCACATCCGCAGGGAGGAGCGCAAGGGCTTCAAGGCCGGCAACCTCGCCTACGGGATACGGCAGTCTGCGGGCGAGTTCTTTGCCATCTTCGATGCGGATTTCCTGCCGCCCGAGGATTTCCTGCTGAGGACGATCCCCTGCTTCGTCGACCCGCAGCTTGGATTCCTGCAGACCGGCATCGGTTACGAGAATCGCGACACCTCCTTCCTCACCCGCTTCCAGGCGATGGAGATGGGGCATCAGCAGTACGTCACCGTGGGGTTGAGCGAGAGTGGCGACATGGCCTCGCTGAGCGGCAGTTCCTGCGTGTGGCGCAAGTCCTGCGTTGCGGCGCTCGGGGGCTGGAACGACGATACGGTGACCGAGGACGTCGACCTCGGCTACCGGGCGCAGCTGCAGGACTGGAAGTACGCGTACCTGCGCGATGTGGTGTCGATGTCGGTGCTGCCCGAGCAGATCAGCGCCTTTCGAGTGCAGCGCGAGCGCTGGGGAAGGGGCCTGATCCACAGTGCCTTCAAGCATGTGCGACAGATGTTTTCCCAGCCCATGTCCGTGCTCAAACGCATGCACGCGGTTGCGATGATGTTTTCGTCGGTACTGCTTGCATCCATCTACCTGCTGGTGCTTTTCAGCCTGCCGCTCAACTTCCTGATCGAGCTCGAAGGCCCGGCGATCCTCTGGGCTGCACTCGCGTTCTTTTGTCTGGTTGCGGTGTGGGCGCTGGCGAATGCCTTCGGGGCGTACCGGGGAGCGCGGCTCGAGGACCGCCCGGGCGTCGTGCGTCTGCTGTGGGAGACCTGGCTCTACGTTGCCATGTTCGTGCCGATGTCCTGGTACTACTTCGCCGGCGGCGTGCGGGCCCTGTTCGGTGTCTATGGGGATTTCCACCGGACGCCGAAGAGCACCGGCACCGGGGGTGTGGGGTTGCCGCGCATCAATTCGGTGTTGTTGGCGGGAGAGCTTCTCACCTTCGTCTACTCGCTGCTGGCGATGGTGGTTGCCTGGCAGCGCGCGAACTACGTGCTGCTGCCGCTGAACCTCACCGTGTGTGCCGGCTTCGGCATGGTGCTGTACTGGTCGTGGCAGGAGCGCGCAGGCAGGCGTGTGACTGGTGTGGATCACGGCCGGATCCTGATCACGGGGGCGACCAGTGCCATCGGCACGGCGCTGGCCGAAGCCTATGCGCGACCAGGGGTCACGCTCTACCTTCACGGCCGGAACGAGGCAAGGCTTGTCGGGGTGGCCGCACGCTGCATGGAAAGTGGTGCCCGGGTCGAGACGCAACGTTTCGACCTGCGTGACTTCAGCCGCCTGCGGGGCTGGCTTGAAGGCCTGGGAGCGCTCGATCTGGTGATCGTCAACGCCGGCATGAACACGCATATCGGCCCCGGGGGCGAGCCTGAACCCTGGGACGAGGTCGAGGCCCTGGTGGATGTCAACCTGAAAGCCGCAATGCTCGCCGTGCATGCGGTATTGCCCGCCATGCGCGCGCGCGGCAGGGGGCAGATCGCGCTCATGAGCTCGCTGGCGGCGTATTTCGGCCTGCCGCTGACGCCGGGCTACTGCGCAAGCAAGGCGGGACTCAAGGCCTGGGGCGAGGCGCTGCGCGGCTGGCTGGCGCCGGAGGGGATCAGGGTCAATGTGGTCATGCCGGGCTACGTCAGCTCGGCGATGTGCGATGCGATGCCGGGACCGAAGCCCTTCGTGTGGCCGCCGGGGCGTGCCGCCCGTGCAATCCGTCATGGGCTCGCGCGCGATCGGGCACGCATCAGTTTCCCCTTCCCGCTGAACTGGGGCACCTGGTGGCTGGCAGTGCTGCCGGCGTCGGTGTCGACGCGGATCGTGCGCTGGCTGGGTTATGGCGGCCATGGCAGTTGATCCGGCCTTCTCCGCGGTGCTCCTCGCGTCCCTGGCGGGCCTGCTGTCGTCGGTCGCGATCGAACGCCTGATGTGTCCGCGGCCACCGCTTGCCCGGCCGTGGGCTGCCTGGGCGCTGCACGCCGGTTCATGGTTTCCGACCCACGCAGCGCTTACCCTGGCACTTGGCCGCCCCTGGTTTGCCGCTGCCGCCGTTTCGGCGTTCATCCTGATGCTTGTCCTGGTGAACAACGCCAAGGTGAGGGCATTGCGTGAACCCTTCGTTTTCCAGGACTACGAGTACTTCATCGACGCGATCCGTCATCCCCGCCTCTACATTCCCTTCCTCGGCTGGTGGAAGTTCCTTGGTGCGGCAGCCGGCTTCGCGCTGGCGGTTGGTGTCGGGCTGTGGGGCGAGTCGGCGCCTGCCGGGCGCCTTGCCTGGTCCGGGCAGCTGGGAGCCGTCGTCGTATCGTTCGCCCTCGGTGCGCTGCTCCTGCTGGCGGGAAGAGGAAAACGTCTCCCGGTCGGTTTCGATCCGGAGCACGATGTGCGTACCCTGGGGCTGGTGGCGTCTCTCTGGCGTTATGCCGAGGAGGAGCACACGCCGCTCGTGCTGCCTTCGCCTTTCGACTTCGCTGCGCCGAAGCACACGCGCCCCGGGCGCGCGCACCTGGTTGCCGTCCAGAGCGAGTCCTTTTTCGATCCGCGGGTGCTCTATCCGGGAATACGCACCGAGGTACTGGCCGAGTTCGACCGCCTCAGGGGTGATGCCGTTGCCTACGGCAGGCTGAAGGTCCCCGCCTGGGGGGCCAACACGGTGCGTACCGAATTCGCCTTTCTCTCCGGAATCGCGCAAGACGGGCTGGGCGTGCACCGCTTCAACCCCTATCGGGCAATTGCGGCGGGCATGGACGTTCCCTCGCTCGCGTCCTTCCTGAAGCGCCTCGGCTACCGCACTGTCTGCATCCACCCCTATCCGGCGAGCTTCTACCAGCGTGAACGCGTCTACCCGCGCTTTGGTTTCGACGAGTTCCTGGATATCCGCGCATTTGCCGGAGCGGAGCGCTTTGGCCCGTACATTTCGGATGCTGCGGTGGCGGACACGATCGCCGGGATTCTCCGCAGCGCAACGGAGCCGGTGTTCGTCTTCGCCATCACGATGGAAAACCACGGCCCACTGCACCTCGAACGGGTCTCCGATGCCGACCGGAATGCACTCTATTCCCATGCGCCGCCCGCAGGCTGTGATGACCTGACGGTCTACCTGCGCCACCTGCGCAACGCCGATCGCATGATTGCCAGGCTGCGCGAGACGCTCGAACGCAGTTCCCGTGAGGCCAGCCTGTGCTGGTTCGGGGATCACGTCCCGATCATGCCAACCGTATACAGCGCGTTCCATGTTCCGTCTGGTGCGGTCGAGTACGCGTGCTGGCAGAGCTGGGGCAGGGGCGGGGCGCGGGCGACCGACCTGAGCGCGAACGAGCTGTCCCTGAGCTGGCTTCGCGGGGTGGGCCTGACGGCAACGAGGTGACCGGTGG
>CAZSYV010000058.1:0-18211 GCA_964610955.1 uncultured Klebsiella sp. | reverse complement strand
CGTCATCGGGCCAGTGAGCGGCCTGGCTGGAAAGGTCCTGTGGGCCGCGGTATCGCTGGTCGCGGCCACTTGCCTTGCCGTGGTGGCGCTGCGCCGTGGTGAGCCGGTCAACGCCATCTGGCTGGTGGCAGCCTCGATCGCGGTCTTTGCCATCGGCTATCGCTTCTACGCGAGCTTCATCGAGCGCCGGGTGCTGCAGCTCGACCCGGGCCGTGCACCCCCATCGGTGCTGCGCAACGACGGCCTCGACTATGTGCCGACCGACAGGTGGGTGGTGTTCGGCCACCACTTCGCGGCGATTGCCGGCGCGGGCCCGCTGGTCGGGCCGGTGCTGGCCGCGCAGATGGGCTACCTGCCGGGCACCCTGTGGATCCTGGTCGGCGTGGTGTTCGCCGGCGCGGTGCAGGACTTCATGATCCTCGGGCTGTCACTGCGCCGCGATGCGCGCTCGCTCGGCCATATGCTGCGCGAGGAGCTGGGTCCGGTGCCGGGCATCATCGCCATGATCGGCGTGCTGGTGCTGATGATGATCGTGCTGGCGGTGCTGGCGCTGGTGGTGGTCAAGGCGCTGACGCACAGTCCCTGGGGCACTTTCACCGTTGCGGCGACCATTCCGATCGCGCTGCTGATGGGCATCCATCTGCGCTGGCTGCGCCCCGGGCGCGTCCTCGAGGTATCGGCCATCGGACTCACGCTGCTCCTGCTCTCGATCTGGGCGGGACGCCTGGTGGCCGAGTCGGCCGTGCTCGCTCCACTCTTCGATCTGGATGCCAGGGCGCTGGCGTGGTGCCTGATCGCCTATGGGGCCTGTGCCTCGATCGTTCCGGTGTGGCTGCTGCTCGCCCCGCGTGACTACCTGTCGACCTTTCTCAAGATCGGCACCATCGTGCTGCTTGCCGTGGCGATCGTCCTGGCGGCGCCAACGCTGCAGATGCCGGCGGTGAGCCGCTTCATCGACGGCTCCGGCCCGGTGTTCTCGGGCACCCTGTTTCCGTTCCTGTTCATCACCATTGCCTGCGGTGCCGTTTCGGGCTGGCATTCGATGATCGCATCGGGTACCACGCCAAAGCTGCTCGCAAGCGAGGGCGATGCCCGCATGGTCGGCTATGGCGGCATGCTGATGGAGGCATTCGTTGCGATCATGGCCCTGATCGCTGCCGCCGCGCTTCACCCCGGCGTCTACTTCGCCATGAACTCGCCGACCGCGATCATTGGCGATACGGTGCAGCAGGCGGCGGCGACGATCAGCCAGTGGGGTTTCGTGGTGACCCCCGAGGAGCTGCTTGCCACGGCGCGCGAGATCGGCGAGCAGAGCATCCTGGCACGCGCCGGGGGGGCACCGACGCTTGCTGTCGGCATGGCGCAGCTGCTGCACAACATCCTGCCCGGCGCCGGGATGCTGGCCTTCTGGTACCACTACGTGATCCTGTTCGAGGCGCTGTTCATCCTCACCACGGTCGATGCCGGCACGCGTGTCGGGCGCTTCATGATCCAGGAGATCGCGGGGCTCATCCACCGGCCCTGGCAGGCAACCGAGTCGTGGAGCGGGAACCTGCTGGCCACTGCGGTGTGCGTCGGCATCTGGGGGTATTTCCTCTATCAGGGTGCGGTCGATCCGCTCGGGGGCATCAATACGCTGTGGCCGCTGTTCGGCATCGCCAACCAGATGCTGGCGGCGATCGCACTGATGCTGGCGACGGTCGTGGTGGTCAAGCTCAAGCGCGAGCGCTGGGTGTGGGTGCCCGGCATCCCGGCGCTGTGGCTGATCGCATGCACCATGACGGCGGCTTACCAGAAGGTGGTCGGGCCGATCAGCTTCACGGCAGCGGCAGGGAAGTACGCCGAGGCGCTGGGACGCGGTGAGCTGCTCGCCCCGGCACGGAACCTGGCCGAGATGCAGCAGATCGTCACCAACAATACCGTGGACATGGTGTTGACCGGGCTCTTCATGGCGCTGATCGCCACCCTGGTGGGATTTTCGCTGAGCAGCCTCGTTCAGGCCTGGCGGTCCGCACGGCCGACGGCACGGGAGGAGCCTTATGTGGCACTTGCGAGCCTGGCGACATGAGGGCGATCGGATGAACGACACGATGGCACGCGTGCGGCGCTTCCTGGTGCGAATCGCGCACTGCTGTGTGGGTCTGCCCGACTATGAAAACTACGTGCGGCACCTGCGTGAGCACCATCCCGGGCGCCGCGTGCCGGACTATGCCGAGTTCCATCGCGAGCGCACCCTGGCGCGCTATCGCGGTGGCGGTGGGCGCTGCTGCTGAAACCGGGCTGCGCTTCGCAGCATGAGGTGCCACTGGTGGTGATCCACCGGGTTGGCTTTCCGTAAGGTGGTGCCGCAAGGGTTCGGGGGTGGGGAGTGTGGGCTGGCTTGTCTGTGGGCGTCCGCCGCAGGGATGCGGCGGTAGAGCCTACAGGGACGTATTCACGGCGCCCCACAGACAAGCCAGCCCACACTCCCCTGCGACGCATCGGCGGCACAGCGGCAGTCGGGTTGCTGTAATTGGACGCCCGCAGGCAGGCAAGCCCACGCCCCTGCGCCCCCGCGGCTCTTTTGCGCGACTTGTTGACGATTGGCGGCAGCTTCGGGTGAGCTTTGACGCAAGTCGTGGCAAAATCGACCGCTCGCTCCGCGACCACTCCCCGCCTCGCAGGGTCAAGACGCATGATTCAACTTGGTTACAGCACCTTCGGCCTGACCAATCTGCCGTTTCTGGACGCCATCGATGCGGTGGCGAAGGCGGGTTATGCCGGTGTCGAGATCTCCTTCCACCGTGACCAGTTCAACCCCTTCAACCTCGGCACGGACGACCTCGATGCGGTGAAGCGGCAGCTGGTGAAGTCCGGGATCACCGCCGCCTGCGTGGCGACCGCCTCGCACTTCTTCACCCCGCAGCGCCCGCACGAGCCCTCGCTGATGACGCTCGATCTGGCGGGGCGCAAGCGCCGCATCGACCTCGTCAGGCGCGGCATTCGCGTGGCGCGCCACCTCGGCGTGAACCTGGTCACCTTCGGCAGCGGCTTTCGCCGCGAGGACCACGTGCGCAACTCCGGCGTCGATCCGCGCGAAGTGCTGGCCGACTCGGTTCACGAGTGCCTGAAGGAAATCCGCGACGGCGAGGACATCACGCTGCTGATCGAACCCGAACCGGGCATGGTGATCGAGACGCTCGCGCAGGGCGCGGAGATCATCGGCATGGTCGGTGATCCGCGCTTCGCGCTGCATATCGACATCTGCCACTCCTACTGCTGCGAGCCCGACTACATCGCCGCACTCGGCAAGGCGGCACCGCTGACGCGCTACCTGCACATCTCCGATGCGCGCGAGGGCTGGAACCTGAAGATCGTCGAGGACCAGCCGGACCTCTCCTTCGACATGGGCTTCGCCAGCTACCTGGTGTATTTCCCCGACACGGCTGATTTCCTGCTCGTCGATCGCAAGCACCCGATCCTCTTCTGTGACGACACACCTCCGCCGGCACAGCGCGCGCGCATCGACGAGCTGCTTGCCCGCGCCGGCATGAGCGCGCAGCCGAAACAGGTGGACTACTCGAGCCTCTACGCCGGTCACTCGGCGCTCGACGACGAGATCTTCACCTACCTGATCTCGGTACCGAACCTGTCCTTCGATGTGCTCGAGCGCGCCTGGCCGATCGTTGCCTTCATGCGCGGTGCGCGCAGTCCGAGGCTGGTCGAGCGCATGGTTGCCAATACGCTCACCGGGATCGTGCACTTTCACGAGATTCCCGGCGAGGGCACGCTCGACCTTGCCGCGAGCTTCAAGGCGCTGAACGACGCCGGCTTCGATGGCTACGGTTCGGTCGAGCTCTACCATCACGTCGAGTCCTGGCAGGGGGCGCTCGATGCGAGCCACCGCCACCTTGCCGCAATCGCGCAGCCGGGCTGAGACCATGGTCGAACTGCAAGGACTCGGCTGGGCAGCCGATGGGGTGGGCGAACTCGACCACCGCCTGCTCAAGGCGCCCAGCGTCAAGCTGCGTGGTGCACACACGGGCGCGGCGGGTGATGTGGTGTACTGCATCGACCTGCGCTTTCGTCACCCCAACGCGGATGAGTACTTCTCCAGCGCCGAGGCGCATTCGATCGAGCACTTCCTGCTCGAGGGCTTCCAGCGGCTGCTGCCGGAGCACTTCATCGGGGTCGGTGTGATGGGCTGCCGGACGGGCTTCTACCTCACGCTGCTGAACGAGGGGCGGCGCACGGTGATCGAGTCGGTGCTCGAGGACATCCTGCGCGGGGTGCTGACGGCCGATGCCGTGCCCTATGCGCGCATCGACCAGTGCGGGAACTGGCGCAACCACGACCTCGGCAGTGCGCAGGCGGTGGCGCGCGAGGTGCTCGAGCGCCGCGCGTGCTGGCAGGACATCACATGAGAGATGCAGCATCCGGGCGCTGGCAGGTTCGCGCCACACGGCAGATCGAATACGACCTGGTCACGGTCGATGATGTCTTCGACCCGGCGAACGACGCGCTGCTTGCGCTGGGACGCCGCCACGGCGGACGGCGCTTCGTGGTCGTCGACGAGGTGGTCAACCGCCAGCACGGTGCGCGCATTCGCAGCTACTTCGATCACCACCGCATCGATGCCCGCGTGGTGGCGTTTCCTGGCGGGGAGTCCGGCAAGACGCTGGAGAGCTGGCAGCGGGTGATCCGTGAGCTCGACCGCTTTCCGATCCGCCGCCGTGAGGAGCCGATCCTCGCCATCGGGGGCGGGGTGCTGACCGATGTGGTCGGCTTCGTGGCCTCGAGCTACCGCCGTGGTGTGCCGCACATCAAGGTGCCCACCACGCTGATGGGCTACGTGGATGCCTCGGTCGGCATCAAGACCGGGGTCAACTTCAACGGCTACAAGAACCGCCTCGGCAGCTTCGAGCCGCCGGCGCGCGTGCTGCTCGACCGTCGCCTGCTGGCAACGCTCGATCGCCGCCACCTGCAGAACGGCATGTGCGAGATCATCAAGCTGGCGGTCATCAAGGACGCCGCGCTGTTTCGCCTGCTCGAGAGCCACGGGCGGGCAAGCCTTGCGGCGGCGTTCCAGAACGCGCCGGATGCCGAGATCCTCGATCGGGCGATCGGCGGCATGCTCGAGGAGCTCGCACCCAACCTGTTCGAGGACGAACTGGCGCGCAAGGTCGACTTCGGCCACACCTTCAGCTACGGACTCGAGACCCGCTTCGAGGAGCGGCTGCTGCACGGGGAGGCGGTGCTGCTCGACATCCTCTCCTCGACGATGATCGCGCGCGAGCGTGCCCTGATCGGCGCGGATGATGCGGCACGCATCCTGGCGCTGGTGAGTGACCTTGGCATCGTGCCTGCCGTCGAGCTTCTCGACGCCGAGCTCATGTGGCAGTCGCTTGCCGATCGCATCGAACATCGCAACGGCGCGCAGCGCGTGCCGCTGCCTGCCGGAATCGGCGAATGCGTGTTCGTCAACGACATTTCACGGGCGGAAATCGCCGCCTCGATCGACATCTTGAAAGCCTGGATGACACCGGACCATGAACGCATCGCCCAATGTTGACGCCGCGGAGATCGCCCACTTCAACCGCATGGCCGAGCTGTGGTGGGACCCCAGGGGCAAGATGGGGCAGCTGCACGCGATCAATGACCTGCGCCTGAGCTTCATCACCGATCGCATCCCGATGGACAGGCCGCGCGTGGTGGACGTCGGCTGCGGCGGCGGCATCCTTGCCGAGGCACTGGCGAAGCACGGAGCGCAGGTGACGGGCATCGATCTGTCGGAGCTCTCGCTGAAGGTCGCACGCCAGCATGCCGAGCGGGGTGGACTGTCGATCGATTACCGCTATATGGACATCGAGACGCTCGCCAGGGAAGAGCCCGGCAGCTTCGATGCGGTCACCTGTCTCGAGATGCTCGAACACGTACCGCACCCGGACCAGATCATCGCCGCCTGCGCGAAGCTGCTCAAGCCCGGCGGCATGGCGTTCTTCTCGACCATCAACCGCACCCTGAAGGCACTCGCCTTCGCCATCGTCATCGGCGAGTACGTCATCGGGCTGCTGCCGCGCGGCACGCACACCTACCGCAAGCTCATCAAGCCCGATGAAATGCGCCGCTGGGCGAAGGCGGCGGGGCTCGAGTTCCAGGACGTCGCCAGCCTGATGTACAACCCGCTGAAGCGCAGCTTTCGTGTGGCGCCGGGGCGCGAGGACATCAACTACATGGCCAGCTTCCACTACAGGGGGTAAGTTCCGTGCAGCGCTTCCTTGCCCTGTCGCGCTCGACCCACGGCGTGCTCGACATCGCCATGCCGGGCTTCGTTGCCCTGCTCTGGCTTGGCGGCTTCCCCTCATGGGGGGTGCTTGGCGTGTGCCTGGTGACGGCGGTGGCAGGCTATACGGCGATCTACGCGCTGAATGACCTGATCGGTGTCCGGGACGATCGGGAAAAGGTTGCCGGGGGTATCAAGCCCGGCTATGCGGTCGAGGCATCGGCAATGCGCTACCCGCTGGCGCAGGGGCTGATCAGCATGCAGGGAGGCTGGCTCTGGTTCGGTTCCTGGTTCCTGCTCGCCGCCGCTGGTGCGTGGTGGCTCAATCCGAAGATCCTGATCATCGTCCTTGCTGCCGCAGTGCTCGAGGTTGTCTACGTCAGGCTGCTCAAGCTGAGCTGGTGGCGCACGCTGGTCAGTGCCGTGGTGAAGTCGGCAGGACCTGTGGCGGCGGTCTACGCCGTGGTGCCGGAGCCCGCCTGGCAGGGCCTTGCCCTGATGCTGCTCTGGCTGATGCCCTGGGAGATCGGCGGGCAGAACATCCCGGCCGACTGGAACGACATCGAGGAAGACCGCCGCATCGGCGCACGCACCATTCCGCTCGTGTTCGGGCCACGGGTTGCAAGCCTCGTGGTGCTTGCCTGCCTGGCGGCAAGCACGCTCGCCAGCCTGTTTCTGGCGCAGCTTGCGCCGATCACCCTGGGCTGGCCCTTCGTGCTGGCCGTGTTCCTTGCCGCTGCCGCGCTGCTGCTGTGGCCGGCGGTGGGGCTTGCGCGCCGACTCGACGATGCCCGCGCGGCGGCGCGGCTGTTCGATCGCGCCAGCCTGTATCCACTCGCGCTGCTGGCGATCATCGTGGTGTTCGTGCTCATCGGCTGAGTGGCGCCTGCGCCGTGGCGGTGTGTCACGGTGCCCTGGAGTGGCATGTGGGAGGTCGAAGGATGACGGTGAAACTCAGGATCGACTTCGTTTCGGACATTGCCTGTCCGTGGTGCGCGATCGGACTGGCCTCGCTCAGCGAGGCACTCGAGCGCTGCAGCACAGAGATCGAGGCAGAGCTGCACTTCCAGCCCTTCGAGCTCAACCCGGACATGGCGCCCGAGGGTGAGGACGTTGGTGAACACCTGGCGCGCAAGTACGGCTCCACGCCCGAGCGCCAGGCCGAGATGCGCGAAATGATCGCCGCGCGTGGTGCGGCGGTCGGCTTTCGTTTCAACCCGCGCGGGCGCAGCCGCATCGTCAACACCTTCAATGCCCACCGCCTGCTGCACTGGGCGGGACTGCAGGGTGCCACGCAGCAGCTTGCGCTGAAGCGTGAGTTGCTGGAGGCCTGTCACGGGCGCGATGAGCGGGTCGATCACGACGAGGTGCTGCTGGCTGTCGTCGCCCGCGCAGGGCTCGGTGTGGCGCGTGCCCGGCAGGTGCTCGAGAGCGATGAGTTTTCCGCCGAAGTGCGTGCTGCCGAGCGCCGCTGGCAGCAGGCCGGCATTCACTCGGTGCCTGCCGTGGTGATCGACGCCGAACACCTGATCAGCGGCGGACAGCCACCGGAGGTATTCGAGCAGGCGCTGCGCCAGCTCGCGGCAAGTGGCGCGCGCGCAGGCTAGAAGCGGATGATCAGCTTGCCGATGATGTTGCGCGCCTCCATGAGTTCGTGGGCGCGAACGATCTCCTCGAGTGGCAGTACCTGACCGATCAGCGGCTTGAAGTAGCCGCTGTTGAGGTGCTGCACGGCCTCGTCGAGATCCTGGATCGTCCCGAGTCGTGAGCCCAGCACGCGGATCTGTTTCACGAAGGCGTAGGTGATGTCCATCTTCACCTCGTCGCCGCTGGTCGCACCGGCGGTGACGATCGTGCCCCCCGGAGCACACATCTCCACCGAACGCTGCCAGCTCGAGCTGCCGATATGCTCGAAGACGATGGTTGCACCGCGCCCCGAGGTGAAGTCCATGACCGCATCGACCACGCCCGGCTGGTAGTGATCGAGGATCAGGTCGGGGTGGTAGCGCTCGAGCACCGCGCGCTTTTCTTCGCCTCCTGCACTGGTGATCACTCTCGCGCCGACCAGTCGGGCGATCTCGATGGCCGCGCTGCCGAGCCCGCTGGTTCCCGCCCAGACGAAGATCGTGTCGGAGGGCTTGATGCCGACCTTGCCGATCAGCATCTGCCAGGCGGTGATGTAGCTGTTCGGGAACGCGGCGGCGTGGTCGATCGGCACGCTCTCGGCGAGCCGCGCGACGTTCTCGCTGCCGACGACGGCGTACTCGGCATAGCTGCCGTTGTAGACGCTGAAGCGCGGGCAGTACTGGAAGGCACCGTTGCGGCAGTAGTCGCATTTGCGACACGGCAGGTAGGGGTTGGCAATGACGCGGTCGCCCGGCTGGAATCCCGCATCGGAACCCGGCCCGACCGCCTCGACGACGCCACAGACATCGACACCGAGCAGGCTCGGCAGCTCGACGTGGTAGGCGGGGTGAGGGTGGCCCTTGCGGATCCACACGTCGCGGTGATTGATCGAGGTCGACTGCATGCGTACCAGCAGTTCCCCTGGACCGGGCCTTGGCACCGGCACCCGTTCGACCCGCAATACCTCTGGTCCACCGTGTGCCCGAATCAGCGCTGCCCTCATCTGTCGCCTCCCACCTGTCTCGCCAACCGATCTGTTTCCGTCACCAGACCCCGTCGTGGTGCTTCCCGGATGGCCGCAAGCCTAAACCCGGCGGGGCCGATCATGCGACTGGAATCGGTGCCGGTGCGCGGCCCTGTGCGGTCACGGGTAGGGCAGGGTGCTCGTTCCCATCAGGAATCGGTCGATCGCGCGCGCTGCCTGGCGTCCCTCACGGATTGCCCAGACGACCAGCGACTGGCCACGGCGCAGGTCACCGGCGGCGAAGACCCGCTCGATGCCGGTCGCGTAGCCACGCTCGGCATCGGTGCCGGCAGCTGCGTTGCCACGGTTGTCGCGGGCCACGCCGAAGGCGTCGAGCAGCGAGGCGCTCGGGCCGGTGAAGCCCATGGCGAGAAAGACCAGATCTGCCGGGATGTCGAACTCCGTACCGGGAATTTCCTGCGACTTGCCGTCCTGCCAGTCCAGTCGCACGCAGCGCAGGGCCTTGAGCCTGCCGTGCAGCGGGCCTGCCGGGTGTCCGATGAACTCCTTGCTGGCAATCGACCAGTCACGCAGGCAGCCCTCCTCGTGTGATGTGGAGGTGCGCAGCTTGATCGGCCAGTAGGGCCAGGTCAGTGCCTTGTTCTCCTCGACGGGTGGCTGTGGCAGCAGCTCGATCTGGGTGATGCCGGCCGCGCCCTGGCGGTTGGCGGTACCGACACAGTCGGAACCCGTGTCGCCGCCGCCGATCACGATGACCTGACGGCCCTGTGCCGAGATGGGGTTCCTGTCCCACCCGGCGACCTCCCGGTTCTGTGCGATGAGATACTCCAGGGCGAAATGCACCCCGCCGAGTTCGCGCCCGCCGATCGGCAGGTCGCGCGGGGTTTCGGCACCTGCGGCAAGCAGCACGGCATCGAAGCGCTCGAGCAGCGCATCCGCCGTGATGCACTGCTGCGCCATGCTGGCCACGCCCGGCGGTGGCTCCCTGGCGATGAGTGTGTGCAGTTCGAAACGCACGCCCTCGGCCTCGAGCTGCGTCATGCGCAGATCGATCAGCTGCTTGTCGAGCTTGAAGTCGGGAATGCCGTAGCGCAGCAGCCCCCCCGGTGCCGCGTTCTTCTCGAACACCGTCACCGCGTGCCCGGCGCGGGCAAGCTGCTGGGCGGCGGCGAGCCCCGCCGGCCCCGAGCCGACGACGGCGACCTGCCTGCCGCTCCTGTGTGGGGCGGGTTGCGGCACGATCCAGCCCTGCTCGCGGGCCTTGTCGATGATCGCGCGTTCGATCGACTTGATGCCGACCGGCACATCGTTCACGCCCAGTGTGCAGGCGGCCTCGCACGGCGCCGGGCAGATGCGGCTGGTGAATTCCGGAAAATTGTTGGTCGAATGCAGGCGCTCGATGGCCAGGCGCCACTGCCCGTCGTGGACCAGCTCGTTCCAGTCGGGAATCAGGTTGTTGACCGGACACCCCGTGTTGCAGAAGGGCACGCCGCAGTCCATGCAGCGTGTCGCCTGGATGCGTGCCGCATCGTCGCTCAGGTGGGCGATGAACTCGCCGTAGTGGTGCACGCGCCTGTCGACCGGCTGGTGCTCCTCGTGCTGGCGCCTGAATTCAAGAAATCCGCGGGGGTTGCCCATCTCATGCGACCTCGCTGGTGGGTGGTGGAGCCATTTCCTGCAGCGCACGCCGGTACTCGTTCGGCAGCACGTGGATGAAACGGCTGCGGAATCGGGGCCAGTCGGTGAGGACGGTGTGGGCGAGCTTGCTGCCGGTGAGCAGGTGGTGCCTTTCCAGCAGTCCCAGCAGCAGGGTTTCATCCGCTGCCCCGGGGGTGGCGTCGCGCGTGTGTGAGCCGGGGGGCAGGACCGGCTGCAGGCTGACCATCGAGAGGTTGCAGCGGCGCTCGAAGTCCCCGTCGAGGTCGAGCACGTAGGCGCTGCCACCACTCATGCCAGCGGCAAAATTGCGCCCGGTGCGCCCGAGCACCACCACGGTACCGCCCGTCATGTACTCGCAGCCGTGGTCGCCGGTGCCCTCGACGACTGCCGTCGCACCCGAGTTGCGCACGCAGAAGCGCTCGCCGGCAACTCCGCGGATGAATGCCTCGCCTTCGGTTGCACCGTAGAGGGCGGTATTGCCGATGATGATGTTCTGCTCGGCGGCACCACGGAAGGCCGGTGCTGGTCTGACCACGATCAGGCCGCCGCACAGGCCCTTGCCGACGTAGTCGTTTGCCTCGCCCGTCAGATCGAGCGTGACCCCGCGTGCCAGGAAGGCACCAAGGCTCTGCCCTGCCGTGCCCCGCAGCGCAATGTGGATGCTGTCCGGCGCCAGGCCGGCGTGGCCGTGGCGCCTGACCACCTCGTGCGAGAGCAGGGTGCCGACGCTGCGGTTGCGGTTCCTGACCGCTGCGTGCAGCCGCTGCGTCGCTCCGCCCTGGAGCGCCGTGCGCGCCTCGCGGATGAAGTCGTGGTCGAGTGCGCCGGCAAGCCCGTGGTCCTGTGTCTCGCAGTGCCTGCGCGCCACACCCGCGGCAGCCGCAGGGCGGTAGAAGATCCGTGAGAAGTCCAGGCCCCGCGCCTTCCAGTGGTTCAGGCCCTTCTTCATGTCGAGCAGATCGGCGCGGCCGATCAGCTCGTCGAAGTGGCGGATCCCGATGCCGGCCATCAGCTGGCGCACCTCCTCGGCAACGAAGAAGAAGTAGTTGATGACGTGCTCGGGCTGGCCGCTGAAGCGCCGGCGCAGCACCGGGTCCTGCGTGGCGATGCCGACCGGGCAGGTGTTGAGGTGGCACTTCCTCATCATCAGGCAGCCTTCGACGACCAGCGGGGCCGTGGCAAAGCCGAACTCGTCGGCACCGAGCAGGGCGCCGATGACGACGTCGCGCCCGGTCTTGATCTGGCCGTCGACCTGCACACGGATGCGACCGCGCAGGCGGTTCAGCACCAGGGTCTGCTGCGTCTCCGCCAGGCCCAGCTCCCACGGCGTGCCGGTATGGGTGAGCGATGACAGGGGCGCTGCGCCGGTGCCGCCGTCGTGACCGGCAATCACCAGGTGATCGGCCTTTGCCTTGGCAACACCCGCGGCCACGGTGCCGACACCTGCCTCCGAGACCAGCTTGACCGAGATCGACGCCTCGGGGTTGGCGTTCTTGAGGTCGTGGATCAGCTGTGCCAGGTCCTCGATCGAGTAGATGTCGTGGTGCGGGGGTGGCGAGATCAGGCCGACGCCCGGAACCGAATGGCGCAGGAAACCGATGTAGTCGCTGACCTTGTGGCCAGGCAGCTGGCCGCCTTCACCGGGCTTCGCACCCTGTGACATCTTGATCTGGATCTGGTCGGCGCTGGACAGGTAGGCCGCCGTGACGCCAAAGCGCCCCGATGCGACCTGCTTGATCGCGCTGCGCGCCGAATCTCCCGCGTGCAGCGCGATGTCGCGCTCGACGGGCGCCTCACCGATGAGGCTCGCCAGCGTCTCGCCCGCTCCGGCTGCGCGAAAGCGTCGTGCGTCCTCGCCACCCTCACCGGTGTTCGACTTGCCGCCGATGCGGTTCATGGCGATGGCGAGCGTGCTGTGCGCCTCGGTCGAAATCGAGCCGAGCGACATCGCACCCGTGGCAAAGCGCCTGACGATGGCGCTCGCCGGCTCCACCTCATCGAGCGGCACGGGGGCCGCAGCGGGCAGGATGTCGAACAGGCCGCGCAGCGTCATGTGGCGCGTGCTCTGGTCGTTGATGATCGCGGCGTATTCCAGATAGGTGGAGAACTGGCCCGAGCGCGTTGCGTGCTGCAGCTTGGCAATGGCGTCCGGTGTCCACATGTGTTCCTCGCCACGCACCCGGAAGGCATATTCGCCGCCCGCATCGAGGGTAGTTGCGAGCAGTGGATCGTCGCCAAAGGCGGCCGTGTGCACCCGCAGCGTCTCGATGGCGACTTCCTTGAGCCCGATGCCCTCGATGCGCGTCGGCGTGTTGCTGAAGTAGCGGGCGACGAACTGCGAGGACAGGCCGATCGCCTCGAAGATCTGCGCGCCACAGTAGGACTGGTAGGTGGAGATGCCCATCTTCGACATGACCTTCATCAGGCCCTTGCCGATCGCCTTGATGTAGTGCCCGAGGCAGTCTTCCACCGCTGGGGTGCCCGGCAGCCCCGGGGCGAGCTGGGCAACGGTGGCGAGCGCGAGCCAGGGATGGATCGCCTCGGCGCCGTATCCGGCCAGCAGGGCACAGTGGCTCGTCTCGCGGGCATCGCCGGCTTCGATGATCAGGCTGCAGTTGGTGCGCTGTCCGACGCCTACCAGGTGCTGATGGACCGCCGAGCAGGCGAGCAGCGAGGGAATCGGCACCCGTTCGGCACTCACTGCACGGTCGGACAGGATGATGATCGAGCAGCCCTCGTTCGTCGCGCGCTCGGCGCCGATGCAGACCTGGTAGAGCGCATCGCCCAGGGCGCTCGAGCCCAGGGCCGCTGCCCAGGTGATGTCGATCACCCGCGCACGGAACCTGCCCTGGGTCAGGCTGTCGATGCGCTTCAGCTTGGCCATCTCGGCCGCTGCAAGAATCGGCTGGCGCACTACCAGGCGCGGCGTCGGCTCGCCTTCATCGATCCCGAGCAGGTTTGGGTTCGGGCTGACCAGCGAGGTCAGCGACATGACGATCTCCTCGCGGATCGGGTCGATCGGCGGGTTGGTGACCTGGGCGAAACTCTGCTTGAAGTAATGGAACAGTGGCTTCGGGCGGTGCGAGAGCACGGGCAGGGCGCAGTCATCGCCCATCGAGCTGATCGCTTCCTCGCCCTGCACGGCCATTGGAGCGATCATGAACTTCAGGTCCTCCTGGGTGTAGCCGAAGGCCTGCTGCAGATCGAGCAGTGCGCCCGCCGGTGGCCCGGGCTCGGGCTCTGGCTCGGGAAAGTCCTCGACATAGCTGCGCGAGCGCGCGAGCCACTCGGCGTAGGGCCTTGCGCTCGCAAGCTGGTGCTTGATCTCGTCGTCGCCGATGATGCGGCCCTGATCGAGGTCGACCAGCAGCATCCGCCCCGGCTCGAGGCGCCATTTCCTGACGATGCGCTCCTCGGCGATCGGCAGCACCCCGCACTCGGATGCCATGATGAGCAGATCGTCGTCGGTGACCAGGAAGCGCCCCGGGCGCAGCCCGTTGCGATCGAGCATCGCCCCGATCTGGCGACCATCGGTGAAGGCCATTGCCGCCGGCCCGTCCCAGGGTTCCATCAGCGCCATGTGGTATTCGTAGAAGGCAGAGCGTTCCGCATCCATCTGCGTGTTGCCTGCCCAGGCCTCGGGAATCAGCAGCAGCATGGCGTGTGCCAGGCTGTAGCCGCCCATCACCAGCAGCTCGAGTGCGTTGTCGAAGCTCGCCGAGTCCGACTGACCGTCGTAGATCAGCGGCCAGATCTTCGGCAGGTCCTCGTTGAACAGCGCTGAGGAGATCCCGTGCTCGCGGGCACGGATCCAGTTGAGGTTGCCGCGCAGCGTGTTGATCTCGCCGTTGTGGGCGATCATCCGGAACGGGTGCGCCAGGTCCCAGGTCGGGAAGGTGTTGGTCGAGAAGCGCTGGTGCACCATCGCCAGCGCCGAAACCAGGCGCTCGTCCTGCAGGTCGGGAAAGTACTCACCCACCTGATCGGCCAGCAGCAGTCCCTTGTAGACCAGGGTGCGGGTGGACAGCGAGGGCACGTAGAACATGCGGATATCGGGCAGCCTGAAGGTCTGGATGTGGTGACCGGCCTGCTTGCGGATGACGTAGAGCTTGCGCTCGAAGGCGGCACGGTCGCCGATCCCTGCGCCACGGCCGATGAAGACCTGGCGGATCACCGGTTCGATGTCCCTGGCGGCCTGCGCCAGCCCCTGGCTGTTCACCGGCACGTCGCGCCAGCCGAGCAGGACCTGGCCCTCGTAGCGAATGGTGCGCTCGAGCGCCGCCTCGCACGCCCGACGGCTCTCGCCGTTGCGCGGCAGAAAGACCATGCCGACGCCATACTCGCCCTCCGGCGGCAGCACGACGTCGCGCTGTGCCATCTCCTCGCGCAGGAAGTGATCGGGGACCTGCAGCAGGATGCCGGCCCCGTCGCCGAGCAACGGATCGAAGCCGGTGGCGCCGCGGTGTTCGAGATTCCTGAGGATCTGCAGTCCCTGGCTCACGATACCGTGGGTCTTGCGGTTTCCCAGATGCGCGATGAAGCCGACGCCGCAGGCGTCGTGCTCCTGGGCGGGATCGTACAGGCCTTGGCACTCGGGGTAGCTCATTGCGGTGTTCCTGGTGAGAAAACGGGAAGGGGCCGGGCATGGCGGATGGGTTGTCGACGCCATGCGCTGCGCCACCGTGACACGGTCGGTGGCCTGCTCATTCCAGGCCAAGCTCGCGGATCTTGCGCGCGATGGTGTTGCGCCCGATGCCGAGCAGCTGCGCCGCCTCGTTGCGCCGGCCACCGGTGACGGCAAGGGCGCGGCGGATCAGCGTCGTCTCGAAAGCCCGGCTGAGGTCTTCCCAGACATCCCCGGGGCGCTTCGCCAGCAGTTCGTCGACGCTGCGCTCCAGCAGTGCCTGCCAGTCGCTGGGCGTCCTGTCCGGCACCCCGAGGTGCATGTCCTGGGGAAGGTCGCCGATCTCGATCTGCTGCCCGGGTGCCATGATGGTCAGCCAGTGGCAGAGGTTCTCCAGCTGACGCACATTGCCCGGCCAGGGGGCCGCGCCCATCAGGTCGAGCACGGCCGCCGACAGGGTCTTTGGCGCCAGGCCGAGCCGCTGGGCACTCTCGGCGAGGAAGTGGCTGGCCAGTGCCGGAATGTCCTCGCGGCGCTCGCGCAGCGGGGGCAGACGCATGCGGATGACGTTGAGACGGTGGAACAGGTCCTCGCGGAACAGTCCTGCGCTCACGCGCTCCTCGAGATTCTGGTGCGTGGCGCTGATCACACGGACGTTGCTGCTGATGGGCTGGCTGCCGCCGACGCGGTAGAACTGCCCGTCCGAGAGCACGCGCAGCAGGCGCGTCTGCAGCTCGACGGGCATGTCACCGATCTCGTCGAGGAACAGTGTGCCCCCTGCGGCCTCCTCGAAGCGCCCGCGCCGCTGGGTCTGTGCGCCGGTGAAGGCGCTCCTCTCGTGGCCGAACAGCTCCGACTCGAGCAGCTCATGGGGGATGGCTGCCGTGTTCAGGGCGATGAACGGACCGTCGCGCCGCGGGCTGTGGCGGTGCAGGGCCCGCGCGACGAGTTCCTTTCCCGTGCCGGATTCACCGTTGATGAGCACGGTGGCATGCGAGTGGGACAGGCGCCCGATGGTGCGAAACACCTCCTGCATGGCCGGTGCCTGGCCAAGGATCTCGGGTGCCACGGGTGAGGCTGGCTGCGGGAGCGTGGCCCGCGCAGTGCCCCGTTCGAGTGCGCGGCGCACCAGTGCTGCCGCCTGATCGACATCGAAGGGCTTGGGCAGGTACTCGAAGGCCCCGCCCTGGAAGGCCGCGACGGCGGAATCCAGGTCGGAAAAGGCGGTCATGATGATGACGGGGACATCGGGGTGTTGCTGCTCGAAGATGCGCAGCAACTCGAGGCCACTGGTGCCCGGCATGCGGATGTCGGACAGCAGCACCCCGGGCACGGTGGCTGTTGCGAGCTGCTCCAGCGCCTCGTCGGCGCTGGCGAAACTCATGCAGGAAATCTGGTGGCGCGTCAGCGCCTTTTCCAGCACCCAGCGAATCGAGCGGTCATCATCGACGATCCACACCGCCTTCATGCCTGGTCCTCCATGCTGGGGCGCCCGAGTGGCAGGCACAGGCTGAAGCAGGTGCGGCCCGGCACGGATTCGACGCTGAGGCTGCCCTGGTGCAGCTGTACCAGGCTGTGTGCCAGCGCCAGTCCCAGCCCGGTGCCGCCGGCACGGCGCGAGATCAACGGGTAGAAGATCTGGTCGCGGATATCGTCCGGAATGCCCGGGCCGTTGTCGATGATCTGCAGCTCCAGCGCGAGGCGGTAACGTTTCTTGGCCAGCGTCACCTGGCGCCTGATGCGCGTGCGCATGGTGATCTCGCCCTCGCCCTGAACCGCCTGTGCTGCATTGCGCAGGATGTTGAGGACGATCTGGGTGAGCTGGCTGCGGTCAGCCATCGGTTCGGGCAGCGAGGTGTCGTAGTCGCGGCGGATCTCCAGCCTGGGGAACTCGGCGCAGATCAGCATCCTGACCGGCTCGAGCACGGCATGGATGTTGAGCTGCTCGGGGTGCAGTGCGCGGTGCGAGGAAAGCAGGCGATGCATCAGCTCCTGCAGGCGATCGGTCTCCTGGATGATGACCTGGGTGTACTCCCTGAGTGCCGGGTCATCGAGCTCGCGCTCCAGCAGCTGTGCCGAGCCACGGATGCCCCCGAGCGGGTTGTTGACCTCGTGGACCAGGTTGCGGATCAGCTCCCGGTTGGCGCTTTGCTGCAGCGCTTCATGCTCCTCGCGGGCGGCCTGCAGTTGCCGGTCGATCGGTCTGAATTCCAGCAGGTACCGGGCGCTGCCAAGCTCGAGCGGGCTGATGGTGCAGTCCATGTGGATCGGTTCATGGCGCGCAGGCGTCACGACGATGTCGTGCTTGGTGTAGCTCCAGTTGTTGAGCCGGGTCTCCTGCAGCGCGGCCGTCAGCGCGGGGACGCTGCCGATGAGCCGGACCAGGGGATTGCCCAGACACGAACGACGGCCGACTGCAAACAGGTTCTCCGCAGCTGCATTGCAGTACGTGATGCACGAGCGCCCATCGAGTACCACCACGGCCGATGACAGCAGATCGAGGCCGGCGAAGGCCGGATCGCTCTGCGCGGATCCGGGGATGTTCGCAACAGGACCGTTGTGCATGATGCGGGTTCTCCGTGCGGTGCGCGCATCCGGTGCGCCCGCGCTGCGCCTCAGGGCGCGTAGTACATCTCGAACTCGAGCGGGTGCGTGGTCATCCCGATGCGTGTGACTTCCTCCTTTTTGAGATCGATATAGGCGTCGATGAAATCATTGCCGAAGACGCCGCCGCGAGTCAGGAACTCGCGGTCATTATCCAGCGCTTCGAGCGCCTGCGTGAGGCTGCTGCACACGGTGGGAATCATCGCATCCTCCTCGGGTGGCAGGTCATACAGGTTCTTTTCTGCCGGGTCACCGGGGTGGATCCTGTTCTGCACGCCATCCAGACCGGCCATCAGCAGCGCGGCGAAGCACAGGTAGGGGTTGGCCAGCGGATCGGGGAAGCGGGTCTCGATGCGCCGTGCCTTGGTGGACTGGGAGTGAGGAATGCGGATCGATGCCGAGCGGTTGCGCGCCGAGTAGGCGAGCTTCACCGGCGCCTCGAAGCCGGGCA
>CAZSYV010000057.1:0-18817 GCA_964610955.1 uncultured Klebsiella sp. | reverse complement strand
GATCCTGCTGGTGCAGCGCTTCCGCTCCCGGCGCTGGATCAGACTGTCCCGAACCAGCCCCCCCGCCTGAGCGCCCCCACCCCTCGCCGACACCAGTTTGTGACGGAGTGCTCACTGCGCAGCGGCAGCATGTCAAGAAATTTGACAAATCAAGTTGATCAGATTCACTTTCACATCTGAATACATTGATTTTCTTGATTTTTCATGAACGCGCATGAATCTTGCGTATAAACTCTGGGGCAAGTACTCGTGAGACTGAGCATGCTCATGCCAAAGCCGACTGCGGGCAGCTCGCGCGAACACATGGCCAGTGACGATATCCGCGCGCGTCTGCAGGCCGCATGTACCGATCTGCAAAACACGCTCTTCGATCGGGCAGCCATGACCAGCAGCGATGCGCAGCACCACGCACGCACGCTGCGCTGGCTGCGCTGGCTGCGCGAGCACGGTGAATCGATCATCGATGACCTGCAGGGTGAGCTGGTGCGGTTCGAAGGCACACGCCACGCGCTCGATGCACGACGCCTGCGCCCCCTGCTCGCCCGACACTTTGCCCTGCTCGATCCCGACCAGGACGAATCGATGCTCATCGAGGCAACGTTCTCGCGCCGGCTGCTGCACGCAACGCCCACCGTCGTGATGATTCGGGCACCGAGCCCCGACGCAACGACCAGTCGCATGATCGAGCGACTGCACATGGGTGCACACTGCCTCCCGGCTGATCGTGGCACAGAGGCTCACGGGGCGAGGACGGACGACACCACACCAGCCACCGCCGATACGGGCGGAGCTCCCTGCCCGATCGATACACCCCGACATAGTCCCTGGCGTACGGCACTGCTGTCTCTGTCTGCGCTGGCACTGCTGCTCACCCTGGGGCCACCAGAACCACGATCGGATCCGCACCCGCCGGGCAGCACGGAAACCGTGACACTGCCGCTGGTCGCGAGCCCCCTTGCGCCATCGACAGCACCTGCTCACGAGTCCCCCTCCACACTGGAGGCGACGGCCACTACAGCGACACCGCCCATCGGGCAGGAGATGCTGCCGACAGAACTGGATGCGGCAAACGAGGTCACGGCCATCGATCCGCCCCCGGCTGCAGACTCCGATCTCGTCACGGCCCCCGACGAACCCGCGCCAACGCCGCCACCGTCACTGACGCCAGCCACTGACACCCTTGCAGCTGCCGCCGATCCACGCCTTGCCCTGCAGGTCGAGTTCCTGCTGCAGCGCGCCGCCAGCGCACTTGCCGCACTGCACCTCAGCGAGCCATTCCCGGACAGTGCAGCGGCAAACTACACCGCCGTGCTCGCGCTGGATCCAGGAAATCCGCTCGCCCACGAGGGGCTGGAACGCGTCGTTTCGGCATACGGCGCACTGCTGGGAAGTGCCCTCGCCAACGGCAATCTCGCCTATGCCGACACGCTGCTGCAGCGCGCCCGCACGGTTCAGCCTGCCTCCGCACTGCTCGTGAACATGGACCAGGCGATCGCTGCAGCGCGGGGCTCAGCTCGCTGACCAGACCCCCTCGCGCTGGCACGCCCGTGCCTCGCGCTCGAGTTTGATCAGATGTGCCCACAGCGAGTATTTCGCCATCGGGTGCATTGCCCGGGGCACATCGTCATAGGCTTCGGGCACCAGATCATCGAGCGTGCCGGTGTGGCGCGCCAGCACGGCAATGATCTTTTCCTCGCGCTGCAGGCGGTGGGCAACGATCGCATCGATCACGGCTGCCGGCTCCCGCATCAGCTCGCCATGTCCGGGTGCAAGACTGCCTGGTGCCAACGCACGCAGCCGCTGCAGCGAGTCGAGATAATCGCGCATATCGCCGCTCGGCGGGATGATGATCACGGTCGAGCCGTTCATGATGTGGTCACCGGTCATCAGCATCCCCTCGTCCTCGAGGAGCAGACAGTAGTGGTTCGCGACATGCCCGGGAGTGTGGATTGCTCGCAGCCTGAACTCCCCGGTGTCGATCAGCGACTCACGATCGAGCCTCACATCGGGCTGAAACGAGTGGTCCTGATAGGGCTCGCCCACCGGCGCCGGCATGCCGCGCAGCTCCGCACCCGTTTCCCGCGCCAGCTGCAGTGCTGCCGGCGAATGGTCCCTGTGAGTGTGGGTGACGAACACCCAGCGGATGCGCCCGGCGCCAGCGGCAAGGATCGCATCGACATGCGACTGATCCTCAGGCCCGGGATCGATCACGGCGATCTCGCGTGCGCCGACCAGATAGGTATTGGTCCCGGGCCCGGTCATCACCGAGGGATTCGGCGCCACGATGCGCCGCACGCGCGCCGAGAGCTCGCTGACCCGCCCCGGCTCCAGGGTGATCATTCAGTGCGCCCCGGCACGGCGGATACCACCGCGGTGACGGTCGTACCGTGCGGTCATTCGATCAGACCGGCAATCGGCACCACCGGATCGACGTCGGCATCGTAGTCGACACCCGGAAAGCCAAAACCGAAGAGCTGCAGGAACTCCTGCTGGTAGCCGGCAAAGTCGCTGAGCTGGTCGATGTTGTCGGTCTCGACCAGCGGCCACAGTCGCTCGACCTCGCGCTGCACCTCAGGGTCGAGCTCCTTGCCATCCATGCGCAGGCGCCCCGCATCATCGAGCGCCGGCGCGGACACGCACAGTGCACTGCGAAACAGCCCATCGACCTGCTCGATGCAGCCCTCGTGGGTGCCGCGCGCCTTCATTACCCTGAACAGCAGCGCCAGGTAGAGTGGCATGATCGGAATCGCCGAACTCGCCTGCGTGACCACCGCCTTCAGCACCGACACATACGCCTTGCCACCCAGCAGCGCGAGCTTCCCGTCCAGGCGCCGTGCCGCACGGTCGAGATCCTTCTTTGCCGCACCGATCGTGCCGTCCCAGTAGATATCCCAGGTGATCCGGTCGCCAAGGTACGTATAGGCGGTCGTGCGCGCCCCCTGCGCCAGCACACCGGCGTCAGCCAGTGCATCGATCCACATCTCCCAGTCCTCACCGCCCATCACCGCAACCGTATCGGCAATCTCTTCCTCGCTTGCCGGCTCGAGTGCAACCTGCCGGATTTCGCGTCGATCGGTATCGAGCGTGCGCTCCTCGATGCGCTTGCCGATCGGTTTCAGCGTCGACTTGTGCGTGACACCGGTCAGCGGGTGGGTACGCCGTGGTGCTGCCAGGCTGTACACGACCAGATCCACCTGACCCAGTTCGCGACGCACCAGCTCGATCGTCTTCTGCTTGATCTCGGTGGAGAACGCATCACCATTGATGCTCCACGCACCGAGCCCGGCCGCTGCCGCCTCACGGTGGAACGCTGCCGAGTTGTACCAGCCCGCCGAGGCGCACTTGCCGTCACTGCCGGCCTTCTCGAAGAACACCCCGACCGTCGCCGCACCACAACCGAAGGCGGCAGTGATCCGCGAGGCCAACCCGTAGCCCGTCGAGGCACCGAGCACCAGCACGCGCTTCGGTCCAGCGGCGACAGCCCCCTTCGCGCGCACCCAGGCAATCTGCTGTGCAACGTTTGCCGCACACCCCGCGGGGTGAGCCGTGATGCACATGAATCCACGAACCTTCGGCTTGATGATCATCGCGTGCCGTTCCCTCTGCGCTCGGTGATGGGACGAGCGCGCATTATAGACTCCCGCGCCGCCGGCCCCTACAGGTGCCCCGCAGCGGCCGTTGCCGCGCTGCGCACGTCACGCCCCACCACCGGGGCCCCGGGGTCGGATACTCGCGGCGGGTACTTGAAATGGTAGGTACTTCTGCCGGCTGGCCAGTCCTCGGGCAGCGGCACACCCGCAGGTGCCGTATTGCCGCTGTCCGCGTGCGCGCTTCCCGCGCTCCAGAACCACACACCACGGCGGTCCCGTGCAGCAATCTGTGTCTCGAAATGGTGCTGCCACTCTTCGCGCCCGATGCGCTCCACTGCCGCCGCAATGCGTTCGCGGTCGCCGAAATCGTAGGCGCCGATACTGATCTCGGCCCATAGCCGCTGACTCGCCTCGCCGAGGGACTTCGGCTTCTCGCGCAGCGTCTCGACCAGCGAGCGCCGATGGCGTGCGAATGCCTCCTCGTCGATCTGCCCGGCCGCGGTGCGCTGTTCATCGAGGAACGCCTCGAACGCCGCCTCGAGCGCGCGTGGCGCGGCCACCGGTGACTGCACCGCGAAAACCATGCCCGGAACGCGATACAGGGGATAGTTCTGCGCAAAGGTCACATAGCCCAGCTGTTTCTCGGTACGCAACTCGTTGAAGAAGGTTGCACCCAGGATCTGCGCATCGAGTGCCAGGCGGGCGCGCTCCGCATCACTGTCATCGCTGCCCTGAACATAGAGAAGCAGTGCAGAATCGGGATGATCCACCGTGATGCCGCGCACCAGCGATTCGCGACGCAGGGCTACCACGTCGATTGCCGGTGCCACCACATCTGCGGACGGCTCCAGTGTCCCGCGCACCTGACCGGCAAGCGCCAGCGCCTCATCCCTGCTGAAGTTGCCGTGCACCAGCATGTCCAGTGTCAGCGTCGCGCGCAGTTCGGTGACGAAACGCTCGAGATCCTCCGCCCCCAGCCCTTCGAGTGCAGCACGCAGTTCGGCATCGCGGTAGTTGCGCAACAGCAGCGTCGTGCGCATCTCATCGACGAGCTGCTGATACGGTGGGCGCTTCACACTGTTGCCCCACTGGCGCAGCAGCTCGGCGCGGATCGCCGCAAGGCGCTCCGCGGGAAAATGGTCCCGATCCAGCGTCTCGAGCACCCTCGCGAGCAGTACCGACTGCCGGTCATCGTAGCCACCGATGCGCACCGTCAGCCCGCGCACACTCGGCTCCACGGCGTACTCGAGTCCGGCCAGCGTTGCCGGATACGCATATTCATTCAGCGCATCGTCGACCAGCCGCGAATAAAGCACCGTCAGCGCGGCATCACGTGCACTGCGCCCGGGCACCGGGGACAGCAGCTGCAGCACGATCGAGGCCCTGGGAACCCTGAAAACACCGTCGTGCAGGTGCCACAGGTGCAGCCCCACCGAGTCGATGAGCAGCTGCGGGCGCTGTTGCGGCGAGGCGATCGGCTTCAGTGCGACATGATGCGGCACGAACTCGTTCGGCGCGGGCAGCACGAGCGGTGCGACCAGCGCGGCAGCCTCACGCTCGAGTGCATTCGCGTCGATCGGGCGCACGGCGTAGGGTGTACTGAACCAGCGGCTCTCACGATCGGTCGTCACGCCACGATCCGAGAGCGTGAGCAGCAGGTTGTCGGCACGCAGGTAGCCGAGATACCGGGCTATGAGCGCGGGGTCAAAGTCGCTGTATGCGTAGGGTCCGTGCAGCGCATCGAATACCGGATACTTCTGCAGCGACTCCGCCAGCCCGATCACCGCCGCACTCGGACTGCCTTTCTCGCGAAAGCGGAAATCGAGTGCAGCCAGATCCCCCTGCTCACGAAAGCGCCAGGCGTCGATCCCTTTGCGCACGACATCGACGCCACGCAACACCAGCGCAGCGACCTCACGGTGATGAGCAACGCCCTCCGGCGTGAGCCGCAGGTCAACTTGAAACGCGTCCTCGCCGTAGAGATCCATTCCGGCGCCAGCACTCAGGCCCTCGACCCAGCCGCGGGCCTTGAGTACCGACAGCAGGCTTCCCGGACCTTCGTGTCCGATCAGGTTGCCGATGTACTCGAGCGGCTTGGCGGCATAGCGCTCACGGGCCGAAGGCACCGGGAACAGCAGTGTCAGCTCGCGCAACTCCTTCTCCGGGCGGATCGACACCTCGAGCGGCAGGGTGCCGGGTGCGAACATCGACGGTACATCATGGAGCTCATCGTGCTCACGATTCGCGATCGCGCCAAAGCATTCATCGGCCAGCGCCTGCAACTCGTCCAGCGATTCACGCCCCAGCACGACCAGCGTCATCCGGTCCGCGCTGTAGTGGCGTTCGTAGAACTCGAGCAGATCCGCACGCAGATCACCGTGCCTGACATCGAGCGTCTGCAGGTTCCCGACCGACAGCTTGGCCAATGGATGCTCCGGGCGCACCAGTTCGCGCAGCACATCGAACTCGCGTCGCCCGTCATCCTTCAGGCCGAGGCGATATTCCGAATCCACGGCGTTCGCCTCACGCTCGACGTAGGCCGGATCGAACAGCGGTGCGATGAAGAACTGTGCGAAACGATCGAGCGCCGCACGCAGGCTCGTCGGATCGACGCTGAAAAAGTAGTTCGTGCGATCGATGCCGGTATAGGCGTTGTTCGAGCCTCCGTGGGCATTGATGAACTCCATGTACTCCCCCGGGTCGGGGTACCTGGCGGTTCCGAGAAACAGCATGTGCTCCAGGAAATGAGCCAAACCCTGGCGCGCCACCGGATCGTCGCCCGAACCGGCACTCACCAACAGGCTGGCCGCTGCCTTGTCGGTCTGTGGATCCGACACCAGCATGACGCGCAGCCGATTCGGCAGCTCCACATAGCGGTACTCGCGCGGATCCTGCGCGCTCTTCAGCACCACATTGGTGGGCACCGCCAGCGTGGCACAGGCAAGGAGGGCGCCGCAAAGAAGAAGGGTTACGGGAAGACGCAACAAACGGGACATATGCATTCGCTCTCCGCAAGATCAGCAGTCGAGGCCGAGTCAGTCGTGCTCGCCATCGGTGTCCAGGGCAGGCCGCGACGCATGGCTGCGTGGCCATGCGGTCATCAGCGCCTTGACCAGCGTGGCAAGCGGGATTGCAAAAAAGGCGCCCCACACGCCCCAGATGGACCCGAACACCAGCACTGCAAGGATGATCGCCACCGGGTGCAGGTTGTTCGCCTCGGAAAACAGTATTGGCACCAGAACATTGCCGTCGATTACCTGGATGATCAGGTACGCCAGAAGCAGATAGCCCGTCATCGGGCTCCAGCCCCACTGGAACCATGCCACCAGCGCAACCGGAATCGTCACCAGCACGGCCCCCACGTAGGGAATCACCACGGAGAGTCCGACCAGGAACCCGAGCAGCAACGCGTAGCGCAGCCCGAACAGCGAAAACGTCACTATCGAGACGGCGCCGACGATCAGGATTTCAACGCCCTTGCCGCGCACGTAGTTGGCAAGCTGCACGATCATTTCCTGCCAGATATAGGTGATGCGCTGTCGATCATCGGGCAGCAGGCTGGCACACCAGGCAAGGATCATGCGCCGATCCTTGAGCAGGAAGAACACCAGAATCGGCACGATCACGACATAGATCGCCATGCCGAGCACACCGGGCAGCACTCCAAGCGACCAGGACAGCACCCGCTGCCCATAGCTTGCCAGATCGGCGCTGCCGCCCTCGAGCAGCACGCGCAACTGCTCCTCGCCAAGCAACAGGGAGTACTCGTCACGCAGGCGCACGAAGTTGCGGTACCCGGTGTCGATCATTCGGGGGAGGTCAGCGGCAAGACCACGCAGCTGATCCCATACCAGCGGCAGCAGCACGAGGAAGAATGTCAGAAACACGCCAATGAACAGCGCGTACGCAAGGCCCACCGCTGCCGGCTCCGGTACTCCGATCCACCTCAGTCGCGCAACCACACCCTGCATCATGAATGCCAGCACCACCGCAGCAAGCACGGGTGCCAGCACATTGCCGAGGGTGGCGATCAGCGTCAGGGCGAGCACCAGCAGGCCGACGAGAATCAGCGCCTCGTCCTCGGCAAGGTAGCGATCGATCCACTTGCGCAACGCCCTGGGCATCGACACCGTGCCTGCTCAGCCTGCCGCACGCTTTTGCAGAACGTGGGTGTAGACCCCGTTCTCTTGCGAGAACTCCAGCAGCAGGTTGCCGGTCTGTTCGCAGAAGGCACGAAAATCACGCACCGAACCGGCGTCGGTGCTGAGGACACGAACGCTCTCGCCCGGCGACATCGCGTTCAGCGTCTTCTTGGTCTTGAGCAGCGGCAGCGGACAGGCCAGGCCGCGTGCATCCACCTCGTGCATCGATGTGTCTCCGTGCGCGCCGCCGTCGTTGGCGACAGACGTTGTAGTATAACTACGCTGTCATCACACCCAAAGGCAGGGAATCTTTTCCCCAACGGGGAATCGAAGCAAGCGAGCCACCATCCAGCAGCCGAGGCCAGTCGATCACGTGCCGTTTCAATTTGTCAGCGCCGCAGGCCGCTCGCTCACACTCATCGCCGCTGCCCTCGCGCTGACGCTCGGCTGCTCGAGTGCGACACGTGCGCTCGACATCCAGCTCCCCGCACTGGGCGATGCCTCCTCGTCGGTGGTGTCGCCGCAGGTCGAGCGCCGACTCGGACAGGCGTGGTTGCGCATGTTCCGCAGCCAGGTGCGCACCGTATCCGACCCGCTGCTGGCAGATTACCTCGAACACATCGTGTTCGATCTCGCCTCGCACAGCGAACTGAGCGATGCCCGCCTCGACGTCGTGGTGGTCGAAAACGAGACGATCAACGCTTTCGCAGTCCCCGGAGGCGTCGTCGGCATCCATAACGGGCTGCTGCTGTACACGGAGCACGAGGATGAACTCGCTTCGGTGATCGCGCACGAACTCGCGCACCTCAGCCAGCGTCACTTCGCGCGAGGCGTGGAAGAGGCTCGCAGCAAGGCCGTCCCGAACATGCTGGCTCTGCTCGGCAGTCTGGTCATTGCGGCAACCGCCGGTGGTGATGCCGGCATGGCGGCGATCACCGCCACCCAGGCGGCAATCCAGCAGCAGCAACTGCGCTTCAGCCGGTCCCACGAAAGCGAGGCCGACCGGATCGGGATGCAGACGCTGACTGGCGCGGGTTATGACGCCGAAGGCATGCCACGCATGTTCACGCGCATGCTCGAGTCGCTGCGCTACGCGGGACAGCGTCCGCCCGAGTTCCTGCTCTCGCACCCGGTGACGGAAAGCCGCGTGGCGGATTCGCGCAACCGCGCCCGCAACTACCCCGAGGGCGGGCGCCGCGACAGTGCCGACTTCGCACTGATGCGCGCCCGCGTGCAGCTCTCCTTTGCCGAAACCACGGGTTTTGCCATCAAGCGATTCCGCGCCGAAATCGACAAGCACAACGACGAGGATGCGCGCGGCGACACCTATGGCCTCGTGCTGGCGCTGATCCGTGCCAACGAACCGAAGCAGGCCCGCGAGACGCTCGCGCCGCTGCTGCAGGCCGACCCGAACCGCATCGCGTTCGTGCTTGCGGCAGCAGACATCGACATCGCCGACAGCAATGCCAGCGCGGCAGTCGGGCGGCTGCGTCGCCAGCTCGATGTCAATCCGGGCAACCACCCGTTGACCATGGCTTTCGCGAACGCACTGCAGCGCGATGGCAACCCCCGGGAAGCGGCACAGGTGCTGGCGGAACACGCCAAGCGTCGCCCCGGCGATCCGCAGGTGTGGTACGAGCTTGCCGAGGCCCAGGGGCTCGCAGGACGGATCATCGACCTGCACCGCGCCCGTGCCGAATACTTCATCCTGAATGGCGCGCTCGACCTCGCCGAGCGGCAGCTCGGCTACGCGCTCGACCTTGCCTCGGGCGACTTCCACACCAGTGCCAGCGTCCAGGCACGCATCAGCGACATCCGCACGATGCGCGAGGATATCGATCTGTAGCGTGCCGCTCAGGCGTTGCCCTTGACCGCCAGGGCACGTTCGCGGGAAAAGTCGAGCATGCGCTGCAACGGCACCAGGGCGCGCTCGCCAAGCGTACGGTCGACCTCGATCTCGTGTCCCGGACCACCATCGAGGCACGCCAGCAGGGCCTCCAGGTCATTCATCGCCATCCATGGGCAGTGTGCGCAGCTGCGGCAGGTGGCACCCTCCCCGGCCGTTGGCGCAATGATGAATTCCTTGTCCGGGACCTGCTTCTGCAGCTGATAGAAGATGCCCTGGTCGGTTGCCACGATGAAGCGCTGGTTCGGCAGACGGCGTGCGGCATCGATGATCTGCGTGGTGCTGCCGACGACATCCGCCAGCGCAATCACCGACTGCGGTGATTCGGGGTGTACCAGTACGGCAGCATCGGGATAGACCTTCAGCAGATCCTCGACACCCTTGGCCTTGAACTCCTCGTGCACGATGCACGAGCCGTTCCACAGCAGCATGTCGGCCCCGGTTTCCCGCTGCACCCACGTGCCAAGGTACTTGTCCGGTGCCCACAGGATCTTCTCGCCGCGCGCGACAAGATGCTCGACCACATCGCGTGCGATGCTCGAGGTCACGACCCAGTCCGAACGCGCCTTCACGGCGGCCGAGGTGTTCGCATACACGACGACGGTACGGTCGGGGTTTTCATCGCAGAACTGCCCGAACAGATCCGCCGGGCAGCCGACATCGAGCGAGCAGGTCGCATCCAGCGTCGGCATCAGCACGCGCTTCTCGGGATTGAGGATCTTCGCCGTCTCGCCCATGAAGCGCACGCCGGCAACGACCAGCGTGCTCGCCGCGTGATCGTGCCCGAAGCGCGCCATCTGCAACGAATCGGAAACGCAGCCGCCGGTGTCCTCGGCGAGCGCCTGCACCAGGGGTGATGTGTAGTAGTGGGCAACGAGAACCGCGTCCTTCTCCCGCAGTTTCGTGCGGATACGCGCGTTGAGGCCGGCAATCTCCTCGTCGTTCAGTTCGACAGGCTGCTTGTTGCGCAGGAACGCCTTGACCATCTCGGCCTCGGCGGCCATGCGCCCGAGCTGCATCGGGTCCGTGGTCGTCATTCGATCCTCCGAAAAGGGCGGGCGCAAATCATAGCACGTCGGAAACCTGGCAGGCCCGCCTGTGCCTGGCCTCAGGCACCAGCCGCCAGCCACTCGGGCACATGGGTCCGCGCGCGACGCATCTCGGCCCGCATCTCCTCCAGATCGGGTTCGAAGCGACGCACGGTCGACCAGAAGCGGGGCGAATGGTTCATCTCGACCGTATGACAGAGCTCGTGCAGCAACACATGGCGCACCAGGGGCGGAGGCAGGAAAAGCAGCTGAAAGTTGAGACTGATGTTGCCTCGTGTCGAACAGCTGCCCCAGCGCCCGCGCTGCGCGCGGATGGTGACGTCGGCGAACTCCAGCCCGGTCTCCTCCGAGACTTCGTCCAGAAGCTCCGGCAGCGTGTCCCGGGCACGGCGCATCAGCCAGCGGCGCAGTGCCGCCACTCGCGCCAGCACATCATCGGATGCGCCACTGAGCAGCAGTTCGCCGCTGTCCCTCTCGGTCACACGCGCCGATGCGGAAGGCGTGTCGCGATACCTTATCGGCCACTCTTCCTCGATGCCGATGAGCTCGAGCGTATCCGGCAGCACGATGCGATCGGCAGCGATGCCGGGATCCTCATGCTCCATCGCATCGAGGTGGCGCGCCACCCAGTCACGCCACTCGTGGGCAAGCCGCGCAAGCTGCCAGCGACTCACCCCCGGTGGAGCCACCATGACCAGGCCATCTCGCCGGTTGAGCGTGAGGCGCACCCTGCGGCTGCGCTGGGAAACACGGATCTGGTACGGGACCCGGCGTCCGTCGGCAAGTCTGAGCACTGGCATGGCGGTAGTATCGCGACAGGCGGAAAGCAAGCCGCTATTGTACGACAGCCCATCCATGACGGCGCTCCGGTGCCAGGCGCAACGGAGCGGCGAGGGCTCGGTGTCGAGGAAACAGGAGCAACGCGCATGAGCATCCGCCCCTTCACGATTGCCGTCGCGCAGGCGAGGCTCGACTGGATCGAACGGCGGCTCGACGAGGCACAGTGGCCCGAACCGATCGAAGACCCCGACCCCTGGGCCCACGGCACCAACATCGCCGTGCTGCGCGAGCTCGTCGGCCACTGGCGCGACCACTACGACTGGCGCACGCGCGAGGCGGCGATGAACCGCTTCCCGCAGTTCCTGGTCGATGTCGAGGTCGATGGAATCCGCCATTCGATCCACCTGATCCACGTCATCGGCAGGGGAGCAGCGCCAAGACCCGTGCTGATCACCCATGGCTGGCCCGGATCCTTCGTCGAGTTCCTTGACGTGATCGGTCCGCTGACCGACCCGACGGCACACGGCGGCGAGGCGAGCGATGCGATCAGCGTGGTGATTCCCTCGCTGATCGGTTACGGGTTCTCGTCCCGACCGAGCAGGCCGCTCGGACCGCGCACGATCGCTCGCGCCTTCGATGCCGCGATGGCCACACTCGGCTACCACGACTACGTTGCACAGGGCGGTGACTGGGGCGCCAGCGTATCGAGCTGGCTCGGTTACGAGGGCAGCGGCTGCTCGGCCGTTCACCTCAACTTCACCCTCGGCTGGAACAATCCCGAGGCGCGGCCGGAGACCGCAGAGGAGATTGCCACCATGACGGCGATCGCCGCAATGTGGCGC
Source organism: uncultured Klebsiella sp. (assembly GCA_964610955.1). GTDB lineage: Bacteria > Pseudomonadota > Gammaproteobacteria > Pseudomonadales > UBA5518 > UBA5518. The sequence goes on along the minus strand of CAZSYV010000057.1, from coordinate 6,508 downwards.
ACCGAGAGCGGCTACATGGCGATCCAGTCGACCCGGCCGCAGACACTCGCCTGTGCAATGGCCGACAGCCCGCTCGGCGTTGCTGCATGGATACTCGAGAAATTCCACCGCTGGTCGGAGCTGCCGAGCGGCGATCTCTGGGCCATCCACTCGCGCGAACGGATCATCGACAACATCATGATCTACCTCGGGAGCGGGAGCTTCGACAGCGCCTCGTGGCTGTATCGTGGAGTTCTGGACGAGCCGGTGCCTCCCGGTGCGCGCGTGCTCAAGCCGGTTGCCGTGGCGAACTTCCCGGGAGAACTTGCCCGCCTGCCCCGTTCGATGGTCGAAAAAAGCTGCAATGTGGTGCGCTGGAGCGAACTGCCCCGCGGTGGTCATTTCGCCGCACTGGAGCAACCCGGGCTGTTTGTCGCAGAGCTGCGCGACTTTCTCCGCAGTCTGCGCTGATGCACCCGGTGGTGCCACTTCATGACAGAATCGGCGGGAACGTGCACCGTCGACACCCAACCCGAAGACAGGCAACCGATGCGCATCCTGGTCATCGAAGACAACCGTGACATCCTTGCCAACGTGCTCGACTACCTGCAGCTCAAGGGCTTCAGCGTCGACTGTGCGCAGGATGGCCTGAGCGGGCTGCATCTGGCGAGCAGCGTCCATTACGACCTGATCGTGCTCGATATCATGCTGCCAGGCATCGACGGCTACCAGGTCTGCCGGCGCCTGCGTGAGGATGCGCGCAGTGATGTGCCGATCCTGATGCTGACGGCGCGCGACACGCTGGATGATCGACTGCAGGGCCTGCATGCGGGCGCTGACGACTATCTGGTCAAGCCCTTTGCCCTCTCGGAGCTGGTGGCCCGCATCAACGCCATCCTGCGGCGCAGCCGCGGCGAGCGCAAACGCGAGCTGCAGGTGGCGGATCTGCACTATGATCTCGACACCCTGCAGGTGAGCCGCAGTGGCCGGATCCTCCGGCTGAACCCGCTGGGTCTCAAGCTGCTGGCCATCCTGATGCAGAAAAGCCCGGCCGTGGTGCGGCGCGAAGTACTGGAGGAGGCGCTGTGGGGTGAGGACAGCCCCGACAGCGACAGCCTGCGCAGCCACATCCATCAGCTGCGCCAGACAATAGACAAGCCCTTCGATCGACCACTGCTGCACACCGTCCACAGCATCGGCTATCGGCTCGTCGAGTCACCCGATGCCACGAACTAGACAACCCTTCGCACGACGCATCGTCAGTGCATTCGTGTTCATGACGATGCTGGTGAGCGGGCTGTTTTCGCTTGGCATCGTCGCCGTGGTGCACTTCGTCGAGGCGCACCTGGTGTCGCGCGAACTGGGCCACGACCTCGACGTCGTGCTGGAGCAGGACATCGGCCAGGGACGCCCCCCACGACTGGACGCCAGCACACGGTTCTTTTCTTCCGAGCACAACGAATACGCCATCCCGGCGCAGCTGCGTGGCCTGAAGGAGGGATTCACTGAAATCGAGAGCCACGAGGGCGCGTTCTACGCCTTTGTTCGTCACACCAACGGGCACACCTACATGCTGGTGGAAGACCAGAGTGAGTTCGAAGACCGCGAACAGGCACTGTTCAACGCGGTACTCGCGGGCTTCATCCTGTCGATTCTCTGTGCCTGGGGTCTGGGCCGCGCCATGGCGCACCGGGTGATGGCTCCCATCATTCGCCTGGCCTCGCAAGTGCGCCACCGCGACCAGCTCCACCCCGCTGCACCGCCGCTCGCTCCAGACTATGCCAGTGATGAGGTCGGCCAGCTCGCCGCGGCATTCGACGACACGCTGGACAAGATCCGTCAGTCGCTCGAGCGCGAACGCCTGTTCACCAGTGATGTCAGCCACGAACTGCGCACCCCCCTCATGGTCATGGCAAGTTCCTGCGAGCTGCTCGCCGAAGCGAGGCTGAGCCCGCGCGAACACGAACAGCTGGCACGGATCAACCGTGCCGTCGAGGAAATGCGCGAGCTGGTGCAGACCTTTCTGCAGCTGGCGCGCGACAAGGGCAACCTGACGGCCTTCAGCCGGGACAGCCGTCTGGACGCCGTGGCGGCAGAAGAGGCACGGCGCTGGGGTGAGCTGATACGCAACAAGGGGCTCGAGTTTGCGCTCATTGAGGAGGACCACGACGAGGCACTGTACAACGGCATTTTCCTGCGCAGCGCGATCGGCAATCTGCTGCGCAACGCACTGCACTACACCGAACGGGGCTACGTGCGCCTGGTGCTGGAACGAGGTGCGTTTCGTGTCGAGGACAGCGGCGTCGGAATTGCCAGCGACGAACAGCAGCGGGTTTTCGAACCCTTCGTGCGGGGCCCCCTGGCACGTGGCGATGGTCTGGGCCTTGGGCTCTCGCTGGTCAAGCGCATCTGCACCAGACAGGGCTGGGAGATCACTGTGCACAGCAAACCGGACCAGGGAAGCTGCTTCAGGGTATCCCTGAACGACAGGCCTTCACGAGTTCTTCACATTCTGCCGACAAAATCTTGAGCGACTTTCCTCTAGCGTTGCAGAAATTTCCGCTTTACGGGTGTATGCAATGTCGGCGCAGGGCCGGATCGAACTCGATTTCTCACGCAAGTACGACCTTCGGCATGCACAACAGTACCTGCACAAGCACCGTGACGGCCTCGCGAGGCGCCTGTCGAACCGGCGTGACCAGCAGCTCGCTCGACGTGCGCTGAAGATTGCCGGCGAGCCCGGGCTGGTGCTCGACCTCCCCTGCGGCGCAGGGCGCTTCTGGCCGCTGCTGTGCGAGCAGTCGAACCGGGTCATCTTTGCCGCCGACAACTCAGCCGACATGATCGCGACCGCCCAGAGTGCGCAGGCACCGGACATACTCGCACGGGTACACGCCTTCCAGACCTCGGCCTTCGACATCGAGCTCGACGATGAAGCCGTGGACTGTGTGTTCTGCATCCGGCTGCTGCACCACATCGAGACACCCGAGCACCGTCTGGCGATCCTGCGCGAGTTTCATCGCGTGAGCCGCGACACGGTCATCGTCTCGCTGTGGGTGGACGGAAACTACAAGGCATGGAAACGCCGTCGCCTGGAGCGGCGGCGTGCCGCAGGCACGAGCGGGGCTGCCAACCGCAACCGGTTCGTCGTACCGAGGGCTTTGATCGAGCGAGAGTTTGCAGAGGCGGGTTTCGAAATCCTTGCCCACCTGGACTTCCTGCCCCGTTATGCCATGTGGCGCACCTATGTCCTACGCAAGACTCGCTGAGCAGCACTCGGACACAGCCGCCGCCCGCCTCGCGTCAACGGGCGAGTTCGATGGCTGGTGGAGGAGGCAGGGACCGTGGGTGGAACCCGAGAACCTGCGCCGCGGCGGCAACAGCGGCGTACAGCTTCTGACACAGGATGACGAGCACCTCGCCCCGCTCTACTGCAAGCGCCAGACCGGGCACCTGTATCGTAGTCTGAGCAATCCCGTCGGGCGCCCCACCATCCTGCGCGAGCTGCAGGCCTATACCGCCATCGCCAGACTGGGAATCAGGATTCCGCGACTGATCTTCGGCGGGGCACGCAGGCACCACGGGCAGTGGCAGGCCCTGCTCGTCACGGAAGCATTGAGTGGCTTTGTCAGCCTCGATCGCTGGTACGCGGGCACGCACTCTGCTGCACTCAATGAAGCCGTTCTGCGCCAGCTTGCCCTGAGCCTGGCCCGGCTGCACCGCGCACGCTGGCAACACGGCTGCTGCTACCCGAAGCACATCTTCGTCAGGGCTGAAACCTCAGCCACGGGTGAAGCGATCGCCGAGGTGGCACTGATCGATCTGGAGAAGTGTCGACGCCGCCTGCGCGCAGCAACGGCGTCCTCGCGCGATATCGCCCAGCTGGCTCGCCACTGGGGAGAGATCCCGGCTGCCGATCTGCATTTCCTGCTGCGCAGTTACACAAGCGCCTTTCGCAGCAGCAGGCGCAGCCCCGCAGCCGGTGCGCGATCCTAGCCGCGTGGTCTCCAGCGCGTGAGAAGCAGCGCGTTGCTGACCACGAAGAAACTGCTGAATGCCATCGCACCACCGGCAATCACCGGGCTCAGCGCGCCAAACGCCGCCAGCGGAATGCCCACCGCATTGAACACGAAGGCCCAGAACAGGTTCTGACGGATCTTCACCGCGGTACGGCGCGACAGCTCGATGGCATCGGCAACGAGCGCGACCTCGCCGCGCATCAGCGTGATGCCCGCAGCGTGCATTGCGACATCGGTACCACCTCCGTGCAGATCGCTCATCGCGATACCGACATCGGCAGCAGCCAGTGCCGGCGCATCATTGATGCCATCGCCGACCATCGCCACACGCACACCGTCACCCTTGAGTTCGCCGACGATGTGCGCCTTGTCGGCAGGCAACACCTCGGCACGCACCTCGGCGATGCCAAGCTGGGCAGCCACCGCGCCCGCACTGCCGGCGTTGTCGCCCGACACCAGCACGGTGCGCAGCCCCATGCGCTGCAAGCGCGCGATGGCAGCCGCAGCGTCTGCCTTGGGCGCGTCACCAAAGGCCAGCAGTCCGAGAATGCGCGGCGCTCTGCCGGCATCATTGCCTCCATCGAGTTCGGCCAGCCACGAAACGGTACGCCCCTCACGCTGCATGGCATCGGCATGCGCGGCAAGCTCGCCGAACGCGGCGCCCCGCTCGTCCATCCAGCGCGTGCTGCCCAACTCGAGGGTGCGCCCGTCGACCTGGGCAGTCACACCACGCCCCGGCACGGCACGCATGTCCCGCGCCTGCGGCGCCTGCAACCCGCGCTCGGCAGCCGCCTCGATCACCGCGCGTGCCAACGGATGCTCGCTGCCCGCCTGCAGTGCGGCGGCATCGGCAAGCACCTCCTCACGCGCCGCAACCGGCAGCACCTCGATCAGCCGGGGCTTGCCCTCGGTGAGCGTACCGGTCTTGTCGAAGGCGACGACACGCACCGATTGCGCCAGCTCGAGCGCCTCGGCATCCTTGATCAGGATGCCATGCTGCGCGGCGACACCGGTCCCGGCCATGATCGCCGCAGGCGTTGCCAATCCAAGCGCGCAGGGGCAGGCAATGACGAGTACCGCCACGGCATTGAGCACGGCGCTGGCCCAGTCGTGCGTGATCAGTCCCCAGCCAAGCACGGTGACGAGTGCCGCTGCCACCACCGCCGGCACGAACACGGCGCTCACCCGATCGACCAGACGCTGGATCGGTGCCTTCTTCGCCTGCGCCGACTCGACCAGCCGCGCAATGCGTGCCAGCGTCGACTCGGCCCCCACCGCCGTGGTACGCACCACCAGCAGTCCTTCGGCGTTCAGGGCGCCACCCGTGACGCGATCGCCCACGCCGCGCGCGACCGGCAGGCTCTCACCCGTGATCAACGACTCATCGACATGGCTTGCACCCTCCACCACCTCACCGTCCACCGGCAGGCGCTCGCCGGGTCGCACGAGCACGAGATCGCCCGTCTGCACCTCGGCCAACGGCAGCTCAAGCTCGACGCCATCACGGCGCACGCGTGCCGCATCGGGCCGCAGTCGCTCGAGCGCACGGATCGCTTCCGTTGCCTGACGCTTGGCACGCGCTTCGAGCCACTTGCCGAGCAGCACCAGTGCAACCACCACGGCAGAGGCCTCGAAGTACAGGTGTGGCATATCCGTATGCGGCGCAAACCAGCCCTCGTACACACTCAGGCCGAACGCCGCGCTGGTGCCCATGGCGACCAGCAGATCCATGTTGCCGGCACCGGCACGCAAGGCGCTCCAGGCGCCACGGTAGAAGCGCCCCCCCAGCCAGAACTGTACCGGAGTCGCCAGAGCAAGCTGCGCCCACGCCGGCAGCATCCAGTGCACACCAAAGGGCATCGCGAGCATCGGCAGCGCGAGCGGCGCCGCCAGCACGAGCGCAAACACCACGCGCGCACGCTCGTCGAGCGCGAAAGGCGAACGACTCGCAGGCGCTGTCGCACCCACCGCATCACGCGCATGCAGTGGATAGCCTGCATGCTTGCCCGCCGCCACGAGCTGCGCCGCAAGCGATGTCAGCTCGCCCGGGCGTGCAGCAAGCGTGACGCGGACCGTCTCGCTCGCTAGGTTGACCTCCGCCTCGAGCACACCGGGAACGGCTCGAAGCGCCTTCTCGACGCGTGCCACGCACGATGCGCAGCTCATCCCCTCGACGCGGAAGTCCAGCGTCTGGCGCGACACCCCGTACCCCGCCTGTTCGAGCGCTGTCACGACAGGTATCAGCGCGGTGTCTGAAGACGCCAGTGTCACAGTGACCGTCTCACTGGCAAGGTTGGCGGCAGCATCCACGACACCGGGCACCGCCTTGAGTGCCTTCTCGACGCGCGCCACGCACGATGCGCAGGACATGCCGTCGACCGGCCAGACGCACTCGAGCGTGGCAGTCTTCGATCCTCGAGGGGATTCTGCTGGCAGGGCGGCCGATGGTGTGTTCATGCGCGTGATTATACCGAACCGCGCAACGACACTGTTCAGGTCAGGAGTGACCA
>CAZSYV010000056.1:13102-18999 GCA_964610955.1 uncultured Klebsiella sp. | reverse complement strand
TCGTAGGGCTGCACCAGGCAGCTTGCGCCCGTGGTGCCGAGTTCGCTCTCGAGGCTGCGCAGCCCCTCCTCGTTGATGTCCGCCACGATGAGGGTTGCGCCCTCGCCGGCCAGGCGCAGGGCGCTCGCGCGCCCGATTCCCGATGCCGCTCCCGTCACCAGACAGATCTTTTCAGCAAAACGCCTCATCTCATCGATCCTCCGTTCACTCGCATATCGAATAGCCGCCATCGACCACCAGCGTGTGCCCGCTGATGAACGCCGCAGCCGGACTGGCCAGGAACAACACTGCAGCGGCGATTTCCTCGGCACTGCCCCAGCGCTTCAATGGTGTTGCCGCCGACACCATGGCATGCACGGCGGGATCGTCCGCAAAGGCGTTCGTCATCGGAGTCGGGATCGAGCCGGGCAGTACGGCGTTGACCCGGACACCGAGCGGTGCCAGCGACACGCAGAACGTCCGCGTGAGCTGCACGATACCCGCCTTCGCAGCCCCATAGCCGGGAAAATACGGGCTTGCGAAGAGCGCCATTTCCGATGCGATGTTCACCACCGAGGCGCCGCCCTGCAGCGAAGATCGGCCCAGTGCATCGCCAAGTGCCGTGCTGAGGTGGTAGACGGAACCCAGGTTCACGGCAAGGGCCGTGTCGAAATCATGCGGAGACGTTGCACCACCCGTACCACCGGCGTTGTTGACCAGCACGTCCAGGCGGTCGAACTGCGTCGCGACACGCGTGATGTCATCGCGATCGACCAGGCGCAGCTGCTGGTAGCGTATGCCCTCGGGAAGCCCATCGTATGCCGATGCGTCGGCAGCGGTGCCGGTGATCGTGACTTCGGCACCTGCCGTCACGAACGCCTGGGCAATCGCATTACCGATGCCGCGCGTGCCCCCGGTGACCAGTACGCGAGTGCCACTGAAGTCGAAGCTCACGCGTGCAAACCGTCCCTCGGACCGACTCATGTTCCCTCCTTCCGGGATTGCTTCAGGAAGCCGGATCACCCACCGTATCCGGTCCGAACTCGCGCAGCATATGGCTGGACAGATCGCCGAAGTGCTCGGAGCGAATGTCACGCTCGCTGAAGCGCCACTGGCCATCGACCTTCTCGAAACGATCGAGGTTGCGGCCCGCAACGATCGGCTGAAGCGGAAATCCCCTGATTCCCTGGAACACGACGATATAGGAGCGACAATCTGCACTCGTTCCGTCAGGTGCGATGTCGATGATCGGGTTGGCAACGATATGTTTCGTTCCCGGCGTTCGAGTCTGGGGGTAGATTCGCGTGTATTCCCGGTATGCGGCAACGATTGCATCCGGATCGTTCACGATCGGCGCCATGTTGCCGGGCGTGATGAACCGCGCGTGGCGGAACAGCTCGGCCATGCCGGTGAAGTCCCCCTGGTCGAGCCTTTCACAGTAAAGGTAGAGCAGCCTGTGAATCTGGTAGATGTCGTCGTTCATATTCCCTCCGGCATGGTTTCCATCCACTCCGAGCGCCGCATCGAGACTCGCCTCGAGCGGGGCGTCCGTCGACTTTCTCGGCCGGGGCCATGCAGTAGCCGGCTCGTCTGTTCAGATTTCACGCCCCAGTGCATTGCCTCGACGTATCGCGCCCTCGATGTATCCGATATCAGCGCAGTCTCCCACGGTGCGCACATCCATTCCTTTTGCCCGCAGGGCATCGGCGAACGCCGGATTCGCCACGGCGCCCGCTGCCAGGATCACGTTTCCGGCACGGATGGTCCGCACCTGCCCCCCGGGGGTGAGATAACGGACGCAGTCGGTTTCGATCCGGGGTTCGCGAACATTCGGAATCAGGTCCACCCCGCGTGAGCGACAGTTGTGCAGGGCTCGCCAACGGCGCAGCAGCTGCATCTGCGGCGCGAACAGCGATCCCTCCTCGAGCACGGTGACCTTGCGCCCGCGTTCGGAGAGGAACTCGGCAAGCTCCATGCCCACGAGTCCGCCGCCGTGGATCACCACCTCGTGTGCGAGCGGCATCCACCAGTGGCTGGCCCGTGCCAGCAGTTCGGGAGAGCGCGTCAGCGGGAGTCGCGCTCCGAGCCTTGCCAGCAGGCGGATCATCAACGGCGCGTCCTGTCGTGGCGGTGCATCACTCGCCCCCAGCATCGCCCGCAGCGACTCGCCGTCCATCACATGGGGCAAATCTGCGCCGGGAATGGCAAGCGCCGCCCAGCGTGCACCTGTCGCCACCACCACCACATCGGGCGTCTGCTCACGCACGAACCGTTCGTCGACCGGGGTCTTCAGGCGGATCTCGATCGGCAGTGCCTGCAGTGTGTGCTCGAAATAGCGCACCAGCCGGCCGTTTGGCGGATAGCTGATCGCCGATAGCCGCACGCTGCCGCCAAGGGCTGCATTCCTGTCACACAGTGTGACCTGATGCCCGCGCAAGGCAGCGACCCGTGCCACCTCCATGCCTCCTGGTCCAGCACCGATCACCAGGATGCGCCGGGGGCGTTCCGCCGCATGCAGCACCACCTCGGTCTCGAAGCTCGTTGCCGCGTTCACCGCACAGCGCACATGCTTGTTGACGAAGATCTGACTGATGCAGGTATAGCAATAGATGCATGGCCGTATTTCCTGCGCCCTGCCTTCCTTGAGCTTGTTCGGCAGTTCGGGGTCGGCCAGCAGCTTGCGTCCCATACAGACAAAATCGATCTGCCCCTTGCCGATCAGCCGATCGGCGAGCTCCGGCTCGATGCGCCCGGCGGTGAGGACGGGTACGTCAACGGCTGCGCGAATCGCTGTCGCGAACGGCACGAACTGCCCGGGAACATGCGTCGCATGTGCCTCGGTGAAGCCAATGGCACGGTCAGGATCCGCGTAGGCACTGACGTTGATTGCATCGACACCGGCTTTCACGGCGAGGCGTGCGGCGGCTATTGCATCTGGAGTCGTGATGCCTTCGGGCTTGAGGAACTCGAAGCCGTCGAGGCGCAGCCAGACCGGATAGTCCCTGCCCACGCGTTCACGAACCGCCTGGATCACTTCCACCATCAGCCGGGCGCGGTTCTGCAGTGAACCGCCGTAATCGTCGCTGCGATGGTTGGTCGATGGCGACAGAAAGTTCGAGATCAGGTAGCCGTGCGCCGCATGGATTTCGACACCGTCGATGCCGGCCTTTTTCGCCCGTTCCGCCGCATCGGCGAACTGCGTGCACACCCACGCCAGATCCGCTGCAGTGGCTTCGTGGTAGTCGAGTTTCGAGGTCGGCTGCACGAAGGGACGTGCCATCGCCGTGGCTTCTTCTTCCGTCAGCGTCGGGCCGATGTCACTCTCTCCGCCTCCTTCCTTGGGCACCGAAGGGACCAGCAACGACCTTCCTGCAGCGATATCGTTCATTGCAGTGACACCAGCGTGCTGGAGCTGCAGTGCGATCCTGCCGCCATGGCCGTGGATACGGCGGGCAATGTCGGCAAAACCCTCGATGTAGCGATCGTCCGAAATGGCCACCTGGCACGCGTTGGCAGAGCCGATCGGCCAGGAAATCGATACCGAACCCATGATCACCATCGCCGCGCCACCGCGGGCACGCGCCTCGTAATACGCCTTGATGCGCTCGTTCAGCGTTCCGTCAGGGTTGCACAGGTTCGACCCCATTGCCGTCATCACGATACGATTGCGCAGCTCCATGCTGCCGATGCGCCCCGGTGACAGCAGCGAGTCGTAGCGATTTTTCATGGGCATTGCCTCATTGGCGTCGGAGAACGACATCGGCCCTGCGATCGTGCAGAGCCATGGTCAAGCCTTCTCGGGTGGCTCCAGCATCGTGCGACGGATGATTTCCGGATTCAGATACTCGCGCCAGTAGGTGATCTGGCCATCCCTGAAATGGAATATCCCGAGATATCGATTCGCATACTCCCGGCCGTTTGGCAGATAGCGGGTGTTCGATGCATATTCGACGATCAGTCGTGTGGGATCTGCAAGCTCGTGGACCTGATCGACACGATAGTTGAACGGTGCGAAATCCGCGGTTCCCGCGACGATGAAATCAAGCAACGCCTTCGCCCCGTGGAGCTCGAGTGGTGCCTCGGGAATGGGCTGATATGGCCAGTCGGCGTGCAGATCCGGCGCGAGATAGCGCGCGCAGGCGTCGAATTCCTTGCGCCCCAGATGTTGCAGCATCGTGCGGAAGACTCTTTCGTTATCGTTCATCGGTATTGCCTTCTCCGTGAATGCCAGAGTGCACCTTAATCATGGCGCACAGCGCATGCATCACCTGTTCGGATGAGCTGCAGCCACGCAGTCTGGCAGCTCGGCTGGCAACACCGCCTCGCCCCACCCGGGCCAGTCCCTGCGCCGGCAACCGGACCGGCCCGAGGCGTTTCAGCCGTTCACTAATCCGTTGGGGTGAGGTCGCGTGCAACAGGTGTTGATATGTTGGATCGCGTGTGCTCGGTCCACGAAACACGGATGCCGGCCGGGGCATCATCGTCGAATCCCGAGCCGGCTCGATCGTGGTGTCGTTCAAACAGGAGAGGTTCATGCGTAATCCAAATCATTTCGGGATATTGCTGGGTGTCGTCGCGCCGGTTTTCCTGTCGATCGACAACACGCAGGCACAGCCTGCAAGCACCCGCACGGAAACCCGTGGCGTCATCGAGGAAATCTTCGTGACTGCCCAGAAGCGATCGGAGAATCTGCAGGAAACCCCGATTGCCATTTCGGCGCTCTCCGGTGAGGAGATGGATCGGCGCGGCATCGCAACCCTGCCCGCACTGATTGCACAGACGCCGACGGTATATGTGGCACCGTACCCCAGCTCGAATACCGTGCTGACCCTGTACATGCGTGGTCAGGGCAACAATGATCCGATGCAGATCACCAAGGATGGGTCGATCGGAATCTACGAGAACGGCGTCTACAACGCACGACCACAGACACTGATCTTCGATCTCGCCGATGTGGAGCGCGTCGAGGTGCTGCGCGGCCCCCAGGGCACGCTCTACGGACGCAATACCACGGGTGGCGCCGTCAATATCGTCAGCAAGCCGCCTACCGGTGAGTTTGGTCTGCGCCAGACCATCAGTCTGGGTGAGCGTCAACAGTTGCGATCGGTCACCAACCTTGACCTGCCCAGCTGGGGAACCCTGTCCGGCAAGGTCACGCTTGCGACGGGGCACGACGAGGGCTACGTGGACAATCGCGGCGGCTCGCACAACTTCAACGCCAGGCAGTACCAGGGGGCACGCGCTGCGCTGCGCTGGCAGCCGACTGAAACCGTGACGGTCGACTACGCATACACGTGGGGAGACATCGAGTCGACGCCTGGTCAGATCACCAACCCATCGCTGGTGGGCGTCGAAATCATCCCGGGTATTCCCTACGGTTCGCGCAAGTACGATACCTACCGACCAGTCGATCTGCACGAAAGCCCCACGCGAATCAGCGACCACACGTTGACGGTCAGTTGGGACATCTCAGCGGAACTCACCCTCAAGTCGCTGACGGGGGTCCGCTCGCTCGACACGAAGATGTACATGGACTACGCCGAGGCCTTCGGCTTCCGCTTCCCGGTCCTCGACGCCGTCGACAGTGATCAATATTCGCAGGAGTTCCAGCTGATCGGCTCCTTCGCTGAGCGCATCAAGTACATCGGTGGCCTCTATTACTTCGATGAATCGGCCACGCACCGCCAGACGGGTACCTTCGAGTTCGTCCCCGGCATGATCCAGCCGTATGATCGCAACGTCGATGCAGATGCGAAGTCCTTCGCCGCGTATGCACAGGCAACCTGGACACCGGCGATTCTCGATGATCGCCTCGACCTCACCCTGGGTGGGCGGTTCACCCGGGATGAGCGTGACGCGATGCGTGACTACGTCTTCGATGGCTTCGTTCTCGATGACCACACGATGAGCAACAAGAA
>CAZSYV010000056.1:8562-13002 GCA_964610955.1 uncultured Klebsiella sp. | reverse complement strand
GCACCGGAAAACAGCATCAGCCTGACTGCCGACTATGTATTCCTTCGACTTGCCCGCAGCACGTTCTCGGCGCAGCTCGACTACTCCTGGAAGGATCATGTGTACAACACGGCAGGCGCCGGCCCCCGTGTGCCCGGTCGGAAGTTCTATTCGACCGATGCCTACGGCACCTTGAACGGGCGCATCTCCCTCGACTACGTCTGGGCTGATGACAGGGATCCGCTGCGCGTCACGCTGTGGGCACGCAATCTGCTCGATGGCGCCAAGCCGGTGTATACGGTGGGTCTGGGTGCATCCAGCACGGGTTACACCGCATCGGCCTACAACTACCAGGAACCGCGCAGTGTCGGGGTTGAATTCCTGTTCTCGCTTTAGGAAAGGAAGGGTTCAGGAACGCCGATCACGGACCGGGGGGCGCCCGCCCCCCGATCCACTCGTTCACAGGGCCGAGATCACCTCATCGGAGAAACGCTTCAGGGCGTCGATCTTCGTACCGAGCGGAGCCTGCATCGCACTGCCATAGACCAGCCACGGCATCGTCGAAACCACATCGGTACCCATATCGCGCATGGCGCGAAGCCCGTCCACACCCCGAGCGTCCACGCAGCCAAAAGTGAGGATACGGAAGGGTTCGGCACCACGCCCGGCCTCCTCACGGTAACGGCGCATCGTCACGATCAGTGCCTCCAGCTCGGCGAGCGTATGCAGGTCGGCGATCCAGCCATCGTGCTGTGCTGCACGACGCATCGCCGCCTCCGAAAATCCACCTACGTAGATGGGGATCGGTCGTGAGGGGGCCGGGCGCATCTTCAGCGGCTCGAAATCGTAGAACTCTCCGTGATGTTCGACCCACTCACCGGTCCAGAGCTTTTGCATCACTTGCAGCATTTCATCGGCACGGCGCCCGCGTGCTGCAAACGCCTGTTCTGCAACGGCGAATTCCTCGGGCATCCAGCCCATTCCGACCCCGAGTGCGATGCGATTGCCGCTGAGGCACGCAGCGCTCGCCAGCAGCTTTGCCACATGGAACGGGTTGCGGGCGGGCAACACATAAACGCTGGTGTAGAACCACAGCCGTCGTGTCACTGCCGCCATCGCAACCGCGCCCATCCAGGGATCCGGAAACGGATCATCCGGCGTGAAGCGTGGCACGCCATCCGGCGTGTATGGATAGGGCGTCTTGAGCTCCCGTGGATAAATGAGGTGATCCGGCAGAGTGACCGCATCGAAGCCGTTTTCCTCGGCAGCGATCGCCAGGGCCGTATAGTCTGCCGGGTCGGTGTAGGCAATCGAGATACCAAACTGCATGGCGTGTACGCTCCGTGATTCCGTATCGCCGATGGTGGGGCAAGGGCGCAGAAGATGCATCATCCGATGGCATGAATTTCACGATGTTCACTCGAGCGGATGATGTGCTGCCGATGCAGTGCGCGGACACTCACGCTATCTCGATCACCGTCCTGCTCATGAAACTCGATACACAGGAGAACCAGCCATGGACGCTACCACCGCACTGCAACGCCTTGTCGACCTGGAGGAGATCAAGACCCTCAAGCATCGCTACATCCGCTACATGACCCGTTCCCTGTGGGATGAACTGGAGGAAATCCTGGCGCCGGATGTCGAAGCCTCCTACTCCGATGGCAAGTACACCTTTGCAGGGCGCGACTCCCTGATGGCATTCCTGCGTGGGGCGCATGACCTCGCCACGACACAGGTTCTCGGCTTCTGGCATGTGACGATGCCGGAGATCGAACTGCACGGGACTGACGAAGCGCATGGGATCTGGGCCATGTATCACTTCTACCTCGACAAGGCCGAGCTGCAGCAGCTCGAGATGTTTGCCTACTACGATGATACCTACCGCCGGATCGACGGCAGCTGGCGCATTGCACGCACGGGTTATGCGAGGGTCATGGAGCAGACCCTCGACCGGCGCCAGCTCCCGGCCCTGGCGCTGCAGGTGGGCTGAGGGCGCGATCGAGGCTTGTGCTGTTTCAGAGCAGGCGTGCGACAGACTGGTTCAGTCGGGCGACGACCTGTGACTGACGGTTTATTCCCAGCTTCTCATAGACACCGCGCAGATGCGTCTTCACGGTATTGATGCTGACCTCGAGCGACTGTGTCATCTCTTCGAGTCCCGTGCCGGAGGCGAGCAGTGCGGCAACCCGGCTCTCGCAGCGTGTCAGGCCGTACATGCCCATGAGTATTTCGGGGTCGAGGTCGATCGCTGATTCACGCACGTCGTTGATGTAGATCATCACTGCGGGCTGTTCGCCCGACTCGAGCAGCTCGTCGCGAACCAGAGGCCGGACCACGATGTCAAAGATGCCGCCGCCAGGCCCCGAGCCCAGCTGCAGGGCAATGCCACGCTGGGAGCGACAGCGGTTGCGGTGCGCCGCCAGGGCAAGATCGATCGCCCGTGTCAGGGATCGGCCATCGAGCGCCGCGCTGCAGCTCAGGCGATCACCCTGGACTCTCAGCCATTGCGAGTCGTCCAGAAGCTCGCGTGCATGCCTGTTCAGCGATGCGATGCGGCCACGGCCGTCGAGAACCACACAGGCGATCGTCAGCTTCGCCATCACGTCCTCGAACAGCCGCCACATGTAACTGCCATGCTGTTGCTGCTCGCGCAAACGGATCGCCCGCCCGATGTGTGGTGCAAGCAGCGCCAGCAAGCCTTTCTCGCGATCGCCGAAGGCTGCCTGGTCCTCATTGCGCTCGAGTGTCAGTACCGCGCACATGCTGTCGCTGCGCAAGGCATCGCAGCTCAGCAGGTGACGGATGTTCAGTGGTTGCAGGAAGCGCTGATACAGGTCCGTACGCAGGAATTCCCCAGCCGGCATCATTTCATCGGCGCTGATCGGTGATGGCAGCTGTACATCCAGATAGGGATTGACGGTCATCACGCTGTCGACGTGGATCTGCCCCGTCGCGACTGGATCCTCGTTGTTGGTGATCAGATGATGAACTCCACGAACGGACCGGGATGCAATGAGCAGGCAGGCATCGCGCGAGCCGGTCGCTGCACTCAGCTGGGACATCAGCGTCTTCCATGACTGGAGATTCTCCACGCCGTCGTAGACGAGCGACACGATGGTGTGGAATTCCGACAGGCCGTATTCGATTTTCATCGCACGTACCCTCATCGTTATTGGAGTGGGCCGACTGTCTGACGTGTACGCTATGTCACAGGGTTCAAAAGGTCAATTACAGCCCATCGCGGACAGGAGACGCCCGTGACATTCGAGCTGGATGGGTCGAGCGCGCTACCCTGCAGCGCAGATCACCGAGTGACCCCCCGGGCAGACCGCTCCGCCCGGTGCCCGATCTATGTCCGACCGGGCAGGTAGGCATCGAAGATGCGCCCGATCTCGGTATTCTCGGGTGAGGGTACGTCGTACCAGGTGCGAATGAGTACCGAGCCACCTGTATCGAAACGGTATGACTCGATACTGCGCAGCAGCTTCACTTCACCGTCGGTCGAAAAGTGGTTTTCCATCACCCAGCAGATCTCGTTGCCGCAAATGAAGCGGGTCTGCTCTGGCACGTGGAAGCGGATGTTCGGCTGGAACAGGTCAAAGGAGTTCTCGCAGCAGTTCTCGAAACCGGTCTTTTCTGGCGTACCGACCGGATCCAGCATGCGGAAGTCACCGGGGGCGATGTTGCGCCAGTTGCGCACCCAGGCAGCCTTGTTGCCGGCATTCCAGAAGCGCACATAGTTGTCGCCCCAGGCGTCGATCTGCGCATGTGTCGGCACGCCCATTGCCTGTTCTCCCTGCCAAAGCTGTTCCTGTGACGGGGCCACCTGCCGGTCTCGCACCGTTGTGACCAAACACGGTTCGTGATCAATCGATGCACTGTACTATAATTTCACTATAAAAAGGCACGGGACTTGCCGCTTTGGATACGGACGAGAAGCGCTCAGGCGCCTGTTCACGGACTCGATCTGTCCACACCGCGGGCGTCTTCGGCGGCATTGTCGTGCTGTCGTGTCTGTCGTTCGCGAGCTTCGCTTGGGTGGACATTCCGCAGGATGTCGCACTTTCGAGGGGATTTGCTGCGTTGGCCATCGGCTTTGCCGCTGTTTGCGGCTGGCTGTGGATTCGTCTGGAGCATGTACGGCAGCACTTGCGCGCCAGCATGGTGGAGCGAGACACGCTGCAGGATGAGCTCGAGATTTACCGGTGTGCAGTCGAGCACAGTCCGGTTTCGGTCGTGATCACCGGACTCGATGCGGCAATCCGCTATGTGAACCCCCATCTCACGCAGATCACTGGTTTCGAGCTGTCCGAACTCAGGGACCGGACCCCCTCGATGTTCCAATCGGGGAATACCGAGAACGCCACGTATGCCACCATGTGGAACACCCTGCGTGAGGGCCGATTCTGGGAGGGCGAACTGCAGAATCGACGCAAGAACGGTGAGCTGTACTGGGAG
>CAZSYV010000056.1:0-8462 GCA_964610955.1 uncultured Klebsiella sp. | reverse complement strand
GCCACGCACCCGGAGGATCTCGAATTCGTTATCAAAAACACGCTGGAGTCCGCACGGAACCTGCTGCCTCAGCGCCTGGAGTACCGGGTGCGTCGCACCGACGGCCAGTTCATCTGGATCGAAACCTACGATGCGCCCACCAAGCTGCCTGATGGTTCGATCCTGTGGACCGGCTACTC
This sequence comes from uncultured Klebsiella sp., assembly GCA_964610955.1. GTDB lineage: Bacteria > Pseudomonadota > Gammaproteobacteria > Pseudomonadales > UBA5518 > UBA5518. The sequence goes on along the minus strand of CAZSYV010000056.1, from coordinate 8,283 downwards.
GATGGACGTCACCGCCCGTCATGAGACCCTGCAACGGTTGCGTGCCAGTGAGGAGAAGTTCCGCACGCTGATCGAGAGCGCAAACGACATCATCTACACACTCGACCCATTCGGCTGTGTGAAATATGCCTCACCCAACTGGACGGATATCCTCGGTCACCCGGTCGATGAGGTAATCGGAAGACGTTTCGACGAATTGCTGCACCCCGACGACCTGGCAGTTTCGCGTGACCTCCTCGCACGTATCCTCTCGAGCGCACGCAAGCAAAGCGGTGTGGAGTATCGTGTGCGCCACCTCGATGGCACCTGGGTCTGGCACATCGTCAATGGTGCTCCGTTGCTCGACCCTGATGGCACGGTGAATGGCATGCTGGGGATTGCGCGAGACATCAGTGAGCGCAAGGAAGACGAGGCGCGCATCCTGCACATGGCACACTACGATGCGCTCACCGACCTGCCAAACCGCAGCCTCTTTCTCGACCGCCTGCAGCAGGCACTGCAGCTTGCTGCACGCCACCAGCGCAGGCTTGCACTGATGTTCGTCGACCTTGACCGGTTCAAGCCGATCAACGACACGTACGGCCACGCGGTCGGTGATCACGTCCTGCAGGAAGCCGCACAGCGGATGAGCAAGGCCTTGCGTGGCTCGGATGCCGTCGGACGCATGGGTGGCGATGAGTTCGCAGTGCTGCTCTCCGAGATCGACAGCGTCCATACCGCCTTCGAGGTGCGCAACAAGATCTACGACGCAATTCGTCAGCCGATCCACATCGGTGATCTCGAACTCGAGGTGTCATGCAGCATTGGCGTGGCAATCTATCCGGACCATGGTACGGATGCGCCTACACTGTTCCACCATGCAGACCTGGCGATGTATGACGCCAAGGAATCAGGACGCAACAGCGAGCGCCTCACACCGTGAGCCGGCAGCACGCCTCGCTAACCCATTCCATCAACCGAACCGTGCGGCTGCGAGCTGGCAGGAGCGATCGACAATGAAGCACTGGCAGTCCCTTTCCTGGATGGAACCCGAGCAGATTCTGGAGATCGCGTGCTTTGCCGAGGAGCTCGGTTTCGAAGGCGTGTTCCTCAGCGACCATGGTATCTACCCGCTGGAGCTGCAATCCCCCTACCCCTACTCGACCGATGGCAGGCCGCCGATGGACCCCTCGTGGTGGTATCCCGACGTGTGGGCGACGATGGGCGCAATCGCAGCCAGGACCACACACCTGCGTTTTTCGGCTTCGATCTACGTGCTGCCATTGCGCAACCCCTTTGAGGTGGCGCGCGCCACCGGCACGCTCGATGTCCTCAGCAACGGTCGCCTCGCGTTCGGCATCGGTTCGGGCTGGATGAGGGACGAGTTCGACCTCTACGGCGTCGACTTTGCGACACGCGGTGAACGCATGGACGAGATGCTCGAAATCCTGCGCCGGTTCTGGCGCGATGGCATCGTTGAATTCCACGGCAAGCACTTCGACTTCCCGAGGGTGCAGATCTCACCTGCCCCAGGGCGTGAGATTCCGATCATCGTCGGTGGTGCGGCACCGGTGGCGCTGCGCCGTGCGGCGCGCCATGACGGCTGGATTGGCGCCGGCAACACGCTCGAGGAAGCCCCTCGGGTGCTGGGTGAACTGGCGCGCCATCGCGCGGAACTCGGGCGCACCATGGCCGGCTTCGAGACCTTCATGGCAATCACCACGCCGTTCACGGACACTGATCTCGAGCGGCTCGAATCGCTCGGCATGACTTCGATGATCAACGCGCCGTTCGCGTTCACGATCGGCCAACGCTCCTCGCTGGACGCGAAGAAGCGCAACATGGAGGTCTATGCGCGGCGCTACATTGGCCAGTGACGGCGTGCGCCCAGGTACGGCACTCTGTGCGAGTGCACTGCAAAGCCCCCGAAAGGAGTTCCTGTGATGTTCAAGTCCATCGCACTGATGAAGCGCAAGCCCGGGCTCTCGCGCGAGCACTTCATCGACTACTACGAGAACCACCACGTGCCACTGATCCGTTCACTGTTGCCGGAGGTGTGTGGCTATCGGCGCAACTTCATCGATTGGGAGGGGGCGTTCGTCGGTCCTGATGCGGTGGTCCCGGAATACGATGTGATCACCGAGCTCTGGTACGCCGATCGCGCGGCTTACGACTCTGCGATGGCGCGCCACGCACAGCCCGAGATCGGTGATCGCATCCGTGACGATGAACGGAAGTTTCTCGATAGCGCCTCGGTCTGCATGTTCATCGTCGATGAGCGTGTTTCAGACTTCACGGACGCAGAGACATCGGCGTGAACGACCAGCAGGCACGCCGCTTCGACATCGTCCTCTGGGGCGCAAGCGGGCACACAGGCAGACTTGCCGCAAGCTATCTCCACGAGCACTATGGCAAGCACGGACTGCGCTGGGCAATCGCGGGGCGCAACCGTACTGCACTCGAGGCAGTGCGTGCCCGCATCGGCGCACACGGGCTCGAGGTTCTGATCGTACCGGGCAGCAACGCCGATGCAGCCCAGGAGCTGGCACGCTCCACCCGGGTGGTGTGTGCAACCGTCGCGCCTTCGGCATGGCATGCCAGCGAGATGGTCGAAGCCTGTGTGCGCAACGGCACCGACTACTGCGACCTCAGCGGTGAGCTGCACTGGCTGCGCGAGATGATCGACCGCCACGACGCGGCAGCGCGTGCGAGCGGTGCGCGGGTGCTGAACGCCTGTGGCTTCGATTCGATTCCATCCGACCTTGGAGTCCAGTTCCTGCAGGAGCAGGCACTGGCGTGCTTTGGCGTCTACTGTCGGCAGATTCGCAACTGCTTCGACCGTGGCCACATCGCGGTCTCGGGAGGCAGCTTCGTCAGCGGTCTGGGTGTGATGGAAGCCATTGCGAATGATCCGCGTCACGCCGATCTGATCACGAATCCCTACAGCCTGAACCCACGTGATCGCATGCGGGGGGCACCTACGCCAGAACGCGAGCGCGTCAGCTTCGATGCCGACTTCGACGCCTATGTGGCGCCCTTTCCACTTGGTGGCCTCAACGCGCGCATCGTTCGACGTTCCCATGCACTGCAGGGTTTTCCGTATGGTGAGGATTTCGTCTACGAAGAGTGGCGACTCGTCGGCAGGAGTCCGCTGCTGAAGCTGCGGGCACAGCTCGAAGCCTACCTCGGGCGCCTGTTCATGGCGGGCAATGCGGGCTCGCCACTCGGCCGCCTGGTGCGCCGACTCGGCCCCAAGCCTGGCGAGGGCCCGAGTGATGAGCAGATGGCTCGATACGGGCCATTCAGCTTCCGCATGATCGGCATCACAGCCGATGGCCGCGCCCTGCACGCCCATGTGTTCAGCAGATGGGATCCGGGGCACGGCGGTACGGCTGCCATGCTCTGTGACACTGCCTGGTGTCTGGCGATGGAACGGGAGCGCACGGGACGTGCTGGAGGCTTCACCACGCCAAGCGTTGCGCTGGGGCCGGTGCTGCGCGAGCAGCTGCGGCTGGAGGCTGGTGTGCATTTCGGAATCGGCATGCCAGCGTGTGACAGGTAGATTTCCCACTGATTTGCTGCTTGCAAGAACCCGCCACTGCAGCATCATCCGCGCCACGATCGCAACCGAATCAAAGAGGATGGACATGGGAGGCAGCACGCGGCTGGGCCGCTGGGCCGGCATGGCATTTGCAGGCATCGTCACAGCGGCTGTCGCCGGCTGCACGAGTGTTGGCCCGCAGACCGTCCTGCGGGACCGATTCGACTACAACACGACGGTTGCCGATTCCTGGAAGGAGCAGACGCTGCTCAACATCGTCAAGCTGCGCTATATGGACCTGCCGATGTTTCTCGATATCGGTCAGATCGTTGCGGGCTATACCGTCGAAAGCAGCGGTTCGCTGGCAGGGACGCTCTCGCGCGGCAGCGTGCCGCACGAGACGCTGTCGAGCATCGGCGGAACCCTGCGCTACACCGACCGGCCCACGATCACCTACTCCCCCCTGACCGGTGACAGGTTCCTGAGGGGTCTGATGACGCCAATCCGTCCCGGCTCGGTGTTTGCCTTGCTGCAGTCGGGCTACGAAGCCGATTTCGTGCTGGCCCTCAGTCTCGAATCCCTGAGTGGACTGCAAAACCCGGTCAGTACCCAGGGCGGGCAGATCAACACCGGCTCGCATGACTTCACACGCGCACTCGAACTGCTGCGTGACATCCAGCGTGCCGGAGCGTTCAGTTTCCGCATGGAAACCGGATCGCACGGTGAAGAGATGCTGGTGTTCTTTCGACAGCACGTGATGCTGGCACAAACCAGCGCACAGATTGCGGAGCTGCACTCCCTGCTCGGCATGGAGGCAACGGACGGGCGCTACAGCCTGGTCTATTCGCCGGTGCCCGGAAAGAAAGGGGAGCTTGCCGTACACACCCGTTCGATGCTGCAAATCCTGCTCGCGCTGGCTGGAACCGTCGAAGTCCCACAGCAGGACCTCGATGAGCACCGAGCCTCGGTGGTGCCACGCGAGGACAGCGAACAGATGCCGTTTCGTGTGAGGAGCGGTACGGATCGGCCACAGGATGCCTACGCTGCGGTCAGCTACCGCAATCGCTGGTTCTGGATCGATGACACGGATTACCGCTCGAAACGTGCGTTCTCTCTGATCATGTTCCTGTTCACCCTCTCCGAGGAAGGCGATAACCGGCGTCTGCCGGTACTGACGATTCCAACCGGCTGAGGGGGTGCCGGTCCCTGCGCTCAGAGCCTGGAGGCTCCCGGAAACAGACCCGCATGGGCGTACTCGCTGACGGCCCGCGAGGCGGGGTGTCTCAACCGTCGCTCTGGCGAGATCAGAAAAAATCGCTCGCAGACATCCTCGGCTGTACCGATCTGCGCGACCCGATAGTGCCCGGTCACATCCGCAAGGCTTGCAACTGCCGCCGGAAACACGCCCGCCCCACCCTCACCGAATGCCTTCATCAGCGCGTTGTCATCAAACTCACCGACGATGTTCATTCGAATACCCCGGCGTTCGAGCCAGCGCGGCACGGCATTGTGTAACGCGCTGTCCTTGCCGGGCAGCAGTAACGGTTCACCGTCAAGACTCGCGGGGAACCCCTCCTTCAGCCTCCTGGCAAGCGGGGGTGCGGCCATGAACGCAATCGGCGATTCCCCAAGCGGGTGGCTGTAGCCCTTGATCTCGGTTCCGGAGGACATCGGCCGATCAGCCAGCACCATGTCGAGACGATGGATCGCCATTTCGGTCAGCAGGTGCTCGAGCCGGCCCTCACGGCACACCAGACGCACCGCCTCGGGCATCTCGAGTACAGGTGCCAGCAGGCGATGGGCAATGAATTTGGGCACGACATCGACGATGCCGACACGAAAAGTGACGAAGCGCTGTTCGCCGCCGTGGCGCAGCAGGTCTTCGAGCTCCGCACCTGCGAGGAAGATCTCATCAGCGTAAGACAACGCCAGTTTTCCCGCGGGAGTAAGTTTCATCCGACGCCCGGTACGGTCGAACAGTGTCACCCCGATCCGTCTTTCGAACTGTGCGATCTGCCCTGAAAGGGTCTGTGGTGCGAGGTGCAGGCGTTCGGCCGCACGGACGATACCACCTTCGCGTGCGACGCTGACGAAGTAATACAGGTGTTTGTAGTTCAGCACGACTGCTCCACTTCAGTTCGAAATTTTCAGATGATTCCTCAATTATTATCTGTTTGTCTCGAATGAGGACAGTCTCCAGACTGCAGCACTTCAAATTTCCTGGGATCGAGGGAGAGTGCTCGTGACGCACGAGGAACAAGAGGCAATTCTCGCCATAGCCATCCATGCAGCCTTTGCCGATGGCGCCAAAGACGAGCGCGAACGTGAACAGGTACGCCGGGTCGCCGAGAACCTGGCTCAGGAGAGCAACGCGTCCGACCTGCCGCGGCTGTACCAGGACGTGTTGCTCAGGCGCCTGCCGCTGGCTGCCACGACGGTCAGACTGAGTGACGAGGGGCAGCGACAGTTCGCCTATGAAATCGCCTTGTGTGTCTGTGAGGCCGATGGACAGCTGAGCGATGACGAACGACGCTTTCTCGACGAACTGAAGCACCTGCTTGCCCTGCCGGCGGCACGTTCGGATGCAATCGAGAGCGAGGTCGAAGCGCTGGTCGGACAAACCGGCTTCATGGCACAACCGTCACCGCAACCGATCCGGGCGGCCATCCCCGACGCACAGCCGTCACCGCAACCGATCCAGGCGGTCGTCTCCGACACGGAGCAGGACAGGTCCATCCTCAATCACGCCATACTGGCCGGTGCGCTCGAACTGCTGCCGCAGTCCTGGGCCTCGGTCGCAATCATCCCGCTGCAGGTCAAGATGGTCTACGGGATCGGCAGAGCGCACGGCATCACGCTCGATCAGGGCCACATCAAGGAGTTCATTGCTGCGGTCGGGGTTGGACTGAGTTCCCAGTACCTCGAGCAGATCGGTCGCAAGTTGCTCGGCGGGCTGCTTGGCAAGGCGGCCGGGCGGGCATTCGGCAAGGTGGGCAGCGCAGCGACCGGCGTGGCCTTCTCCTTTGCCACCACGTACGCACTCGGTCAGGTTGCCCGGCGTTACTACGCCGGCGGGCGAACGATGAGCACCGCGCTGCTTCGCGAAACCTTCCAGAGTCTGCTCGGCCCGGCCCGGGAGATGCAGACACAATACCTGCCACAGATCCAGCAGAAGGCGGCAACACTCGATGCCGCTCAGGTGATGGCGCTGGTACGCGCCTGAGGACCAGGTCATGAGTGAAAGTGTTGCCATCAGCTTTGCCACCGGTCCGATGTGGGTCGGCTTCGTTGCCTTCGTGCTCGCCATGCTGGCGCTCGATCTGTTCGTCTTCGGCGGGCGCAAGGCACATCGCGTGCATGTCAGGGAGGCAGCACTCTGGGTCGTCGTCTGGGTCACGCTCGCCCTCGCCTTCGCCGGCCTGCTGTGGTGGCATCTGAACGCTACCCTGGGTGGTGAGGTGGCGCGGACGAAAACACTGGAGTTTCTTGCCGGCTATCTGATCGAGCAGTCGCTCTCGATCGACAACATGTTCGTCTTCGTGATGATTTTCAGCTACTTCGCAGTGCCAGCCGAGCTACAACGACGCGTACTGCTCTACGGAGTGCTCGGGGCGATCGTGATGCGCGCAGGCATGATCCTTGCCGGTGTCTGGCTGGTGCAGCAGTTCGCCTGGGTGCTTTACGTCTTCGGTGCCTTTCTCGTCATCACCGGCATCAAGATGCTGGTCTTTGCCGAGGCCAGACCCGATCTCGAAAGGAATCCCCTTCTGCGCTGGCTGCGCAGGCATTTGCGCATCACGTCAGAGTTCCATGGCGAACGATTTTTTCTGCGACAGAACGGCCTGTTGTGGGCAACCCCGATGTTTCTCGTCCTTGCGCTCATCGAGGCGAGTGATGTGGTCTTCGCCGTGGACAGCATCCCGGCGATCTTCGCCGTGACGACCGATCCCTTCATCGTCTTCACTTCGAATATCTTCGCCATTCTCGGCCTGCGAGCGCTCTACTTCCTGCTCGCCGACATGGCTGAGCGTTTTCATCTGCTCAAGTACGGTCTGGCCATCGTGCTGGTGTTCATCGGTGGCAAGATGTTGTTTGCGCACTGGTTCCACGTGCCGATCCAGTGGTCTCTGTCGATCGTTGCCGGCATCATTCTCGCGTCGATCGCAGCGAGTCTTGGACTTCCGAAACCCCAGAGCACAGTCGCCGGAGACACACCATGAGCTCTCAGCAACCCACCGCGCCCTGCAGCGCCAGCGAGCGTGATGCCGATGGCCGGATTGTTGGTCTCGTCTATGACAGCACGCCCGCTCTGAGCGATCCCGGGCTCAACGCCTGGCTGCTCGCACTGGATGGATCGGACAATGCCCTGCGCGCGGTCAGCCATGCGGCCGACCAGGCGGCGCGCATGAGAGGCTGTGCGCTGCACCTCGTCCATGTGCAGCCGTGGCTGTCCAGAGAAGCGGCGGAACGTGAGCTTGGGCAACGGGGGCTTGGCAACACGGCACGAGCACGCGAGCTGCTTGATGCACGGGGATTGGCGTGGCGCCTGCACATCGTAATGGGTGACCCGGTCGAGCGCATTCTCGAGCGAGCGGCACTGCTGCATGCCGATACCATCGTCATCGGCAGCCGCGGACTCAATGTGGTCGAGCGCGTACTGCTTGGTTCGGTTGCCACTCGGCTCGTCCATCTCGCTCCGATACCCGTCATGGTGGTTCCCTGAAGCAACTACCCGGGCGAGCGGCATGAGCGAGACCATGTAC
>CAZSYV010000055.1:0-19405 GCA_964610955.1 uncultured Klebsiella sp. | reverse complement strand
CGTCCCCATCTGCCCGTCGGATTCGACCCGGAAGACGCGCTCACGCTCGAAGAGGTGTGCTTCTGGCAGCGGGCGACCGAGCTCCACCAGGCGGAACGCAATGCGTGACATCGCCGCGATCCGCGCAGCGCATCCGATCGTCGAGACGGTCGCGGGCGCGGGGATCGAGCTGCGACGGGCGGGGCGACGCTACGTCGCCCGCTGCCCATTCCATGCCGAGTCAAACGCCAGCTTCACGGTCTATCCGGAGACGGCGAGCTGGTACTGCTTCGGCTGCGAGGCCGGCGGCGACGTGATCGACTTCGCCGGCCGCCTGCACGGCACGACCTTCACGGAGACCGCCGATGCGCTTGCCCGGGGCCTCCCCTCGCTGCCGGCGAACGTCGTCCGCCTGCCGTCGCGTCGTGCGCCCCGGACGCTCACCACGGACGAGCTCGCGATTGTGGAGGCCACGGTTGCCTACTACGAGCGCCCGCTCCTCACCTATGCGGACGTGCGTGCGTACATCACGCGGCGCGGGATCTCGCTGGAGACGGCGCGATCGCTGCGGCTCGGTTACGCCGCCCGCGGTCTCACCGAACACCTGCGGCGGAGCGGGTTCGACCTCTACGTGGCGGAAGGACTTGGCCTCGTGCGTGAGGGGCGGGAGCGGTTCGCCGGGCGGATCGTGATCCCGGACCTCGATGCGGATGGCCGCGCCACCTGGTTCACCGGCCGGGCCGTGCTGCGCCAGCAGCTGCGCTACCTGAGCCTCGACGCGCCCGCCCCACTGCTCGGGCTCGCCCGGGCGCGGGAGACAGGCGCCAATGCCTTGGTCGTCGTGGAGGGGCCATTCGACTGGCTGACCGCGACGGAGTGGAGCATCCCCGCCGTCGCGCTGGCCGGCTCGCATGCCGGTGCCGACGCAATCCGCGTCCTGTCCGGCTTCGCGCGGGTCTACCTCGCGCTCGACGCCGACGGCCCCGGCCGTCGCGCGACCCAGGCGATCTCCTCTGAGCTCGGGGACCGCGCCGCGATCGTCACGCTGGCTCCGGGCACGCACGACCTAAGCGACCTCGGACAGGTGGAGGGCGGCCGCGATGCCTTCCTCCGCGCTCTCGCCGAGGCCCGCGCACGACAGGAGGAGCGATGGCAGCCGAGCGACCGGACGCGGCGCGCCCGCGCCGCCTGAGAAACGCCGCGAAGGGCCGGCTCCGCCGGCCGCTCGCCCCGGAGCACATCTCCGAGCGCCGCAGGGACGGCGAAGTGATCCGCTACCTCGAAGGCTGGCGCGCGATCCAGCTCGCGAACTCGATCTTCGGCGAGGACCGCTGGGGCTCGGAGGTGGTGGGCGAGATCGACTACCACCCGATCCCGCGAACCGGCCACCGCAACGCGACGCCGATCCTCGGGATCTACACGGCGACCGTGCGCGTCACCGTGGACGGCTGCCCGCCGCACAGCGACGTGGGCACCGGGATCGTGGACGAGCAGACCGCTGAGGGACACGCGACCGCGGCGAAGGCGGCCGTCACCGACGGGCTCAAGCGGGCGCTTCGCCACTATGGCCCCGCCCTCGGCAACGAGTTGTATGGGGACGACCGGGATCCCGACTCACCCGAGTCTCGCCATGACACCGAGGATCTCCAACGCCAAGTGCTCGAGATCGGCCGGCAGGGTGGTTCCGACGAGGAGCACACGCGCGAGTGGATCGCCGCGAAGTACGGCTGTCCCCTCGACCTGCTCGACCGCCCGCGCCTCGTGGACGCGGTCGCGCGCCTCTCACGCGGCGTCGACCGCCGCAACGGAAACCAGCAGGCGGCCTAACGTGCGCTTCCCAGCGTTCCCCGGTCGCGTCATCGAGACGCGGGGCGGGCGGTACGCGGTGGCGGTGATCCCGCTGGCGCATTCCGAGATCCCCGGCTTCGCGGCCACCCACTACCAGGCGGTCCGCGCCGACGACCCGACCCACGCGGTGCGGCTGACGCTCTTCGAGCGCATCGACCCGCCCGGGCCAGACGGCCACGCACGCGCCGCGTAGGCGCGTCCTCACAAACCACACAGACATGGAGATGCGATGAACGAGAACCACAGATGCCTGCCGCGCTGACGCAGGGGCGGCGAAAGCTGGCGGGCGGCCGCCGCGACCTCTACGCCGAGGTTACCGCGCGGATCACCGCCGCCCTCGAACGCGGCACCGTGCCCTGGCGACGCCCGTGGCACGCGCAGGGGATCCGTAACGCTGCGACCAACCGGCCCTACCGCGGGATCAACCTGCTGCTGCTCGGCCTGGTCGCCGTGGAGCGAGGGTATGACGACCCGCGCTGGCTCACCTACCGCCAGGCCGCCCAGATTGGCGGGCACGTCCGCCGCGGCGAGCGCGGCGAGGGGATCGTCTTCTGGCGCTGGCTCGGTCGGGACGGTGACGACCCGGAGCGGACGCGTCGCGTCCCGCTGCTCCGGACCTTCACGGTCTTCAACGTCGCACAGTGCGAGGACCTCTCGCTCGCCGACGCCAACCCCGGCGTCGCGCTGGATCCGATCGAGCGGGCTGAGGAGGTCATCACCGGCTACGCCGGGGGACCGCCGATCCTGCACGACGCCGACCGCGCGTACTACATCCCCTCGCGAGATGAGGCGCACCTGCCGCCCCGCGACGCGTTCACCTCGGCCGACGGCTACTACGCGACCGTCTTCCACGAGTTGTCGCATTCCACCGGGCACACGGCGCGGCTGGACCGGGCGGACTTTCACACGGCGGCACCGTTCGGGAGCGAGTCGTACTCGCGCGAAGAGCTGGTCGCCGAGTTCAGCGCGGCGTTCCTCGCCTACGAGGCCGGGATCGACCCATCGCGGCTGGAGCAGTCAGCTGCCTACGTCGCGTCGTGGCTGCGGGCGCTGAACGACGACCGCCGCCTCGTGGTGGTCGCTGCCGGTCAGGGGCAACGCGCCGCCGACCACATCCTCGGTCGGGTCGCCGTTTCGGAGGACGATCGTGACTGAGCCTGCGTCCACTGCCGCAGGTCTGCGGCACCGCGTCCGCGTGCTGCATGATGAGGTGTCGGAAGACCCGCTCACGGCCTACGACAACCTCGGCACGCTGGTCTGTTTCCCACACCGGCGATACACGCTCGGCGAGCGGAGGCCCACGGAAGGGGAGCTCGACGCCCTCCGTTACGGCGGATGGTCCGGGCTCGAACGTCACTGCCGCCGCCAGTACGGGACGACCTGCGTGCTGCCGGTTGGCCTGTACGACCACTCCGGACTGCATATGTATGTCGGTGGCGGCTCCTACCGCTTCGACCCACAGGGGTGGGATAGCGGTACGGCCGGCTGGATCATGGACACCGAGGAAAGCCGCAGGCTCCTCGGCGTCGAGCCGGGGACGGTCACCGTCCCGGCGCACGAGGCCGGCCTGCGCGGCGACACGTCCGTCGAAGTCGACCGCACCCGTCACGGCCTCACGGTCGAGGTGAACACCTACGACCAGTACCTCCGCGGCGACATCTGGGGCTTCGTCCTTGAACGATACGAGGTGTGCGAGCATTGCGGCCGCGGCGAGTGGCATACCGAAGACAGTTGCTGGGGCTTCTACGGGACCGGCAGTGACAACGGGATGCGCGAGCACCTCCCCGAGGAGTTCCACGAACTCCTGGAACAGGCGCTGGAACGGCCTGGCTACAGCGATGGTTGACCGCTCGATGTCCACTCGCGCGGCCCGGTACGCACGACGATGAGCTTCCGGTTCGACATCTCGCGCTGTCCGGCGTGCCGGGCGGTCGCGGAGGGAGCCGTCTCGCGGCTGTACGCCCTCGACGTCCTGTCTGCCGATGAGGACGGGACGTACTGCTACTCGGGCTCCGTCGAGATTTCGTGGGAGTCCCAGGTCACGCTGCCCGCGGAGGACCAGTCCACGATGCGGCTCGGCTGCCGCGACGGACACGTATGGGACACGGGGTTCGAGGAGATCGACGACCTCGACCTGGCCGTGACGCGCGGCCCCGGCACGGGCGCGCCTGCCATCCAAGACCCGAACAGTTGAAGGAGCAGTCCATGCAACCACAGACGATTCAGCCGCTCGCCGCGCTCGCGCGCTGCATCAGCCTCGCGGACGGCGCTGGCCGCCCGGGGCGGGATGACCTCGCGGTCGATGCGTACCGCGAACTCTGGGCGCTCCGACGACTCCTCGCCGCCGTCCGCCTCACGCTCTCGTCCGCGCAGTGGAGCGGCGGGACGGAGCATGAAGCCGCGGTGGTGCTGAAGCACGACCTCGTCCTGCTCGAAGCCGCCGCCAACGCGGCGAGCGGCCAGCACGCTGCGACGCCGGACGGCTTTCCGCACGCGGGCTCGCGTCTCAACGAGGCCGGACTCTGCGACGCTGGGTACTGCCCGTGCTGGGACGGCCGCCGTCCGCCGCAACCCCGCTTGCTCGGACGGGCCGCCTGATCGGCGCGTGCCGCGATACCGACACGTGATCGAGGTGCCCGGCTATGGATTGCCCGGGCACCTCGCGCGTACCGCATGCGGGCGGCTCGTCGCCTTCGGGCGCATGCCAAACGTCCCGCGCACCGATCCTCGTTTCTGCCCGCGCTGCCGAGAGGTGGAGTGCCGCGATGGCATACCCCCGTTCGTAATCCCCACGACGGGAGAGCACATCGCCAGCGAACTGCTGGCCGTAACGCCCGTCGCCGGCGACCGGGTGCTCCGTCTGCACATCGGCGGCGTACTCGATCTGGCGATTCCGCCGGGCCTCGAAGAGGACGGAGACGGCTGGGACGCCTGGTTCGACGCAGCGATCGCCGCCGTCCTCGACGACGGGCGCTGGAACGAATGCACCTCGATCACCGACTCGGAGGTCGGCGTGCTCGATGAAGACGGCCTGATCCGCTGAAGGGAGCGACGCATGGCCTATAGCGTGATGGTGGAGTTCCTCGTGTCGGCGGACGATCCCGACACCGCTCTCGGACTGCTCGAAGCGTGCTTCGAGAACATCACTGAGAACCCGGGCATCCGCGGATGGTGCATCCCTGATCCGGGCGCCGTCCCGGCAACGCCGGAACAGGAGACATACCTCCGCGAGATCGACAGTGATGCCGACCTACCGGGCCGGCCCACCTGATGGAGACCGCGCACATCCGGTGCGACGGCTTCGGGGCAGCTGTCGATGCCTACGCGCTCGACGGCCGTGACCTCTGGTTCGTTTCGATGCTTGGTTCTCAGCAAGCGGTGCGAGCGATCTGGGCGCGCCTCGTCAAGGGCGACAGCGTGGTCATCAGCGGCGATGCCTTGAGCGGTGGCCGCTACTGCACGCTCGCCTCGAAGGTGCGAGGCGCGTGTCACTTCTATCCGGCACGCCTGCCGGTCACGGGCGCGACGCACGCGATGCTCGTCCCCGACGCCGCGCTCTACGCGACCGCGAACCTCGACTTCCTGCTGCTCCCGAGCACGGAGGCCGAGGCGCCGGGGCTGCACTACCGCTTCCTGTCGAGGCGGATCGATCTGCCGCTGCATCCTTCGTGGAGCGGGTGGCTCTGGGAGCGCGGCCTCCGGAGCGGCGAGGTGACGCCGCTCGACGCGCGAGGCATCCATGCCTGGCGCTGCGAGCCGAAACCCGATGCGTTGCAGACCGCGCTGGGACGAGCGCTGCGCGGACACCGCCTCCCGGTGCCCGACGAGTCACTCGCGGACGTCGCGTGACAGCAGGAGATCGCACGCGATGCGGTGGACTCCGTGCCGCGTCTTGAATCGATCGCCAAGGCCGGCTACTACCCGACGCCTGACCCGGTGGTCGACGCCGTGGCGGCGATGATCCGCCCCGGCATGCACGGCAGCCGCGTCGCTGTCCGCCTGCTCGACCCCTGCGCCGGGACCGGCGCTGCGCTACGCCGCTTCGCGGAGGTGGTTGGCGGCGAGACGTTCGGCATCGAGCTCGACGACGAGCGGTATGCCGAAGCGGTCGGATTGCTCGACCACGTCCTCCCGGGCAGCGCCCTCAGCGCGCGTGTGGAGGAGGCGGCGTTCTCGTGCGCCTTCGTGAACCCGCCGTATGACCTCGACCTGGACGCGCGACGGCTGGAGCACACGTTCCTGACGCGCACGACGCCGCTGCTCTGCCCGCGCGGACTGCTGATCTACATCGTCCCGCAACGGCGGCTCGCCATGTCGGCGCGCTACCTCGCGTCCTACTACCGCGACCTGGAGTGCTGGCGTTTCCCAGGCGACCTGTTCGAGCGCTTCGAGCAGGTGGTCGTGCTCGGCACGAAGCGCGAAGAGCCGGTCTCGGACGCGGCGGCGCGTGCCGCCATCGAGTCGTGGGCGACCGGCGAACTGCCAGAGCTCCCATCCGCCGGTGCGGTGCGGGCTCGCCACGCACTGCCGGTGCTGCCGGCGGGCGACCTGCTGTTCACGTCGTTCGGGTTCGACGCTGAGGAGGCCGCCGCCGAGGCGCGTCGCTCCGGCGTCTGGACGCACGCCTCGCTCACCGAGCGGCTGTGGCCGCCGGAGGAGCAGCGGGTGCGGCCGCTGATGCCGCTGCGCCGCGGACACATCGCGGTGATGGTCGCTGCGGGGTTCCTGGACAGCATCGTCCTCGAATCGAAGGGGCGGCGGCTGATGGTGAAGGGCCGCACCTACAAGGTCTGGGTGCCGGTCTACTCCCCCGACCCGAAGGTCGAAGTGGAACGCGAGGCGCTCCGCACCTCCGTGACGGTGCTCGACCTCCGCACCGGCGAGGTGCAGGTCGTCGATACAGGCGGCTCCCGAGAGTGACCGCGACCCTCACCCTGCCCGACCTCCTTGCCGAGCATGGCGAGGCGATCACGCGCGCCGTCCTGCGGGCCTACCCGCCTGTCTACACAGCGCAGAACCGCGATGACTGGGGGTTCGACCTCCGGCGTCTGAAGCGCCGCCCGATGGGGGCGCAGGCCGACGCGATCCGCGCCGCCGCGGTCTCGCTTCAGCACCACCGCGGCACCAACATCGTCGGCGAGATGGGCGTCGGCAAGACGTTCATCGGCGCGGCGGCCGCATGGGCCGCCGGCTATCGCCGCGTCCTCGTGATGTGCCCGCCGCATCTCACGAAGAAGTGGCGTCGGGAGGTCGAGCAGACCGTCCCGCTCGCGACCGCAGTGATCGTCAGCCGGATCACCGACCTCAACCGGCTGCCCCGGCATGGCCGGCGGCCGCTCTACGTCATCGTCTCGCGGGAACGGGCCAAGCTCTCGTTCCGGTGGAAGCCGGCGGTCCTCCGACGGCCGGACAGCAGCGGCGGATACCCCATCTACGATGACCGCGGCGAACTGGTCAGGCGCAACTGCTGTCCTGGCTGCTGGCGGACGGTCGTCGACGACGAGGGCATCCCGCTCAGTCTCGATGACCTGGGCCGCCGCAAGCACGCGTGCGTCCACTGCGGAACGCCGCTCTGGCAGGCCGACCGCAGCGGCCCTGCCCGCGTACCGCTGGCTGACTACATCGGCCGGCGGATGCCCGGCGTCTTCGACCTCCTGGTGACGGATGAGTCCCACGAATACAAAGCGAGGGGCTCGGCGCAGGGGATCGCGGCGGCGACGCTCGCGGAGACATGCGGCCACACGCTCACGCTGACCGGGACGTTGATGGGCGGCTATGCGAGCACACTCTTCCATCTCCTGTGGCGCTTCAACCCGGAGATCCGCTCGGACTTCGCCTACGGCGAGGAATCCCGTTGGATCTCCCGCTACGGCGTGATGGAGAAGATCACGCGCCTCGGTGACGACGAGGTGCTTGAGGATGGCCGGTCGAGCCGCCGCCGCGCCTACCGCACGACCACGCGGGAGAAGCCCGGCGCCTCGCCCGCGATGCTCTTCCACCTCCTGCCGAACACGGTCTTCATCCGGCTCGGCGACGTCGCTACGAACCTTCCCGCGTACCGCGAAGAGGTGCGGACGGTCCCGATGGACCGTGGCAACGGGGACGGCCCCTCGCAGGCATCGGCGTACCGGGCTCTCTCGGAGTCGCTGCACGCCGCGGTGATGGCGGCCCTTGCGGGCGGCTCGCGCCGCCTGCTCGGCGCGTACCTCCAGGCGCTGCTCGCCTATCCCGACGCCTGCACCCAGGGCGAGACGGTCATCGACCACAGCTCAGGTGCAGTGATCGGGTCGGCTCCGGCGCTCGACGAGGACCACCTCTACCCGAAGGAGCGGGCGCTGCTCGACCTCTGCACGGAGGAGAAGCAGCTGGGGCGGCGGGTCCTCGTCTACGTGACGCACACGGCGACACGCGACATCACGCCCCGGCTCATGCGCCTGCTCGCGGAGGCAGGACTGAGCGTCTCGAACCTCAAGGCTGGGACGGTGCCGCCGGATCGGCGAGAGGAGTGGGTGGCGCAACGTGTTCGCGACGGCGCGGACGTGCTGATCACGCATCCGCGCCTCGTCCAGACCGGCCTCGACCTCGTCGACTTCCCGACGCTGGCATGGTTCGAGACGGAGTACAGCGTCTATACGATGCGCCAAGCGAGCCGTCGCTCATGGCGGATCGGGCAGACGCTCCCGGTGCGCGTCGTCTACTACGCGTATCGCGGCACGCTCCAGGCGCAGGCGCTGGAGCTCGTCGCACGCAAGCTCCAGACCTCCCTGATGGTGGAAGGAGAGATCGGGGACGCCGGCCTCGCCGCACATGGCGCGGACGGTGACGACCTCACGCTGGAGCTGGCGCGCGCCCTCACCGAGCGCAGCGAAGTGACCGACGAATCGCTTGAAGCGCTCTTCGCGCAGGCGGAGCAGGTCGCGACAGAAGCGGCCGCAGCGCTCGACGCACGGCAGACGGAACCTGAGGAGGTCCCGGATCCGGCGTCCGATTCCCCGGACCCTACTGTGCCCGACCGCGAGTCACAGCTCCTCGCAGACCTGCTCAGCCCGGACATCGGGGATCAGTTGCGACTGCTCTGACTGTCGGCGGGCGTGGGAGCCCGTAGTCCGCCACTCGACGGCTGGGCTCCCGCGTCCGACCGACCCGCGAACCAACGAACACAAGGAGAACGATCAAATGACAACGAAGACCGAGACCACGGAGAGCGCCGTCGCGGTGCTCATCCCGCTCGACAAGCTGAAGAAGTCCCCCCGGAACGCCCGCCGCACGGCGCACACCCAGGCGGCGATCGAGGCGCTCGCCGCGAGCATCCACGCGAAGGGGATGTTGCAGAACCTCGTCGTCGAACCGGAGCTGGACAAGGAGGGGAACGAGACCGGCTCCTACTACGTGTCGGCGGGTGAAGGCCGCCGTCTGGCTCAACTGCTGCGGGTGAAGCGCAAGCAGATCCGCAAGGACGAGCCCGTCCGCTGCGTGGTCGACGCGATGCATGACGCGCACGAGATCAGCCTCGACGAGAACGTCACGCGCACGTCGATGCACCCCGCCGACCAGTTCGAGGCGTTCAAGCGCCTCGCGGATGAGCAGGGCTGGGGCGCCGAGGAGATCGGCGCCCGCTTCGGCGTGTCGCCGCAGGTCGTCCGGCAGCGCATGCGGCTGGGGGCGGTGAGCCCCGCGCTGATGCAGCGCTATCGCGACGGAGAGCTGTCGCTGGAGCAGTTGATGGCCTTCGCCATCTCGGAGGACCACGCCCGCCAGGAGCAGGTCCACGAGATCGTCCAGGGCGGGTGGCAGAAGACGCCGCCCACCATCCGGCGGCTGATGATGGAGACCCACGTCGAGGCCGATGACCCGCGTGCCGTCTTCGTGGGGATCGACGTTTACGAGGCGGCGGGCGGTGAGGTCGTCCGGGACCTGTTCACCGAGGACGGCGGTGGGTTCCTCGCCGACGTGACGCTCCTTGATCGCCTGGTGGTCGAGAAGCTGGAGGCAGTGGCCACGGAAGTGAAGGCCGAAGGCTGGCAGTGGGTCGAGACCCATGTCGAGTTCCCGTACGACCACGGCATGCGCCGGGTCTATCCGCAGCAGGTCGAGCTCCCCGCCCGGGACGCGAAGCGGCTCGAGAAGCTGCGGGCTGAGTACGAGGACTTCGACGAGCGGTACGACGCGGACGATGAGTTCACCGAGGAAGAGGAGGCGCGCTTCGCGGAGCTGGAGGTTGAGATCCAGCGCCTCCTCGACCGGCAGCGCGTCTTCACCCCGGAGGCGATCTCCCGTGGCGGGGCGATCGTGACGCTCGACCGCGACGGGGCGGCCCGCATCGAGCGGGGCTTTGTCCGGTCGGAGGACGAACAGGAAGAGGAGTCCGACGGCTTCGACGGTGACGAGGATCGGTCGCCGGTCCCGTTCCCGCGCACCGGTTCGGCTGAGGGTGGCGACGCGAGTGACGGCGGCGAGCCGAAGGGGAAGGAGTTGCCCGACTCGCTGGTCCGCGACCTGACGGCCCACCGCACGCTCGCATTGCGGCTGGTGCTCGGCGAGCAGCCGGCCGTGGCGCTGATCGCGATGACGCATGCCCTCGCTGCGGAGGTCTTCTACGACGTCGCTGGCGAGTCCTGCCTTGAGGTCCAGGCGTCCGTCAAGTCGTTGCGCGGCGACGCGACCGGCATCGACGACACGCTCTCGGGGCGAGCGCTCTCCGAGCGCCACGAGTCATGGGCGGCGCAGATGCCGGAGGAGGTAGACGGCCTGTGGGCGTTCGTCATCGACCTGGACGATGAGCGCCGGATGAGCCTCTTCGCTCACTGCGCGGCGGCGACGGTGTTCGCGGTCAGGCAGAAGTGGGAGCGCAAGCCCGGGGCGCAGGAGTCGGCGAACCGCCTCGCGGAGGCCGTGTCCTTGGACATGGCGGTGCACTGGCAGCCGACGGCGGACGCCTACTTCAGCCGCGTGACGAAGGCGCAGATCGCTGACGCCGTGCGCGAGGCGGCGTCCGACCAGGAAGCGGCGCGCATCGCGGGCATGAAGAAGCAGGCGATGGCCGAGTCCGCTGAGCGGCTGCTGGCCGGGACTGGGTGGCTCCCCCGGCTGCTGCGTGCGACGGCTGCGAATGACGAGTCGGTGGCAGAGTCAGCCGCGGCTTAAGACAAGCGCCTCGCCGGGGACGCTACCCCGGCGAGGCCGCCCTGCGGCCCCACTGCACCGCCACCGCGTGTGGCATCCTGTTGCCGTGGTAGCGGAACCGGAGCATGCACCAGACGAGCCGTCGCTGGCGGAGATCATGGAAGTCTCCGTCCAGGTGACGGCGGTCGGCGTGCCGTATGTTCATGCGGTACTCCCGGCGGATCGCTACGACGAGGCGGCAGCGTGCCTCGCTCGCGAGATCGCTACTAGGCGGATCCCCAACGACTATCTCCTCACTCGCTGGGACGCCGCTGCGTTCGCCGAGAATCCGGAGCCGCTGACCGAGCGCGACAAGACGGTACTTTCGGCGCACTTGCTGCAGAACGTTGGGACACCCGAGCATCCGGCAACTGAGAGCCACCTCACTGGTCTGATCGCCGAGTCGTTATGGCTGAACGTCATCACTCGGGTCTCGGTGGGTCCGGGACGGCCGCTGCGAGTCGAAGGACATGACTGGTCAGCCACCGACCCAGGTGGGGACGGTCTGACGGTCTACGGTACCGACGGCCAGTATTCGTTCCGACTGTGGGAGTCGAAGTATCACGGTGCGGACTCGCCGGCGCGCGAGACCGTTCACGTGGCATGCCGTCAGGTTCGCGAGCGCGCTCCGAGTTACCTCGCCCGCTTCTCGCTGGTGGAGCAACACATCGTTAACGACCCAGATCTGGCGCGTTTCTACAGTCGGCTGACGGAACTCTGGGTGGACCGCGCCCCCGAGGCAGGCGTGGGCATCGCGGTGGGAGCTCGGAACACGAATGCCGACGAGTTCGAGCGTGTCGTGGAGTTCTTCGAGCTCGGGCCAGAACAGCATCAGGGGCACCTCAATCTCATCACCAACTTCCAAGACTTCGCCGAGCGCGTTCGACGGTTGCTGTGGAAGGGGGCAGGTCTGTGGAACGAGCACTGAACCTTGACCTCCTGACCGCCGCGCTGGGGACACATGAGCGACTGCCGTCACCGGTCGACCTTCAACAGATCCTCTCCGACGTCGAGGTGGGGCTATTCACCGGCACTGCGGCATTCGATCCGCCCCTTCTAGACGCGGCTTGGTATCTCCAGTCCGTCGCCGTTGCTCGCGGCGACCTTGGTGTCTACGAGCCGACCAGGCAACGCCAGGCGCACCAAGTCTCCGGGCACATCTTCGACCTGGCCCTCCAGTCAGGTGACATCTCTACGCTTGAGCGACTCCGGTACACCTTCGCCGCTCAGATCGCATATCTGGGCGGCGATCTGACGCCGAACGCCTCGGCGCTCGCACGCCGCATCGACATCGACCCGGAACCCGAGACGCTCGCTCCCCCATCAGTCGTCTCGCTCGAGGCAGGCATCCTCCTCCTTGCACTGGATCGTCCGCGCCTCTATCCCCTTCTAGGCGTCAGGTCAGCGCAGATCGGCGCCACAGGTGATGCCGTGGAGGACTCTTCGTATGCGGTCGCGGACGCGGTCGTCCGTGGTGCGCGAGCGCTCCTCAACTTCCTCACCAACGGTGCGCCAGGCGCGCTGGAATCCGCCCAGACGATCTTCCGGTCTGCCCTCGTACTCAATGCCGCTGAGGATGACGTTGACTCCCGCTGGGTGGCGGCGCACCTTCTGCGAACAAGCGATGGCCTCGGTCGGGGCGCCGTATGGACCGCCCTCCCGCCCGCACTGCGTGGTGCCGCTCGCGCGATGACGCACGGAGATCCTCCTGTCCTTCAACTCTGGCCACCGCAGTTGGCGTTCCTCGCCGGGAACGAGAACGAACCGTCGCCACTTGACCCGACGGCGCAACGACTCATCCTGTCGTTTCCAACTAGTGCAGGAAAAAGTCTCCTCGCGCAGATTCTCGTGACGGTCCACCTCACAAACGGGGCGGGCGACGTGTGCGTCGTGGCGCCGACGCACAGCCTCTGTCGAGAACTGGGGTACGCGCTCCAGCGTCGTCTTAGAACACTCGGGATGGAACTCCACGACGATTCGATTGTGGGACTCGACATACCTCGCCCGGCCACCGCTCGCGTCGTAGTGATGACGCCGGAAAAACTCGCGGCGCGGCTCCGGAGCAACCCGGGGACGCTGCTCGCCGAGTTCGGGATGTTTGTGATCGACGAGGCCCACCTCGTTGCGGATGCGGAGCGGGGATGGCGGCTAGAGGAAGCACTCTCGCTCCTCCACTCGCTCACACGCGAGACACCTCACCGAATGGTCATCCTCTCCGCGGCCCTCGGGAACCAAGCGCACGTTCTCAGCTGGCTCGACTCGGGAAACGGCGTTCTGGAGCACCATGAGGATTGGCGCGGCCCTCGGCGCCTGGGAGCAGTCTTCACGACGATCCCCCGGTGGATTGACCGCGTCGACGAGCCGGCAAGCGGCCGTCGGCTCGCGCGACAACGCTACCCCCTCGACGGCATCGTGCATCTCCGGACCGGACTTGGCGGTCGCTACGTTCGCGGCCGCTTTTCCAACCCGGTGGGAACCTTCGTCCGACGCCAGCAGCAGAATGGCGGTTGGACAACTGACGGGGCAGCCACAACGACGCAGCGCGCCCGCCTGCTTCCTCTGATCGAGCATGTTGCCACCGCAGGCCCCACGCTAATCGTCGAGGCGACCAAGACGGAGGCTCAGCGCCTTGCTGAGGCGCTCGCCGCGCCTCGCGACGATGACCCCGCGGTGTTCGCCCTCGCCGATCTCATCCGAGCACGGTTGGGTGCGGAACATCCACTCACGCGCGTCGTGAGAAAGGGCGTGGCATTCCATCACGCGGCCCTGCCGGTAGACATTCAGTCGGAGATCGAAGATGCGGTCCGAAGTGGCCGCATCCGAACTCTCGTGTCCACGTCGACGCTCGTCGAAGGCGTGAATCTCCCCTTCAAGACCGTGATCATCGCGCGGCGGGGATACCACGACGGCGAGGGCGTGGTTGAGGTAATCGACGACGCGCGGCTGTTGAACGCTATCGGTCGTGCGGGACGAGCTGGCCGGGAAACCGAGGGCTGGCTGATTCTTGTGGAACAGGAGACGTTCACGGCGGCCATGTTCGACCCATTGGATCGGACTGGGGCCGAGTTGGACATGCGGTCAACGATGGCGACGGAGTTGGCGCTCGAGAGGCTCGCCCTCCTTGAGGCAGCTCTTCGGGAGCATGAGGATGCGCTATTCCTCAGCTCCAACGCCCCTGAGGCGGACGCATTCGTCAGCTTCATCTGGTTCATCGCACAGGCACTCGAGGAACTGCGTGGCGGTGCCACAGCCGCAGCCACGCTCGACGTTGTCGAATCGACGCTCGCATGGCAGCAGCTCGATCCTGACAGCAGGGCGCGGATGCGAGCGGTCGCATCAACGGCGTTTGAAGCGTTCACCACGACCGCCGAACCTCAGCGGCGACGGTGGGCTCAATCCGGACTCGCCTTGCCCAGCGCAGCTTCGCTCGACGACCTCACTGTCCAGATCCTCGCCGACCTGCCCGACGACATCGAGGCGCTCACCTTTCCAACGTTGACTGAACTGCTACTCGGCGCGGGGCGGCTTTCGACGCTGCTGTCGCTCGCCGAAAGCCGGAGAAGCGGGTTTAAGCCGCGGCGCAACGCGCCCAGGGGCGAACTCATCCCCGTGGATCTCCTCGCGTTGGTGATCGACTGGGTTTCTGGAGCGGAGCTTCAGGACCTCGGAGAGCGGCACCTCAACGCCGTCACGAGCGAGGACTACCGCTACGAACAGCTCGCGGAGTTCATCGCGAACGCCTTCGAGCACTTCATCCCTTGGACGCTAGGCGTAGTGGTGTCATGGGTGAACGAGGCGCTCGAACGCGAAGGTCGCCCGCAGCGGATACCCGACGACTTGCCCGCTGCCATTCATTTCGGCGTCGGGACACGCGACGCACTCGCCCTCATGCTGGGCGGCGTTCGGTCCCGCCGCCTAGCGAATCGAGTCGGCCAAGTGCGGCAGGCTGCAGGTGACGATGGCAGCATCCGTGAGTGGCTTTCAACGCAAGAGCCTTCGATTTGGAGGGCTGAGCTGGATGCTTCACCGACCGAAATCGCAGACCTTCTCGCTTTCGCGCGAGACCCCAACGTCCAGCTGGTCGACCATGTCCTCAACGGCGACGAATACGTCCTGCCGTACATCCCCCGGATCCCCGTGCTGTTCGAGTCGTCGGCACAACTCCGGCCTGCGGAGAACGAGCCCGCCCCGGCGCCGTTCGCGATATCAGTTGGGGACGACATCGTGGGTCGGATCAGCGTCGAGCATGACGACGACATCCGATTGCTTACAGGAATCGGGATTCCGCTCGACATCTCCATTCGCCCTGGGGATCCTCCGGTCCTCGTCGTGCGTATCGCACCGGACGTAGTCGCTCAGTGACGCAGAACATCCATACCTAGAGTTGGCTGAGGTCGGCGAGTATCTTGGCGGCTCGCGTAATCGAGCGCGTTGTCAGTGTCGGCAGTGCTCTTACATCATCGTCATAATCACATCGGTTCCGAGCAACTCGCAGACGGTCCAGTTCGATGCCGATCTCGCGGCGTCTTGGGTCGTTGTCGTTCAGATACTGATCTTTCGTGAAACGGTGTGAATCGGCCGATCTAGGTATGGTGACGTGGTCGATGTCTCTCAACCGGTTCCGGGCGGAGATGTAGCTAGCGTAGTAAGCCCGACTCACCCCGGATCGGTGTCGAGCATCTGCGCTCACCGGCGGACCCGAAATGAGCATCCCGTTTGATTCCTCGGCAAGAGAGAGGTACTCAGCCCAGTCGAAGGCCATTCAATCGCTCAGATCTATGCACAACAACCCCTCGGCGTCGCGAACGTGATGTACCCACCACTCACGATCGAAGCGTTGCAACGATGCTAGTGCTTCACTTTCCTCCATATCGGTAGCGATCAACAAGATCAGTTGTTCATCTTCTCCGTAATCCGGATCTGAAAGGAGCGCCAGACTGAATCGACCATCTTGGATATGAGTGCGGAGTTGCGACACCGCTTCATTCACGACATCAACTAACTGTGGCTTGCTCTGCAGTATTCGAGCCGCGCCTGCATCAATTGGCGTTGCCACGTCGGCCGAGAGCGCGCCGGCTCCGGGCAGCTGGGCCGTCGAAGCGGATTCAATCTCTGCCTCGATTTCGTCGAGCAATGGATAAGGCCTATGCGCCCTCTTGAAGTACTCGGCCACTTCAGATTTGATCGATATCGGCAAGCTGTATGCGGACAGAACGACTTCGTTTATTTCGTCGAGCAATCGCTTGCATTGATGCAGACGATCCCTAGATGGGCTCCTCGTGAGCTGGTCCCGCTGCCGTTCGTACTCTCGCACCATGATCGTGATCGAATCTACTTGATTCGGCGTGAACCGCGGGACGGGAATCGCTCGGATCGTCCGCAAGCGATTGTCGCGTTCTTCTCGAACATCGACGAATGCGTTTGCGATGTATCCGTTCAAGACGGCAGAAATGACTTCGATATTCCAATCACCGATTGGCCAAACTCCAATGAAGTTCTGGTACAGCACCAGTCCTTGACGATCCGCCACAGCTGCAAGTCGCCATGGACCTCGGCTTAGACGTCGGGCACTTGTCACGACTTTCGGTTTCGCCCAGGGGAGCAGATATGCCTTGTACAGCATCAGGTCTGGTTCTAGGTTCACGTAGTGCACCGGGCGAGCGTAGAGTGGTTCGAATCCATCCTCGACATTCACAAGACCGAGTTCGAAGCCTCTCTTCTGACGGTCAGACAACAAATGATTCCGGTGTTCCCTGAAGGGAACTCGATACTCGATACCCCGGTGAACATCTGCTCCGTCCTTCAGCACCGGATGTCCTTGGAGAGCCTCCCATAGGCGCTCAAGGGGGAAGCGCCAGAGCGCTGGCATCGAAGCCGCCTCGTCTGTCGAGAAGCGTGTCAGCGATGTCCGCGAAGGCTCTCCGGTCGTAAGGAACTGATGAAGGTCCGCGCGGTCTACAGTCGAGCACCGCAGATCGACGTGTCCGTTGCTCGGTTCATACGCAAGCAGCAACACAGTCCTCACATCTGAATGAGCGAAGACTCTATCCGGGAGCTCGGTGATCTCGATTACTCCGTAATTCCGCACCAGGCGCTCGCGCGCTTCCCGGAACGACTGGCCATCGCGAAACACACGAGGTAGCACGAAGCCGAGGAGTGGAGGCGGGTGGTCCAGAACCCGATTCAAGATGTCGGCTGCTTGATTCGTCGATCTGAGGTCTTCGTACTGCGCACGATCGGGCCCGGAGAACTCCTCGAATGGCGGATTGCAGAGCACCACGTTCGATTGCATCAGCCGGTCGCGAAGAGTCGCGTCCGCAAAGACATCCCCCTGCTCGAGTTGCCACCCGTTTGGGTTGGGATAGTCGGCAAGCATCAATGAGAGCCGCGCGACCTCGATCGCGAAGGGCTCCTCTTCCATGCCCACCAACATACTCACGAAATATTCGTGACGCTCCTCGTTGGACTGCTCAGGGGGGAGCAGCTCTCGGAGTCGCCCTAGTGCTGCGATCAGAAATACCGCATGGCCTGAGAATGGCTCAAAGACACGGCGATCGTCCAACTCCAGACTCTCGAACGGCAATCTGCGCACGATGTACTCAGCAATTTCGGGAGGAGTGCCGTGGATGCTGAACTCTTTACGCGTTTCCCGACTCACGAGCGTATTTTCGTATATGTAGGCGAGCGTGCTCACAGAAACATTCTGTAGCTGGACCCCGCTGCGGAGGTAACGCCAAGCGGCGTCCTGTACTTCTGGATGCGTAACGGCTGCCGGGATGGATCGCGAGCCGTAGTAATACTGCTCAACGCGCGCCACGACGTCGCTGGCGGTCCCACTCGCCCAGCCGTCTGAATGTCCACGATCCTCCAGCAACTTTGCCGCCAAGAGTCGAAAGACCAGGCGGTACAGGCCCGGCAAGTCCGGATCTCCAGCGATATGCTCCTGATGCGCAGCGATAGCTCGCGCGAGCGTATCGCTCAGTAGCCGATCCAACTTCTTCCGGACGACGGACTCGATGGCTGGCACCAGGCCGGCATCATAGAAATCCAGTTGCATCGGGGCGGAAGAGAAAGAAATGGTCTTCACACGGGCAACGGCTGGCTGTCCCCAAACGTCTTGTCTTTCGCGCATTACCTCCAACAAGCGATCCGCTGGGATGCGCTCTTGAAGGATGGGATCGCCCGTGGCCGGCATTTTCCAGCGGCCAACGACGGTGCCCTCGATCACGAGGATTTGGGGCGCTCCTAGTGCCCGGAACCTTCGCAGAGACTCAGCTGTCTCGGTGCCAACCGTGAGGCCTATCCAGGCTGACTCGAAGGATGTCGGGATATGGCCGAACGCGACCATCGCGATCCGGCGCACTCGTGGCCGTGGCATGTCGAAATCGACGAAGGCATAGTCTTCTTGAACGAGGTCGCCAACATACCCGAGCTCGGTGAACCCTTGCTTCGCTGCGGCGATCAGAGCCGACGTCGACTGGTTCATTTCAGGGGCTCCATCAGATCGTCAGGCTCCACGGCGAGAGCATCCGCAATCTTCCGGACGGTCGTTGGGTGAGGCTGGCCATCGCTGCCCTCGAGGCGAGTGATCGTGAGACGACTCAGCCCAGCCTTCTCTGCCAGCTCCTGTTGTGTCAGAGCTTTTCGCTCGCGCAGTGCCTTCAGTCGCGACAGCCTCACCATGGAGCAATGATACCCAGATGCTACACAGAGGCAACATAGAAGTTGCATCCGGTGTCTACTGGATTTGAGCGCTGCCCAATCCTACCGACCGCAAGACTCTTACAGATGAAGTGCTCCTTGAGCGACTGCTGGCACTAGTCCGAGCGGGATAGCGCATCTGGATCTGCTCCGAGGAGTTCGGTCAGCGCCGCGCGAGAGTGAGCCTCCTCCCGCTCCTTACACGCCAGCAGGTTGACAGCGAGGCGCCCGCGTCGGCGATCCCAACACCTACCTCTGCGAGTTCTCGAAGACGAGACTGACGAACTCGTCGCCGCGTTCCTCCATTTGGCGTCGGAGAAGACTCGCCCCCAAGAACACCAGAAGACTTGCTCCTGGCGTTGCGGCGCGCTGGCGTCGCGACCTTCGCTGATCGACTCGCACCGCTCATCGAGGAGCGTTCGGGACCGCCCCGACTCATCGACGCCCCTGGCCGATAGTGAACGATCGTGGACGGCAGTAGACGGCGACGAACGTGTGTGGACGACGCGACTACAGGCTCGGATCCACTGCGGGATGCCGAAAACAGGAGGCCACTAGGAGGCCACTCCCATGAACGAGCATGGTCGATCATGGAGGTTCGACCGCCACGCGGAATCTGAACTGACGTCGATTGACGCCCCTGAACGCCCCACTAGTGATGCATGAACTGAGGCGCGACGAGGTGATGCGCAGCCATTACAAAACAAACCCAACG
>CAZSYV010000054.1:13696-19515 GCA_964610955.1 uncultured Klebsiella sp. | reverse complement strand
GCCTCGAGAGCGAACTCGGCACCACGGGCGCAAGCTGCCTGGTGCAGCCCTACGATGCGCTCGACGAGAATTCCTGCCGCACGCTGGTCGCGCGCGGCGTCGAGCGTTTCGGGCGCCTGGACGTCGTGTGCAACATCGCCGGCGCCTGTCGGGCCGATCATTTCCTCGAGCTGCGCCTCACCGACTGGGACCGCATGTTCGCGATCAACGTGCGCAGCCTGGTGGCGATCTGTCAGGCGGCACTGCCGCACCTGATCGAGAGCCGTGGAAACATCGTCAACATGGCATCGGCATCGGGGCTGTGCGGTGCGCCTTACTGGAGCGCCTATGCGGCATCGAAGGCCGCAGTGGTTTCCCTGAGTGCCAGCCTGGCGGTGGAATTCAACGCTCGCGGTGTGCGGGTGAACGCAGTCTGTCCGGGCAGTGTCAACACGTCTTTGCCCGGTACCTACAGCATCCCGACCGACATCGACATGAATGCGATGCAACGCCTGTTCCCGATGACCCAACCGGCGGCAGAGCCGGAGGAAATCGCCGGGGCGGTCGCGTACCTCGCCAGCGACGAAGCACGCTTCGTCACCGGAATCGCATTCAACATCGACGGTGGACAGCTGTGCTGAGTATCAGCTGAAGATCCGGCTCGGGAGCACCTTCCGGGCTCGTCTGCCTGGCGGGGAACCCTTGTCGGGCCTGATCGATTGATGTCGGTCAAACCCCCGGGGTGACTTTCTCGCTATGGTCACTGCGACGGCCGGGCCCCAGGCCCGGTCGCCTCTTTTCGTTCACTGTCGCGAGAGGCCCAGCATGAGCACCAGCGAGGAAGACCCCTGCACCGACAACAGCAGCATGAACCGTCGCCGGTTCATCGGTACCACCGCCATTGCAGGCTTGGGCCTGGGCGTTGCCGCCTGCAACGATCGGAGTGATTCCGCCACCACAACGACAGACTCGGCCTCATCGGCAACACCCGAGGTTGGCAAGTACGAGGTGGCGCCAGGGCAGCTCGATGACTACTACTCCTTCTCATCGGGTGGGCATTCGGGCGAAGTGCGTATCTACGGTCTGCCCTCGGGACGACTGTTCAAGCGCATCCCGGTCTTCAACATGGACTGCCTCGTCGGCTGGGGCATCACCAACGAGTCAAAGCAGATTCTCGGCACGAAACCTGACGGTACGCTCAAGTACCACACGGGCGACACGCACCACGTGCACCCCTCGTACAGGGACGGCACCTACGACGGCCGCTATCTGTTCGTCAACGACAAGATCCACGGGCGGCTGGCACGCATCCGCATGGATACGATGGAGACCGACAGGATCACCGAACTGCCACTGGTGCAGGGCTTCCATGGCCTTTTCCCCGACAAGCGCGACCCAGTCGACCCTGCCGTCAACTACACCACACGTGTGTTCTGTGGGGGCGAGTTCGCCATTCCGTTGATCAACGACGGGACCAACATGGACGCGACGGACGAATACCGTTCGGTCTTCAGCTGCGTGGATGCGGAGAGCATGGAGGTGCGCTGGCAGGTGGTGATCGATGGCAACTGCGATCTGGTCGCCTCGTCCTACGACGGCAAGCTGGCCTGCACCAACCAGTACAATACCGAGAACGGCATTCATTTCGAGGACATGATGTCCTCGGAAATGGACGCCTGCCTGTTCTTCAACGTCGCACGCATCGAAGAAGCGGTGAAGGCGGGCAGGTTCACCACCTATGGTGATTCCGGCGTGCCGGTGGTCGACGGTACCAGGGCGGGCAATTCCGACCCCGGGACCTCTCTGGTCTGCTATGTGCCGATTCCAAAGAACCCGCACGGCGTCAACATCAGCCCCGACGGCAAGTACTACGCCTGCTCGGGTAAGCTCTCGCCAACGGCTTCGCTGATCGAGCATGACCTGGTGCTCAAGTGGTTCGATGGCGAACTCGATGACCCGCGCAAGACGGTGGTCGCCGAACCGGAAATCGGCCTGGGCCCACTGCACACCGGCTTCGATGGTCGTGGCAATGCCTACACCACGCTGTTTCTCGACAGCCAGATCGTGAAGTGGAACGTGGAGGCTGCGATCAGATCCTTCCAGGGCGACAAGACAGCGCAGCCCGTGGTGGATCGCATCGACGTGATGTACCAGCCTGGCCACGGCTTCACCTCCATGGGCGAGACCAAGGATGCCGATGGCAAGTACTTCCTCTCGGACAACAAGTTTTCCAAGGACCGCTTCCTGCCGGTAGGCCCACTGCATCCCGAAACGGCGCAGCTGATCGACATCAGCGGTGACAAGATGAAGCTGGTTGCGGACCATGCCGTGTATTCCGAACCGCACGACTCCATCATCGTTCCACGCAACCTGGTGCGTACGCGCCAGATATACGATCTCGACGAGTTTCCACTCGCGGTCAAGAGCTTCAATGACTGCCGGGTGGAGCGTGATGGCAACAAGGTGACGGTGTACCTGACATCGCAGGCGCCGGTTTTTGGCCTGCGCGAATGGACCGTCAAGCGTGGCGACGAGGTGACCATCATCCTGACCAACCTCGACAAGATAGAGGACCTCACTCACGCGATCGCGATCCCGAA
Organism: uncultured Klebsiella sp.; assembly: GCA_964610955.1. GTDB lineage: Bacteria > Pseudomonadota > Gammaproteobacteria > Pseudomonadales > UBA5518 > UBA5518. The sequence goes on along the minus strand of CAZSYV010000054.1, from coordinate 16,936 downwards.
GTACGACATCAACTTCATCGTCAACCCGCAGGAGACCAAGTCAGTCACCTTCATCGCCGACAGGCCCGGCGTCTACTGGTGCTACTGCACCAACTTCTGCCACGCGCTGCACCTTGAAATGCGCTCGCGAATGCTGGTCGAAGCATGATGGCTCCGTTCGGGAGCAGCACAGTCATCGGCTGCGCTGCTCCCACGGCGTGACTGGCCGATGAACCTGCTGAAGTCGTACCTGCTGGCATGGCTTGCGCTCAGCCTGGCGCTGACTGGTGTTTCGCTCGATGCACGGGCGGCGTCGACCACATACGAAGCCGAGCTTCCCGCCGATCTGGCCACCGCAAGGGATATGTGTGCCCTCGTGCCGTGTGGGGAGGTATTTCCCGGTGCGGGTCATTTTTCCGAACGCATGGGCCAGCCACCCTATGTGCAAGCCTTCGACAGGGCAGGCGAGGGCGGAAGACTGCTTGGCTACGTGATGCTCTCGACCGACATCACCGACACACCTGCCTATTCGGGCAAGCCGGTGGTCACGCTGATCGGCATGGACACACAGGGTCGCTTCGTCGGCGTCAAGGTGCTCAAGCACTCCGAACCAATCCTGCTGCTCGGCATTCCGGAATCGGCCCTGATCAACTTCAACAGTCAGTATGTCGGCAAGTGGGTCACGGACCTGGTCGAGGTTGGCCCCTCGCGTCCGGATGAAAACATCGTCGGCGTGGATGCTATCTCCGGCGCCACCGTGACGGTGGTGGCGCAGAACCAGGTCATCATGAGCTCGGGTTCTGCAGTTGCGCGCCAGACCGGAATCATCGAACCGACTGTGCGCACCCAGGCCCGATTCCTTGCTTCCGGCCGGCGCTACACTTGGCAGGAACTGGTCAGGCAGCAACTGGTGCAGCGTCTGCTGGTCAAGCCCGAGTCCGTTGGCCTGCCGCGCAGCGCCATCCCGTTCATCACGCTGTGGTTTGGTGATCTCAACCAGCCGGACGTAGGGCGCAGCCTGCTGGGTGATGCCGACTTCGACCGGCTGCATGCGGGCATGAAAAACGGTGAGAACGCCATTTTCGTGATCCGCACCGCCGGCGAAGAATCCTTCAAGGGCTCAGGTTTCGTACGCGGTGGCATCTACGATCGCGTGCAGGTCAAGCAGGGCGCCGACTCCTTCACCTTCCGGGACCTCGATGCGCTGAACCTGTACGGACTGCAGGCAGCAGGCGCGCCGCGTTACACGGAATCGGCGATCTTCATCATTCGCTCACCGGCTTTCTCGGCTGCGTATCCGTGGAAACTGGCCTTTCTCGGCAACCGGGTAGATCGGGCGAGCGGCCAGCGCAGCTTCACGGTATTCGAGTCGAAGTATTGGCTGCCGGGCAGTCTGCTCGAAGGTGGGCGTCCGAAAGTGCAGGAAGTCGCCGCACCGTGGGTGCGTATCTGGAAGAGCCAGCCTGTTGCGATTGCCCTGTTCATATTGCTGCTGATCGCCGCCACCGTGGTCTACGCCCTCCGCGAAAGGCTCACGCGGTTGTCCACATACACGAACAAATGGCCAGTCAATGGCTTCAAGTACACATTCTGGGCGATCAGCATATTCGTGGTCGGTTTCGGGCTCATGGCGCAGCCATCCATCACGCAGGTGCTGACCTGGTTCCACTCCGTTCTGTTCAAGTGGTCGTGGCCACTGTTTCTCACCGATCCATTCATCTTCCTGTTCTGGATTTTCATCATCGCCACCGTGTTCCTGTTCGGTCGCGGACTGTTCTGCGGCTGGATGTGCCCCTTTGGCTCAATCCAGGAAGGTCTCTACAAGATTGCACGCTTTGTCGGCCTTGGACGGTTTCAGACCAGGTTGCCACCAAAGTGGCACGACCGTCTGAAGTGGTTGAAGTACGCCATCTTCTTTGTGCTGCTCGCGGCGTCCCTGTTCTCGATGGGCATGGCTGAAAAGCTCGCCGAGGTAGAGCCGTTCAAGACCACGTTCCTGGTCGGGGTGATGAACCGGAGCTGGCCCTATGGCCTGTTCGTTGCCGTCATTCTGGGTATTTCGATCTTCATTGAACGACCGTACTGCAAATACATCTGCCCATTGGGCGCGTCGCTGGCCATACCGAGCACGTTTCGCTGGTTTGGGCTCAGGCGCAAGCAGGACTGCAATATCTGTACGGCGTGTGCGGTCGGCTGTGGCGCTCAGGCGATCGACGCCGATGGACGCATCGACCACCGCGAGTGTCTGCACTGTCTGGATTGCATGATCCTGTATACCGATCCCGGCGCCTGCCCACCACTGGCCAGGGAGCGCAAGCGCCGTGAGAAGGCTCTGATTCCACTCAACACGATCGGTGACGACGGCTACTTCGAGCCCGTCCCGCCGCTGACGGTGGCCGACCAGATTCTGCCCAGGGCACGCGATGGCGTCGATCCGCGCATGCCCACCGACCCTGCCTTGCCCGCATACGGGCACGGTGCAGGCGTTCTGAAATGGATCTGGCTGGAAGTCTACGATCACCTGTGGCCGTGGAGCCGCGAGGGATGGCGCAGCAGGCGAGCCCTGCAGGTCACGGGACTCGCGCTGGGTGCAGCAGCGACCATGGCATGGGTGCTTGCCGCAACGGGATACCTGTACTCGGGCGCAATCATTGGCTGGTGGTTTGGCTGGAGCCTCTACGAAGTGCTGATTCGCCTGTCCGGTCGTCGCTACGTGAAGGATGGTCCCTGGTGGCGCAACAGATACCGGGTCGCCAGCGTGTTCGACATGATCAGCTATGTCAGCTTCAAGAACCTGATGATCGGCGCCGCACTGTTTCTCGTGCTCAAGTGGATGGGCTGGCAGATCCTATGAGAGTCGCCTCGATCCGGCTGGCGCTGGCCCTCATCCTGGTCGCCGCCGGAGCAAGCCGGGCCGCCACGCTGCTCGTTCACCCCGATGACGATCTGGCCGCGGTGGTGAGGTCGGCACAGGCCGGGGATACCATCGAGGTCTGGCGAGGCCACTACCGCGTCAATCTCCTGATCGACAAGCCTCTCACCCTGCGTGGTCGGGACCGTCCCACCCTGAGCGGTGGCGGGACAGGCGACACGATCCGGATCACTGCCCCCGATGTGACGATCGAAGGGATGATCGTGCGCGATTCCGGCAGTGACCTGAAGGCTCAGAACGCTGGGATCTACGTGTTTCCGGGCGCGCACCGGGCAACCGTGCGTCACTGTGACCTGACCTACAACCTGTTTGGGCTGTGGATCGAAAAG
>CAZSYV010000054.1:0-13596 GCA_964610955.1 uncultured Klebsiella sp. | reverse complement strand
AACCGTGCGTCACTGTGACCTGACCTACAACCTGTTTGGGCTGTGGATCGAAAAGACCAACGACGTGCTGATCGAAGGCAACCTCATCACCGGCCTGCGTGATTACAGCTCACCGCGGCGCGGCAACGGCATCCAGCTCTACAACACGCGCGGTGCCAGGATCCTGAACAACAACATCAGCTTCGTGCGCGATGCCCTGTACGTCGACGTGTCCCACCATGCGACATTTCGCGGCAACAGGCTGCATCACAGCCGCTACGGCACGCACTACATGAACTCCTATCACAACCTGTGGGAAGACAACGACAGCTACCACAACCGTGGTGGGCTGGCGCTGATGGAGGTGCGCAACCAGACGGTGCGCAACAACCGCGCCTGGGGAAATTCCGATCATGGCATCATGCTGCGCACACTGCAGGACTCCGTGATCGAGGACAACGTCGTTGCCGGCAACAGTCGCGGCTTTTTCATCTACGATGTGGAATACACCACGCTCAGGAACAACCTGGTGGTGGACAACCATGTCGGTGTGCACCTGTCGGCCGGTTCGATCAACAATCCGGTCGAAGGCAACGATTTCATCTCGAACCGTGAACAGGTGCGCTTCGTGGCAACCCGCGATGTGCTCTGGGGCGAGCAGCACGGCAACTACTGGAGCAACTACCTGGGCTGGGACCGCAATGGTGACGGCAAGGGCGATGTGCCCTACGAAGCGAGCGACATGGTCGATCGTCTGGGGTGGCGCTACCCCAGTCTCAAGCTGTTGATGTCCAGTCCCGCCGTCCATACCCTGCGTCTGGTCGGCAGGCAGTTCCCCATCCTGCGTGCGCCCTCGGTGGTGGACCCAAACCCGCGCATGGAGCCTGCGCACGAGAACTGGAGCCAGTGGCGTGGCATGCATTTCCCCGGTCACTGATGGCATGGCCATCCGCTTGCGTGACGTGCACAGGCATTTCGGCTCCCTGCGGGCGGTGGATGGTGTGGACCTGGCGATCCCGCAAGGAGAGATCTTCGGGCTGATCGGCCACAACGGTGCCGGCAAGAGCACGCTCTTCAAGTTGATGCTGGGGCTGGAGACTGCCACGACCGGCGAGATCCTGATCAACGGCACCTCGGTGCAGGCTCGCGGTTTTCGCGCAATGCGCCGCCACATCGGCTACCTGCCGGAAAGCGTCGTGCTCTATGACAACCTCAGCGGCCTGGAAACGCTGCGCTTCTTCGCCAGGCTCAAGGGCGCGCCATTGCAGCAATGTCCGCTGATGCTGGAGCGCGCAGGGCTCGCCCACGCCGGCAAGCGACCGGTACGCGAATACTCCAAGGGCATGCGTCAGCGCCTCGGTTTTGCCCAGGCCCTGCTTGGCAATCCACGGGTGCTGTTTCTCGATGAACCAACCAACGGACTCGATCCCCAGGCAATCCGTGACTTCTACCTTGGCCTGCGCGACTTGCAGCACAGTGGCGTCACCATCGTCATCACCTCGCACGTGCTGGCCGAGCTGCAGGAACGTGTGGATCGCCTGGCGATACTTGTCTCGGGCAGGGTGCAGGCCCAGGGCAGCATACAGACCCTGCGCGAACGAACCCGCCTGCCGCTGACCATCGAAGTCGATCTGGGCGATGACGCGCGTGCATCCGTGTTGCACGCCGTCACACCGTATCTGGACGGCCCTGTGGAGACGACCGCCCTCGGTCTGCGTCTGCGATGCCCGCGCCAGCACAAGATGGCACTGCTGGGCTCGCTCGTGTCGCTGCAGGGACAGATCCACGATCTGCGCCTGCTGGAACCTTCGCTCGAGGACATGTTCCTCGGTATTTCCGACTAGGCGGGCAAGGCCATGGAACTCACTCCCGTCATCACTGTTGCCGTCAAGGAATTCCGCGATCGCATGCGCAACCGCTGGGTATTGGCGGTAGCGTTGGTGTTCACCGTATTCTCGCTCGCCATTGCCTACTTCGGAGGTGCGCAGCAGGGCCAGGTCGGTTTTCGTTCGATCGAGTTCACCATCGCCAGCCTGGTCAGCCTGGTGATCTACCTGATTCCACTGATCGCACTGCTGCTTGGCTTCGATGCCATCGTGGGTGAACGCGAACGCGGGTCGCTGGGACTGCTGCTGGCACTGCCAGTCACTCGTGTGGAATTGCTGCTCGGGAAGTACCTTGGCCTGGCACTGGCCCTGTCGCTGTCCACCGTGGCCGGATTCGGTGCGGTGGCCGTGCTGCTGTGGCAGCACATGGATGCCAACGCATTGTTTCACTTCAGCGGCTTCGTGCTCAGCTCGGTGCTGCTTGGCCTGGCCTTTCTGAGTATCGCTGTCCTGCTTTCGGTGATTGCTCGCGAGCGGACGCATGCCTCGGGGATGGCCATCGCCGTCTGGTTCTTTTTCGTGCTGGTGTTCGATCTCATCCTGCTGGGCATGCTGATCAGCACCGGCGACAAGGTGGGCGGCGACGTGTTTGCGTGGCTGTTGTTTCTCAATCCTGCCGATGTCTTTCGCATCCTCAACATCTTCTCCCTGGAAGATGTGCGCAGCATGTACGGCCTTGCCAGCGTGGTTCCCGAAACGCTGGGCAGTCCGCTGGTGCTCGGCGCGGTGATGCTTGCGTGGATCATCGTTCCCCTTCTTCTTGGCAAGTGGAGATTCAAGCCATGACCGGATCCGATTCCCTACATCGTCACATGCCTGGTCTCCTCGTACTGCTTGCACTCGCCCTGCTGGCTGGCTGCGCCGACAGGGAATCCGCACAGCGTTCCGTTGCGCCACAGGAGATCACCGCTGGTACATACTGCGAGCTGGACGGCATGTCGTTGACTGACTATCCGGGCCCGAAGGCGCAAATCCATTATGCCGACCAGGAGCAACCGGCGTTTTTCTGCGATACCGTCGAGCTCTTCAACACACTGCTGACAGGCGAGCAGGTCCGCCCCGTGCGTGCGGTGTATGTGCAGGACATGGCCAAGGCCGACTGGACGGAGCCGAGAGGTCACTGGATCGAGGCGAGGAAGGCGATCTACGTGCTCGGCAGCAGACGTCAAGGGTCGATGGGGCCGACCATCGCCAGCTTTTCCGAACAGGCCGATGCAGAACGGTTTGTCAGTGAATTCGGTGGCAGGGTCGTGCGTTTTTCCGAAATCACCCCGGACATGGTGGATTTGCGTGGCGGAGCGGCACACGATACGACGATGTAGCACCCGCGCAGCAACCGTCGGCCGGCGGATGCTAGTTTGGTGAAAGTGTGTCGAGCATTCCATGAAGATCATCACCCTGAACGCAAACGGTATTCGCTCTGCAGCAAGCAAGGGATTCTTCGGCTGGCTGGAAGGACAGCAGGCTGACGTCGTCTGCCTGCAGGAGACGCGGGCACGCATCGAGCAGCTGAATGATGGACACTTTTTCCCCGAAGGCTACGAGTGCCATTACTTCGATGCCGAGCGCCCGGGATACGCTGGCACCGCGCTCTACCTGCGCAAGTCCCCGCTGGCTGTGCAGCAGGGCCTGGGCTGGGATCCCATCGACAGCGAGGGGCGCTGGCTGCAGGCCGACTACGATGGGCTGAGCGTGATCTCCCTTTACATGCCCTCGGGCAGCTCGAGCGAGGAGCGCCAGGCAATCAAGTTCGAGGTAATGGAACGACTGATGCCGCACCTGCGCAGCCTGCTGGCGAGTGGGCGTGAATACATCATCTGTGGTGACTGGAACATCTGTCACAAGGAAATCGATCTGGAGAACTGGCGCGGCAACCGCAAGAACTCGGGCTTTCTGCCCGAGGAGCGCGCCTGGCTCGATGTGCTCTTCGACGAGGTCGGCTTCGTGGACGCCTTCCGCGTGATCAACCCCCAGCCACGTCAGTACACCTGGTGGTCGAACCGCGGCCGGGCACGACAGAACAACGTCGGGTGGCGCCTGGACTACATGGCGGTGACGCCCGGGCTGCGTGGACGGATCCGTGGCGAGTCGATTTTCCGTGACGAACGCTTCTCGGACCATGCGCCGCTCACCATGGAGTTCGACTGGACGCTTTGACCGTGTACGGCGATTCATGGTTGCAGGTCGAGGGGCAAACTCATTACAGTCGAGCTGCACGTTGCTGCTTCACGAGTTGATTCTGAATAAAATCTTGTAACTATCTGTTTTTTGGAGAATTCATGTTTTTTGCCTCTGCCGCTCACGCCCAAAGCTCTCCAGCCGCAGGCGGCGATCCGATGATGTCCTTCGCGTTCATGATCGGAATCTTCGCGCTGTTCTATTTCATCGCGATCCGTCCGCAGCGCAAGCGCCAGAAGGAGCATCAGGACATGCTTGGCAAGCTCGCGGTGCGTGACGAGGTGGCAACCTCCAGCGGTATTCTCGGGCGCATCATCGCCATCGAGGATGACTTCGTGGTGCTCAAGGTTGCCGACGGCGTCGAGATCAAGATACAGAAGTGGGCGGTGCAGAATGTGCTGCCGAAGGGCACGCTCAAGGGTGTCGGGGCGGCTGGCGAGAAAAAGTGAGAGCACCCGCCGCAATGCCTGCTTCGGACGGGAACTGAACGGATGATGGAGACGATTTCGGGGCTGCCATCACCGCCACGGCTGCACCTGGCACGACTGCCCACGCCGCTGGAACCGCTCGAGCGGCTGAGCCGCAGGCTTGGCGGACCACGCATCTGGGTCAAGCGCGATGACCTGAGCGAGTGTGCGGCCAGCGGCAACAAGATCCGCAAGCTCGAGTTCACGATCGCACGGGCTCTTGCCGAAGGCGCCGACACTCTGCTCACCTGCGGCGGCCTGCAGTCGAATCACTGCCGGGCAACCGCGCTGTTGGGGGCACGACTTGGTCTTCGCGTGGAACTGGTGCTGCGTGGTGAAGCGCAGGACGTGCCGGACGGGAATCTCTTTCTTGACCGCCTGGCGGGAGCCGTGGTTCACGCCTATCCCGTGCATCAGTATCGGCAAGGGCTTGATGGATTGCTTGTCGCACACATGGAGCGACTGCGCAGCGAGGGCCGGCGTCCGTTCCTGATACCGACCGGAGCAAGCGATGCCACCGGTGTCTGGGGTTATGTGGCGGGTGCTGCCGAACTCGCCGCCGACTGTGCACGCCTGGGAATCACGCCACGCCAGGTGGTCTGCGCCACCGGTTCGGGGGGCACGCAGGCCGGGCTCACCGCAGGTCTGGCGCTCGCTGGCATGAACGCCGAGGCATGGGGAATCGCCGTCTGCGACGACGCAGGATGGTTCCAGCGCAAGGTGCGCGCTGACCTCGCGGCGTGGCGCGAGCGTTACCATCCTGCCCTCGATGTCACTGCATTGAACGTACACGTGCTCGATACCTACATAGGTGCGGGCTATGCTCAGGCCGACGCTGCCGTGTTCGGCACCATTGGAATGCTGGCACGGGAAGAAGGGCTCGTTCTGGACCCCGTATACACGGGCAAGGCGTTCCACGGCATGCTCGAGGAGATCCGCGCGGGGCGTTTCACGACCACGGGTGACATCGTGTTCGTGCATACCGGTGGACTCTTTGGCCTGTTCGCCCAGCGCGCCGAGGCGTACGCTGCCGGGGCACTGGAGCAGGGAGGTACCATCGATGTTCACCAGGCCGCCGATCCCCCATCCACGTTACGGTAAGCGCATCTTCCGCCGACGGATCCGGCTGCTGGTCGAAGGCAACACCGTGCGGGGAGGATTGGAGGACAACCTTCACGCCTGCCGCCTCGCGCTGCGTCACGACGGGCAATGCATCACAGCAATCGAGGGCGAATGGCTGCGCTTTCCGACGCAGATCTGTCCGGCCGCAGCACTTCACCTGCAGCGGCTCAACGGGCACGCACTGACGGCGAGTCGAGCGGAATTCCGCAGATGGGAAAATCCACGTACCCACTGCACGCATCTGCACGACCTGCTCGGCTTTGCAATTGCACAGGCGCTGCGTGGCACGCCATCACGCCAGTACGACGTCACCCTGCCCGATCCTGGAGCGGATGGAACCACCAGCGCAGAGGTGGCGCTCGATGGGCGCGTGGTGCACAGCTGGCGCATTGCCCACCCGCGGATCCTCGAGCCGGCAGAGCTCGCCGGGCGCGAGGTGCTGCGTGGCTTCGCTGCCTGGTCGGCGCAGTACTGGAGCGGTGATGAGCTGGAGGCGGCCGCCGTGCTGCAGATGGCAATCATCATCGGCACATCACAGCAATGGGATCTGGCCGCAATGCGCCAGCGTGCGCCGCACGAGACGCTGAGTGCCCGTGAGCGTGCAGCAAACAGCTGCTTTGCCTACCAGGACGAACGCTTCGACAGCGCCTTGCCAGTCGTCGATTCAGTCCGCGACTACGGCGATATACCCGATGAGTTGGTGACGTTTCTGTAGACGCGACACGCCAAGGACGTCTGCAGCGGCACCATTCGGTCGTGGCCGCTGGCGATTTCCCTGCCAGTGCGACAGCTTCACGTTGAGGCTAGAATCGCGATACCTGTTCTGCAGTGGAAACCCCATGTCAGCCGTACTCGGAAACCGCCTGGTGATCGCGATCTCATCGCGCACACTCTTCGACCTCGATGCGAGTCACGAGATCTACGAACACGATGGTCTCGATGCATACCGCCGCTATCAGATCGAGCACGAGGATGAGGTGCTGGCACCGGGCGATGCGTTCCCCATGGTGCGCAAGCTGCTGGCACTGAACGAGCGACTGTCCGATGACACACGTGTCGAGGTGATCCTGCTCTCCCGCAACAGCGCCGACACGGGGCTGCGTGTGTTCAACAGCATCCAGCACTATGGCCTGGCCATATCGCGCGCCGCGTTCTGTGGCGGCGAGAGCCCGTGGCGCTATGTGAGTGCCTTCGGTTGCCATCTGTTCCTGTCGACGGAAGTCGAGGATGTGCGCCAGGCACTGGAGCAGGGGATTGCGGCAGCGACCTTCCTGCCCTCGCGAAACGGTGGAGGCGACGAGCACCGCATCCGCTTCGCCTTTGACGGTGACGCAGTCCTGTTTTCCGACGAGGCGGAGCGAATCTACCAGAGCCAGGGGCTCGAGGCCTTTGCTCGCAGTGAATCGGCTGCGGCACACGAGCCACTGAGCGGCGGTCCGTTCAAGGCGTTTCTCGCGGCACTGCAGCGCCTGCAATGTGAGTTCCCGCACGATGACTGCCCGATTCGCACCGCTCTGGTCACCGCGCGCTCGGCACCGGCGCACGAGCGCGTGGTGCGGACCCTGCGTGCCTGGGGCATCCGCATCGACGAGTCACTGTTTCTTGGCGGGCTCGACAAGGGCGAGTTCCTGGCAGCATACGGAGCGGATGTGTTCTTCGACGACCAGCAGGGGCACTGCAGCTCTGCCAGCCGCCATGTGGCCACGGGACACGTACCGCACGGCGTGACCAACCAGGTGCAGGCCAGCTGAGTCCTTCAGTCCCGCCTCGCTTTCACGGGGCCGGCTTCACCCGAGAACTGGCGCTGGACGGCGAGCGCCACCCAGGTCGACAGAATGAAAGGAAAGGTCAGCGCCGGGAGCGCGGCGACAAGCATCGCCTTGGTGATGACAACCGACAGCACGATGCCGAGCAGCAGATACAGGACATGACGCGAGCCGAGTGCCAGTGCGATTGCCGCGAGAACCGCGTTGTAGCCATGGACCCCCGCAGCAATCTGTCCGCCGGGCCAGCCGAGTGCAAAGCCAATGGCAATGGCCATCGCGACGCCAAGCATGGCGAAGCAGGCGCATCTCCATGAGCCGAGCATTATCCCGACGAGAAAGATCAGTCCCGTCAGTGAGTTTGCCTGGAACATCACCTGAGCAAATGCCTGGAAGAACGCATCGACGACCATGGGTCCGCCGAAGGCGAAACCGGCTTCTCCGCTTCGATCCGGCGCCAGTACCCAGAACATCAACCACACCGACAGCACGAAGGGAAAGGTGTAGGGCTTCAGTGAATGCGCCTGCATCACACGCATGAGCAACCCGGCGAAAACGATGCCGAAGAGCCCGAGGACGATCGCCGCAGCGGAAAGCGCATAAAAATGCACTGTCGCGATGGCGACCAGCGCAGGGTTGAAACCATGGAGACCGTCCTCGATCTCGCCCCGCGGGAAGCCGCCAAGACGCGCCACCACCGTGCCGATCAATGAACCCAGCAGGGTCGCCAGGGCGACAGTGATCGAGTTGATGGCCAGCGCAAGCAGGAACAGGGCACCCGTGGCTGCGTTGCGCTGCAGCATGATCTGCGCCACACCGCGCAGCACGACAAGGACGAAGCCCAGGGGGGACGCACACACGGTGAGCACACCTCAGCGCCAGAGATACAGGACCATGACCAGGCCCAGGCCGAAGACACCCACCACCAGGTTGACCCACATCCCCCAGCGCGCTGTGTATTCCTGCGGAAACTCGAAAGGCGTGAGCGTACGCAGCACGAGAGCGTACTGTCGCGCGGAGTACCAGGCGGTGAAGGTGCCCAGCGCGATGAAACACAGGCCGAGCCAGAAGCTCAGTGTCATGTAGTCGGTGTGGACCGACTGTGGTGACATGGCTGCGATCAGTATCCCGGCGCGTTCGATCACGAAGCCAAACGCCAGCAGCGACAGGCTGGTCCTGTTCCAGGCAAGCAGCGTGCGCTCGGCAGCAAAGAGCACTCGCGGATCCTTCAGTTCAGACACATCGTCTCCTGAAAATCGATGACAACCATGTGGGGAGCGCGGGCAGCCCCGCTCAGGGAGGAGGCGATTAAACGCTACCGGGCAGGGCGAGGGAAGTGCGGAGTGCCGGAGAGTAGCCGCTACCTGCAAGAACCGCTATCCTGCACGCACCCACGCCGACCCATACCACCATGAAACTGCAGCAGCTGCGCTATATCTGGGAGGTTGCCCGCCACGACCTCAACGTCTCGGCAACCGCACAGAGCCTGTTCACCTCACAACCCGGCATCAGCAAGCAGGTCCGCCTGCTCGAGGACGAGCTTGGGGTGGAAATCTTCGAGCGCAGCGGCAAGCACCTCTCGCGCGTCACTCCGGCGGGCGAGGCAATCCTCGAACGCACGGGCGAGATCCTGCGCCGTGTCGAATCGATACGGCAGGTGGCGCAGGAGTTCCGCAACGACCAGCAGGGGACGCTGTCGATCGCAACCACGCATACCCAGGCCCGTTACGCGCTGCCGCCGGCGATCAAGTCCTTCATGACGCACTACCCCGATGTATCCCTGCACATGCACCAGGGAACGCCGGTGCAGATCTCGCAGATGGCCGTCGACGGTGTGGTGGATTTCGCGATCGCAACCGAGGCGCTCGAACTGTTCAGTGACCTGGTGATGATGCCGTGCTATCGCTGGAACCGCTGCGTGATCGTTCCCGAGGGTCACCCGCTGACGGGGGTGCAGCGTCTTGCAATCGAGGACGTCGCAGCTCACCCGATCGTTACCTATGTATTTGGTTTCACTGGGCGCTCACGCCTCGATGAGGCGTTCCATGCGAAACAGCTCAAGCCACGTGTGGTGTTCACCGCAACCGATGCGGATGTGATCAAGACCTACGTGAAGCTGGGACTTGGGATCGGCATCATCGCACGCATGGCAGTCGACGAGGTCCAGGACCGTGGGCTGGTAGTCCTCGACGCCAGTCACCTGTTCGAGCCAAGTGTGACCAAGATCGGTTTTCGGCGCGGAACGTTCCTGCGCGGCTACATGTACAGATTCATCGAACTGTTTGCGCCGCACCTCACCCGTGAGATCGTCGACAAGGCATGGAACTGCCCGGGGCGTGCCGAGGTGGACGCCATGTTCGAGCACACCGAGCTGCCGACCCATTGATTCGCCACAGCCACGAACTCGCGGTGGAGGCTGTGCCTGCAGCCGCCATCATGTGATGCAACCCTGCTGGAGCCCCCTGTGGAAATAGCCTGTCTGGATCTCGAAGGCGTCCTGATACCGGAAATCTGGATCGAATTCGCTGAACGTACCGGAATTGCCGAACTGCGTGCGACCACGCGCGACATCCCCGATTACGATGTATTGATGAAGCAGCGTCTGCACCTGCTCGACCAGCACGGGCTGCGTCTGCCCGACATCCAGGCGGTGATCGACACGATGGAACCGCTGCCGGGTGCACGCGAGTTCCTCGACTGGCTGAGGGAACGTTTCCAGGTGCTGATCCTCTCCGACACCTTCTATCAGTTCTCCGCTCCGCTGATGCGCCAGCTTGGCTGGCCAGCGCTGTTCTGCCATCGTCTCGAAGTGGACGCCGAGGGCCGTGTCACGGACTACACGCTGCGCCAGAAGGACCCGAAGCGTCAGTCGGTACGCGCGATCCATTCGCTGAATTTTCGTGTGATCGCGGCAGGCGATTCGTACAATGACACCACCATGCTCGCAGAGGCCGATGCCGGCATCCTGTTCAATGCACCGGCAAACGTGGTCGCCGAGTTTCCCCAGTTCGTCGCCGTCGAGGGCTACGAAGCGTTGAAGGAGGCGTTTCGGGCTGCCAGCATCCGCAAGTTCTGAAACGCAGGCGCGATCGTAGATCGAATTGATATGATTATCGCAAGTCATTAATATAGCGTGACTTTTTGCTTGAGAAGCAAGATTTCTCAGAACCATGTTCGAGGCAATGTCAGATGAGTGACGACAAAGGTTCGGGGTTTTCGCTGAAAAACCCATTCGGCAGGGAAGCGGACATGGAGTTCAGCGTCCCCGGGCAGATCAGCTATGAACCCGGTCTCTATGAAAAGACGCTTGCAGCAGGCTATGCGCTGCAGCAGCGCCCACGCCGTGCGGCGGGCGTGGTCAACATCGAGCGACAGCACCAGAAGGATCGGATGACGATCTGGGAGCGCATCCAGGTGCTGGCGGATGGCGAGCCGACGATATTGTTCCAGAACTGGGGTGAAAACCTCGACGGCGCCTCGCTGGTGACCGCCATCATCAAGGTCAAGGGGCGTGAAGTCGCCCTGTACGGTCATGATTTCACCGTACGTGCGGGCTCGATGGACGCAACGAACGGACGCAAGCTGGCAAGGCTGTTCGAACTCGCAGGCAAGCGGCACATTCCGCTGGTCGGCCTGAACGACAGCGCCGGTGCCTACGTGCCGGCCGGAGTCGGCGGGCTCGATGGCTATGCCGAGGCCTTCACCGCGCTGCGCAAGGTGAGTGGCGTGGTGCCCAGCATCATGTGCATGTTCGGCTTCAACGCCGGGGGGGGCTCCTATCTGCCGCGCCAGGGCAGCTTCGTGATCCAGCCACGCGGCACCTTCTTCGGCCTGACCGGCCCGGGGGTGGTGAAGTCGGTGCTAGGCGAGGACGTGACGCCCGATGAACTCGGCGGCCCCGCCGTGCATTCACAGTCCGGTGTGACCGACTTCGTGGTCGAGGACGAGGTTGCCGCGCTGCGCAAGGTACGCGAAATCCTCAATTACATCCCCAACGGAAACTCCGAGCTCGCACCGTACCAGCCGACTTCCGACCCGATCGATCGCAAGACCTGGGACATCGACATCCTGCTGAAGAAGGCATTCAATTCCCCGACCGGCTTCAACACACCCTTCGATGTCAGCATCATCATCCAGCAGATCTGCGATCACGGCGACTTCATGGAGGTGCAGTCGGCGCGAGCGCGCAACACGATCACTGCATTCGGTCGCATGGGTGGGCACGTGGTCGGCTTCGTCGCCAACAATTCCGCCGTGGCATCCGGGCAGATCGACATCGACGCAGCGTACAAGAACGCGCGCTTCATCCGCTTCTGCAACATCTACAACATCCCGGTCGTCTTCATGGAGGACACCACCGGCTTCCTGCCCGGGCGCGACCAGGAATCACGCGGCATCGTGCACGCGGGCCGTGCGATGCTCGATTCGATCATCGATCTGCGCACGCCGCGCTTCCTCGTGATCCTGCGCAACGCCTTCGGCGGTGCCTACGCCTCGTACAACAACTACCCGACCGGAGCGGACTTCGTGATCGCGCTGCCGACCACACGCACCGCCGTGATGGGACCTGCCGGTGTCGAGTTCGTCTACAAGGACGAGTTGCGGGCAATCCGGGGCCAACGGCAGGATCGCCTCAGGGACGAGCTCAAGCGCCTGCGCAGCGAGGGCATGCCGGAGGACGAGTCCGCCGTCGTTGCGCGCAACCGCGTCGAGTCCTGGGTAAAGGAGGGCGAGGCTGCCCTTGCGCAACGTTACGAACGCGAGCTGATGAACCCCAACGAGGCGCTCAGTCTGGGCTCGATCTCGCAGATCGTGATGCCCTCGGAGCTGCGCCGCGTGATCGCGGAAAACCTGCTCTTTCACCTCGAACATTACCGCCCGGAACCCTTCGCCAGCATCCAGCGTGAGTTTCATTGAATCCCGTCTCATCGCTACCCATCACGGAAGACAAGCAGTGCGCAGCAGCAACGAACACTATCTGAACAATCCCCTGGTGCATCGCGACCGCCGACTGGCAGGCAGCACCTCGGCGTGGGTGCGCAGCTTCACCTGCGAGGACATGCGCCCATTGATCATCTGCCGTGGCCCGATCCGGCGCGAGGCGATGGGTGTCTTCGAGGAAATGGGCATCAACGGCTACGGCATCCTGCTCTCAGAGAAGGACTCGATCGTCTACAGCAACGCACTGGCACCGGAGCTGCGGATCCTGACCGACCCCGACCGGGTGCACCGCGTGCCGGACTACACCGGCGCATCGCGCGAGGAGCGCACCCAGCGCATTCGCCAGATCATCGGGATCGCGAAGGACAACGGCTATGACTCGATCTTTGCAGGCTATGGCTTCATGTCCGAGGACGAGGAACTGGTCAAGGCGATCGAGCAGGCCGGGCTGACGTTCATCGGGCCATGCAGCCGTACCGTGCGCGGCGCGGGCTTCAAGGACGAGGCAAAACGCACGGCGCTTGCCGTCGGGGTCAGCGTGACACCAGGCATCGACAACCTGACCGCGCTGACGCTGCTGGCAAAGTCGCCCGATACCAACGCACTGCGTGCACTCGCACAGGCAAAGAATCTCGATGTGGATCCCGCAGTGTTTGGGGCGGAGGTCGCGCTCGAGATACAGGCCGATGCAGTGCTGGATGCCTCGTACCGCCGCGGCGTCGACCTGTTCAGCATCGAGGAGCTGTGCGCCGAACTGCAGAAACGCGCTGCGGAAATGTACCGGCGCCATCCTCAGAACCGCATCCGACTCAAGGCAATCGGCGGTGGTGGCGGCAAGGGGCAGCGCATCCTGTCATCACCGGACTCCTTCGAGGGCAGCACGCTGGAAGAGCGTATCGCCAAGGCCGCCGCCCGTGCACCCGAGCGGGGGCGCGAAATCCTTGCCGAAGTAAAGGCACTCGGTGTCGGCGACAACAAGAACATCCTCATCGAGCTGAACATCGAAACCACACGTCACCAGGAAATCCAGGTGATCGGCAACGGTGTCTGGGCAACGACACTCGGCGGGCGCGACTGTTCGCTGCAGATGCACGAGCAGAAGTTGCTCGAGGTTTCGGTGACGGAGGAGGAGCTCTCTCAGGCGATCGCACGGGCCGAGGCCGGTGGACGAGCCGAGGAAGCCCGCGTGCTGAAGAGCGACCTGGACATCCTGCGTCGCATGGAAGACGAGGCAGCACGCTTCGGCGCTGCGGTCGGTCT
>CAZSYV010000053.1:0-19515 GCA_964610955.1 uncultured Klebsiella sp. | reverse complement strand
TCCTCGATGACCGCCTCGAGCATGAAGCTCTCGTAGTCGCGATACCCTGCCTCAGTGATTTTTTCCAGGAAGTACTGATGGGAATCCTTCAGGCCGTGCTTCTGCTGCTCGAAGGCCAGCACGTCCTGGTAGAGCTTGATGGTCTTGGTGAATATCGCTGACGATGGCTTGAAACGGATGGACATGAAGCCGCCCGCCGTCGGGAAGGCCAGTGCGTACACCCAGTAGTAGCGCCCATCGCCTGTCAGGTTCTTGACGTAGGTGCCGACGGGTTTCCCTTGCAGCAGAAAACTCCAGAATTCCCTGAAGACCGACCTGGGCATGTCGGGGTGGCGGATCAGGTTGTGCGGTGCGCCAAACATGGCATCCTTCGGGTACACGCTCACCCGCATGAAAAGATCGTTGCCGAATTGAATGACACCCTTTTTGTCGGTGGTTGAAAAAAAGAACTCATCGAAGGCAAACGGGCTTTCTGAGTGGTTCGGCGTGGGTCGTTTCATGAAAAGTCCAAGGATTCCTGTGTTTCGTGACGTATCGCCAAACTGGCAGATGAAGAGTCGGGCGTTGGTTGTCGACCATCTGGAGCGGTCTTTGCCGACGTGATCGTGGTGAAATCAGCCGCAACTCATTTCGCCCATTCCAGGTCCAGTCGTCGTGCATCATCGATATAGGCCGCGAGGTCCTCGGCGCTGGAGAGTCGTCCTGTCTCATGGAAGCGGCGATACCAGTTGGCGCTTCGTGCGAGCGCTGTGTCGATGTCCCAGACCGGATGCCACGCAAGCTCTCGGGCTGCTCTGCCCGAATCGAGACGCAGCGTGTCGGCTTCGTGGGGATACGCATGGAAGTCGTATTCGGTTTGCAGGGATGGCCAGTGGAGGCGCATTCGTGTGAGCAGAGACTGCACGCTGAGCTCCCCCTGACTGCCCGGACCAAAGTTCCAGGCAGTTGCGCAGGCTGGGTCGTTCCACAGCAGCTGGCCGAGGCGCAGATAGCCTGACAGCGGCTCCAGTACGTGCTGCCAGGGGCGTATGGCGTGGGGGTGGCGGACCCGCACGGCGTACCCGGCCTGTGTTGCCCTGACCAGATCGGGTAGCAGCCGATCCTCTGCCCAGTCACCACCGCCAATCACATTGCCAGCCCGTGCGGTGGCAATGCGCGGTGCGTCGGCGTCGCAGAAGAAGCTTTTGCGATAGCAGTCAGAGATCAGCTCCGCGCAGGCCTTGGAGCTGCTGTACGGGTCGTGGCCACCCAGTGGGTCGGTTTCGCGATAGCCGCCCGGCGCTGCGCGCTCGGCATAGACCTTGTCGGTGGTGACATTGGCCAGCAGACGAACGGATGTGCAGCTGCGCACCGCTTCCAGCAGGTTGACCAGTCCCAGCACATTGGTCGAGAACGTATCGAGCGGATCACGGTAGCTGCGCAGCACCAGGGGTTGGGCGGCAAGGTGAAACACGATTTCAGGACGCTGGCTGTGAAGGACGTGCCGAACGGCGTCGGCATCGCGCAGATCCACACGGTGGTCGACAACATCGGTGAAGCCGAGCAGCGTCCAGTGCGAAGGCTGTGTATCGGGGTTGAGCGCCAGGCCGGCGACCTGTGCCCCCAGCTGACGCAGCCACAGCACCAGCCACGAGCCCTTGAACCCGGTGTGACCGGTGACCAGGACGCGACGGCCGGCATAGATGTTGCCGAACATGGTCAGGACCGAACTTTCCAGGATGCATCGCTCGAGTTTGCGAGCATGACGGTTCTGTTGCCGCTGTGGATGCTGAGCTCACCGGCACGAGTGCTGGTCTTCATTCTTCCTGGACCTTGGCTGAGTGTGTCGGTTGCTTGCCTGGCATCGATCAATGGTGGCGCGTGGTCGGCTCGGCGGCAGTACGCTGGATCGAGGGGCAGTATAGACGCCGGCTGCAGATCGGCACCGCTCAGTCGTGTGGCCGATCCCGCGATGGTACGCGGTAGAGCCACGTTGCCAGCATCATGCCGAACAGCGCCAGGGCGAGTTGCAGCCAGAGCGGTTTGACGAAGAACACGATCGAGAAGCTCAGTGTGGCGCTCATCAGGATGATGGCGATGATCTTGGTGCGCCACGGGATGCTGCCGTACTCGTTCCACTCGATGATGATCGGCCCGAACAGCGCGTGGCCGAGCAGCCAGTCGTGGAAACGCTGCGAGCCGCGTGCGAAGCACGCCGCCGCGAGCAGCACGAAGGGCGTGGTGGGCAGCACCGGCAGCACGATGCCGGCAATGCCGATGGCAAGCGAAATCATACCAAGTGTGACGAAGGCGGCGCGCACGGTGCGCGAGCGATGGCGCAGATCGTTCACCGCGCACCGTTCTCCGCAGGCAGGGTGGCAAGCAGTACGGTGAGCTCGATCGAGACCGAATGCGCGGCGTCATTCAGGGTGATCTGTCGGTCCTGGATGGTGCACTGCAGACGCATGTTGCGCTGCACGAAGCCGGCGAGTTCGCGCGAGGCATCACCCGGCAGGGAGAGCACGGTCAGTGTCGACAGCCGGACCAGCGCCTCGCGGTTGCGTTCCCACCAGACATCGATGGCGCGAGCACCATATGCAAGAACGAGCATTTGCGCGGCACGCCCCGCAGCGCGACGCAGCCGCCGCTCATCGGGCAGCCCCACGTCGATCCACAGCCGGATTGCGCCGGTGTCATCGCGCAGCCACAGGTCGGGATCCTCGTCGCTCGAGATGCCGCGACCGAACTCGAGTCGCGGATCGGCGTGCAGCGCAAAGGCGAGTACGCGCACCATCAGGCGTTCCTCGGTTTCCGACGGGTGACGGGCCAGCGTCAGGGTGAAATTATCGTAGACGCCGCGGTCGATGTCGGCGAGTTCGAGTTCCAGGCGATGGATGGTCGACTTGAGTGCCATGCGGGCTAGACGCTCCCTTTGTGATGGCGCTGCCGCCATTCGCCTGCGGTGATCGCCCAGCGTTCGTGGTCGCGCCAGTGGCCACCGATCTTCATGAAATCCGTTGCCAGTCCCTCGCAGCGCAGCCCCGCCGTGACGGCAAGCATGCGCGATGCCTGGTTGGCCGGCTGGATGGCCGCCTCCAGGCGATTCAGCCCATAGGTGCAGAACGCCAGCATGATCACCTGCCGCACGGCCTTGCCTGTCAGGCCACGTCCGGAGTGTGGTGCGAAGGCGTAATAGGAAAGCTGCGCGCTCTGGTACGCTCCACGCACGACCTGGTTCAGGTTGACGGTTCCGCACAGCTCCCCCTCGGCATCGATCACCAGATGGCCGATGCAGCTGCCGGATTCGATCCGCTCCAGATAGGTGCGGTAGGCGAAGGGTGAGTCTGGTGGTTCGACCCAGGGGGCATGCAGGGAGCGGCTTCTGCTCACTGCGCCAAGGAATGCGTGCATATGTGCCGGGGTGGGAACAGCGAGCTGCAGTTCGACGCTGCGCGAGTGCGTGGGGGGCGAGCGATGCGCGTGGCTGGACATGAGAAGATGGTCCTCGGTGACGTCTGGCTGGTGTTCAGTCCGTAGCGGGCAGGAAGTGCCAGGTTCCGTTGCGGTCGCAGACCTCGTAGCCGTCGGCCGTTTCGCGCAGGTCCGCTTCGGCAACCACCGACTTACCGGCACCGCCAGGAATATCCAGCACGTAGGTTGGCTGGGCGAGCCCCGAGACATGGCCGCGCAGCGAGCGTACCAGTGCCCGGCCCTGGCGCAGCGTGCAGCGAAAGTGTGCGGTGCCTGGTGCCTTGTCCAGGTGATGCAGGTAGTAGGGTTTCACTCGTGACTCGACCAGTGCACGCAGCAGCGCTTCCAGTGTCGCGGGGTCATCGTTCACGCCTTTCAGCAGCACGCTTTGCGCCAGCAGTGGGATGCCCGCGTCGACGAGCCGTGCCAGCGCCTCGCGCACGGCAGGGGTGAGTTCGCGCGGGTGGTTCGCGTGCACCACCACCCAGCTTGCGGCCTTTGAACTGCGCAGTGCGGCACACATCTCGGTGTCGATCCGCTCGGGAGCGACGATCGGCACTCGCGTGTGCCAGCGCTGGATCTTCACATGCGCGAAGGCATCGAGCCGTGTCGTGATCGCGCCGATGCGCCGTGGCGACATGACCAGCGGATCGCCGCCCGAGACGATCACCTCCCAGAGCTCGGGGTGCGTGCCAATGTAGTCGAAGGCGGTCTCGAGCTCGGTTGCAGCCAGCATGCCATCGCCCTGCGGTCCCACCACTTCGCGCCGGAAGCAGTAGCGGCAGTACACCGCACACACATGCACGGGCGTCAGCAGGCAGCGGTCGGGGTAGCGGTGCACGATGCCGGGGCAGGGTGAGTGTGCGGCATCACCGATCGGATCGGCGCGCTCGTCGGAGCGCGTGTGCAGTTCGCGTGGATCGGGGCGAAACTGCGAGGCGATCGGATCGTCGGGGTCGTCGGGATCGATCAGTGCTTCCATCTCGGGGGTGATCGCCACGGCGTAGCGCGCGGCAACGCGTGCGAGTGTGTCGTCACCGAAGTTTTCATCAGCAGGCATCGGCAGACTTGTGTCGGACGGTGAGGGCTGCGGATTATCGCCGAAATCGCCGCCACACGCAGAAACCGTGCTCAGGGTTCGCTGTGTACGTGCTGGCGGATGCGCAGTACGGCAACACTTGCCGGCAGCAGCATCAGTGCGGTGAACAGGTAGGGGTAGCGCGGATCGTGCTGGTAGAGCCAGGTGCCGATGATCGGTCCAAGGATGAAGCCGAGCGCGGGTACTGCGGTGGCGATGCCGGCTGCAGCCCCCTGCTCGTGCGCACTGACCGCCAGTGAGATTGCCGCATTGAATCCTGGCCCGCACATGCCGAGCGCGAGTCCCATCAGTGCCATGGTCAGGCCGAAGGAGGTTTTGGTGACGGCCGGGGCGAGAAGGGCAAACCCGAGCATCAGCAGTGGTAACCCGATGCGCAGCAGCAGCAGTGGCGAAAGTTTGAGACGCTGCACGATCAGTGTCTGTGCAAACAGCGAGGCAGCGGCGAGCACCATCATCGCGTAGCCGTAGGTGCGGGCGGTTTCGCGCGCATCGAGCAGCAGGGTGTCCTGGATACGGAAGGCGAGCGTCTGCTGCACGATGGCAAATGCACTGAAAACTGCCATGCCGAGCATCAGCAACGCACGGTAGCGCCGGTCGCTCAGACGCAGTTTCACTGCGGGCTGGCGCATCGTGGCACGCACCACCGACTCGGGAAGGTAGGCGCGTACCAGCAGCGCGGCGAGAATCGTGCCGATTGCGGCGAACACCAGCGGCAGCAGCAGATTGAAGGCGGCGAGGGTGCCGGCCACCGCCGGGCCGAGGATCGAGCCGATATTGCTGGCCGCCGCCAGTTGCCCCATCCCCGAGGCGCGGGTTTCACGGGTGGTGATGTCGGCAATGTAGGCCGACGTCGCAGGCGAGGTTCCCGACATCACCACCGACTGCGCCATGCGGGTGAGCATGATCAGCATGTACAGCATCGTCCCGCCAAGCACGCCCCAGATGCCAAGCCCGAACAGCAGGGCGAAGGCCAGCGTGCCGACACTGTAGCCCCAGAGCCCGATCATGATCACCGGCTTGCGACCCATGCGATCACTGGCACGCCCCCACGCCCGGCTGGCGATGAAGAACACCAGCGAGGACATCGAGATGATTGCGCCGATCATCACCTCGCCAAAACCGATCTCGCGCCCGAGCGGTGGCAGCATCGCGAGCACCATGCTCTGACCCATGCCGTGGGCGAACACGCCGGCGTAGGGAATGTTGGTGCGCAGCGCCTGCTGCAGTCGTGTCTTCACGGAAGTGCGTCAATCGGGTCGGAAGGCGCAGATCTTAGCCGCCAGCCGTATCGGGGGCAGCAGAAAGTTCCAGTCTCCGCACTTTGCACACATGGGTATCGGGAAGGAGCGCGTGCCCGAGGTTTGAAATATGGATATGAGCTATCAGTATTAGGCCGTCCAGACGCTTTTCTTATAATGACGGCTCACACAACGGTTTGGATGACAGGCATGGGACTGGCCGCAATCAGGGACAGCGACGCGTTTCCGGACATCGCACGGGCGAACCGGGAGCTGGCGGGTGCTTCGGCCGAGGATATCGTCCGCTGGGCACTGGCGCTTGGACTGCGTCCGTTCATGACCACCAGTTTCGGACCCAACGCCGCCCTGATGCTCGATCTGGTGAGCAGCGTGGACCCGAGTGTCCCGGTGGTCTGGGTCGATACCGGCTACAACCTGCGCGACACCTATGTGGTCGCGGAGAAGCTGATGAAGCGGCTGCCGCTCAACCTCAGGGTCTACACGCCAAGCATGAGCGCCGAGCGCTGGAATGCACTCTACGGTGGCATTCCGCAGATCGAGGAAACCGAGCTGCACGATCAGTTCACGCGCAGCATCAAGCTCGAACCCTTCGAGCGCGCATTGCGCGAGCTGCAGCCCGAGGTGTGGCTGACCGGCATCCGTCGTGACGAGACCGAGTTTCGCCGTTCACTCGACATCGTTTCATGGGACGAACACCGGGGCATCCTGCGCGTTGCGCCGATCTTCGAGTGGAGCGAGGAGGATGTCCGGCGCTACGTCGAGGAACGCGAGCTGCCGTCGTGTCGACACTACTTCGATCCGACCAAGGTGCTGGACAACCGCGAATGCGGCATGCACACCGGACTCTGAGGGCACGCCGCTCAGCGTGAGCGGCGTTTCCTGTGACGAGTGCCTGTCGTGCGGATACGGATCACTGCCCGTTTCTTGATCTTGCCGCCAAGGCGTGAAAAGAAGTCCAGCAGATGCATCTGCCAGCCGTACTTGCGTCGCAGTGCACGGTAGGCGGTCTGCTGTTCCGTTGTGTCAGTGACGATTGCCGCCTTCGCCTCGACCCAGTCGCCAAGTACCCGTCCCTGGTGGTCGCACGGGGCAATTCGTGCCTGTGATGAGTTGCGCAGACGGCGCACCTTCCCCGACTCACCCGCAGAGAACACGTAGTAGGCGCCACGCTGCTCGGCAAACCAGACGGGTGTTTCGACTGCCGTACCGTCGCGCCTGTAGGTTGCGAGGTTGATGTAGCGCGCGTCTTCGAGTGTGGTCGTCATCTGCGCTGCTCCAGTCCCGTGTTGTTTTCTTCTGCCCGAAACGTATCGGCGAGGAACTGCTACTGCACGACGTTTTCCGGTCCCCAGTAGGCTTTCATCGAGACAATCTTGCCGTCGGCATTGAATTCGAATACATCGATCACCTCGATCTTCATGCCGCCGACGTGCACATCGAAGCAGAAGGCGGCCGAGTTGCCTGCGCAGCGCACTGCGCCGACGCGCTGCATGCGTGCGCCGTTGCTCAGGCTGCGCTCGTAGAAGGCAGTGATTGCCTCGATGCCGCGGTTCGGTTCGGTGCCGACCGGGTCCTCGGAAACGGCATCGTCGGCGTAGAGGCTGCGGATCGCAGCGACGTCCTGGCGCGTCGCGGCGTCGAGGTAGCTGTCGACCAGTGCGGTGGCTTGGCGGCTGTCCATGTACGGGTTTCCTGCGTTCGGAGTGGCTGGTGCTTTATAGCCGATCTGCGTGCGTTCGCTCAACGGCTGTGGGGTGTGTGCAGTGGCGTATCGGCAAGGGCGGTCTTCTCGCCCTGCATGCGGGCGACGATCAATGCTGCGGCACCGTCGCCGAGCACGTTCACGCTGGTGCGCAGCATGTCGAGGATGCGGTCGAAGACGAACAGCACGCCCATTGCCTCGAGCGGAATGCCCACCATGGTGAGGATCATGCCGATTGCCACCAGCGATGCCGAAGGAATCCCGGCGACACCGATCGAGGTGAGCAGCGCGCTGATCACGATCAGCACCTGCGTTGCCAGGCTGAGCTCGATTCCATAGGCCTGGGCGAGGAAGATCACCGCCATGCATTCGTAGAGGGCGGTACCGTTCATGTTGACCGTTGCCCCGAGCGGCAGGACGAAACTCGAGATGCGGTTCGAAATTCCTGCGCCGCGTTCCATGCACTCGATCGTCACCGGCAGGGTTCCCGATGAGGAGGCGGTGGAGAAGGCCGTCAGCAGTGCAGGGGACATGGCACGGTAGAGCCGCTGCGGCGGCACTCCGGCGAGAACGCGGATCAGCAACGGCATGACGACGAAGGCGTGCAGCCCCAGCGCCGTGACCACGGTGAGCGCGAACAGGGCGAGTGGTTGCACCGCATCGAAACCCGTTTCGGCGACGACCGCCGCAACGAGCCCGAAAACCCCGAGTGGTGCAAAGCGCATCACCAGTTCGGTGATGCGCATCATCACATGGAACACCGCGTTCCAGAAATTGAACAGCGGCTCGGCGTGCTCGTTGCCGACGCGGGCGATATAGAAGCCGAACAGCAGTGCAAAGATGATCAGCGCCAGCATGTCGCCATTGTCCGATGCGGTGGCAATGACGTTTTCCGGCACCATGCGCTCGAAGATGCCGATCAGCTCGCCCAGGCCGCCGTGATCCTGCAGCGAGGCCGAGACATCGGCAGCACTCGCATGCAGCGCAAGCTGCTCGCCGACCGGCTTGCCGTCGGCAAGGCCCGGGCGCACCAGGTTCACGCAGCCGAGTCCGAGCACGACCGCGAGCAGACCGGTACCCATGTAGATGGCAAATGTCCTGACACCGAGGCGGCCGAGGTCACCGGCACGGCCCACCCCGGTGATGCCGACCACGATCGACGAGAAGATCAACGGCACGATGATCATCTTCAGTGACTTGATGAAGATCGTGCCGAGGAATTCGTAGACGGCATGGAAGCGCAGTGGTCCGATCCCGCCGTCGGTGCCGCTCAGCCAGCCGGCCAGGCCGGCCAGGATGATCGCAATCAGGATCTGCCAGTGCAGTGCAAGCTTTTTCATCTGTGGTGTCTCCACCGCTGGGTGTGTGTCGTCCGCGGCCCGCCGTCCTGTTTCCCGGTTCAGGATAGGGAACGCCATGCGGCACCGCCAGCGTTTCGGGTCAGCCTGGACGCCGTGCCAGAAACATGCCACGCAGCGGTGCCTGGTAGCCTTCGCGGGTGCGCTGCGGGTCGGCCGGGTCGAGAAAGTCAGCCAGTGACTCGAAGCGCATCCATTCGGTACGGCGCTGCTCGGCAGTGGTCGTGGGCGTCAGGTCGATGAGCCGTGCTGCAACGAAGCCCGCGCGCTGCAGCCACAGCAGCAGGGCATCTGCAGACGGGA
The DNA here is from genome assembly GCA_964610955.1 of uncultured Klebsiella sp. GTDB lineage: Bacteria > Pseudomonadota > Gammaproteobacteria > Pseudomonadales > UBA5518 > UBA5518. The sequence continues at coordinate 10,344 of CAZSYV010000053.1, read as the reverse complement.
TGAACCAGACGTTGCGCATCATTGCATAGCGCTCGCACGGCACCAGCACCCGTGTTGCGTCGCCTTCGACGAGCAGCGTCTCGAGCACGAGTTCACCTCCCGGGCGCAGTGCGTCGAACAACTCGCCGAGGTGCTCGAAGGGCGAGCGGCGGTGGTAGAGCACACCCATCGACAGTACCGTGTCGAAGCAGCCCAGGCGTGGTGGCAGATCCTCGGCACGCAATGGCAGCACAGTGACACGCGGGTCCTCGAGATAATGCTGCACGGCGCGAAACTGCGCCAGAAAGCGCAGCGTCGGATCGATGCCGAGTACGAAGGCGGCACCGGCACCGCGTGCACGCCAGGCGTAGTAGCCGTTGCCACAGCCGACATCGAGCACGCAGCGTGAGTCGAAATCGACGTGGTGCACCAGGCGATTCCACTTCAGCTCAGAGCGCCATTCGCTGTCGATATGCACGCCGAACAGCTCGAAGGGGCCCTTTCGCCAGGGATGCAGTGCCTGCAGCGCGCTGTGCAGGCGCTCGTGCTCGGCGTCGCTCGTGTCCTCGCGCTGCCCGATGCGTACCGCAGCCGAACGCAGATCATGCTCGCGCACGGGCAAAGCCGGCAGTGTGGCCAGGGCATCTTCCCAGACGTTGGCGTCACCGTGGTGCAGCGTGCCGATGCGGGCTGCGAGCGCCTCGCGCAGCCGCTCGCGCGCCGCTGGGTGCGGGAGGGCATCGAGTGTCCCGGCAAGTGCGTCGAGAAGCTTCATTTCACGGCGAGCAGCGACGCGAAGTTGAGGCACTGCATCCAGACGCTGACACGGCTGAAGCCGGCATCCAGCAGGCGTTGACGATGAGTCGCCAGCGTTTCCGGGATCATGACGTTCTCCAGAGCCGTGCGCTTCTGGGCAATCTCGAGCGCACTGTAGCCCTGCAGCTGCTTGAAGTCGTGGTGCAGCGTGCCGAGTAGTTCCTGTTCCTGCGGGTCGACGAAGGCGATCTTCTCCGACAGCACCAGTGCAGCGCCGGGCAGCAGGGCTGCAGCGATCCGTGCGAGCAGCGATGCACGCTCCTCAGGGGGCACGAACTGCAGGGTGAAGTTGAGCGTGATCAGCGAGGCGCTCTCCAGCGCCACCTCGCGCACGTCCGCGCAGCGGATCTCGATTCGCGCACAGGCCTCGTCCGTGGCGATGATGGCGCGTGCCCGCTCGACCATTTCCGCGGAGTTGTCGACGCCGATCACCCGGCAACCCGCGGGTGCGTGGCGAGCAATTGCCAGCGTCGAGGCGCCGAGCGCGCAACCGAGATCGTGACAGTGCGTGCCGGGACGGGCAAAACGTCGGGTGAGTACCGCGATCATCTGCAGCGTGAGTGCATAGCCGGGCACCGAGCGGGCGATCATGTCGGCAAACACCTCGGCGACACCCGCATCGAAGCGAAAGTCCCCGACGTGTGCGCGCTGCGTGGCGTACACGCGGTCGCGGGCCGACGGTGAGGGGTTGGCAGGCTGCTCTGGCATCGGCGGCTGTTGCGGGTCGGGACAAGGCGCGCAGTATACCCGCGATGCGCTAGAGTGGCGGCTGCATCGCTGAAGGCAAGCCCATGTCAGAGCGCGACAGGACCACCTTGAAACGCATCCGTACCGGCAGCTTCGAGCGCCGCCTGAGTCTTACGCGCACCAGCCTGCTGGCCGGTACACGTTACATGGCCCAGTCGGCATCGACGCTGCTGCTGCCGCGTGCGCTGCGTGCCGAGCGTCGGCGTGCAGCGCTCGGTGAACAGGCGCGCTTTCTGGTCGAGGAGCTCGGCAAGCTGAAGGGCAGTGTGGTCAAGATCGGTCAGATGCTTGCGCTCTATGGCGAGCACTTCCTGCCGGAGGAGGTCACCGAGGCGCTGCACTCGCTCGAGGATCGTACCGTCGCACTCGAGTGGCCGGTGATCCGTCGCGAGCTTGAACGCGAACTCGGACGCACTCGCCTCGCCGAGCTGGAGATCGACCCGGTGCCGATCGGTGCCGCATCGCTGGGACAGGTTCACCTGGCGCACCCGCGCAAGGGGGGCGCTGCACTGTGCCTGAAGGTGCAGTATCCCGGTGTGGCCGATTCGATCGATGTGGACATCGATGCCGTCGTCGGACTGCTGCAGGTCGGGCGCATGATCAGTGCCAACGAGGAGTTCCGTGCGTGGCTGGAAGAAGTGCGTGCGATGCTCCACCGCGAGGTCGACTACACGCTCGAGGCGGCCAAGACGACGCTGTTTCGCGAGCGCCTGCGCCGTGATCCACACTTCGTCGTCCCCGAGGTCATCACACGCTACTCGACGACACGCGTACTCGCGACCAGCTTCGAGCAGGGCTATGCAGTGACCAGTCCCGACGTCGATGCGCTGGCGCAGGAGCGGCGCAACGCGCTCGGTCGTGCCTTCCTCGAGCTGTTCCTGCGTGAGATTTTCGACTGGCAGGAACTGCAGACCGACCCCAACTTCGGCAACTATCGCATCCGCCCCGCAGCAAACGCACGTGGACGCGATCGGCTGGTGCTGCTCGACTTTGGTGCCGTGCAGGAATATCCGGACGAGTTCATCCTGCCGCTGCAGCGGATGATCGTCGGCGCCTATCGTGGCGATCTCGATGCGGTGCGCCAGGGGGCGCTCGAGCTGCGCTTCATCCGGTCCGAGTACCCGGAAGAGGTGCAGCAGTCGTTTGCCGAGGTCTGTGCCGGGGTGATCGAGCCGCTGGTGTGTCGACCGGGCAATGTGCCCAAGGCGGCACTGAACGCCGAAGGGCAGTACCGCTGGCGTCACAGCGACCTGCCGTCGCGGGTCGCCTCGCGTGCGGCAAAGGCAGCCTTCAGCCCGTACTTCCACGTGCCACCGCAGGAGTTCGTGTTTCTCAACCGCAAGCTGATCGGTGTCTACACCTTCATTGCCGTGCTGGGTGCCGAGTTCAACGGTGCCGACATCCTGGAGCGCTACATCGACTGAGGAGCCTCAGCGCAGCCGGCTCGCAAAGCGCAGCAGCCACGAGCCGAGGATCTCGCGATTGTCGGGGCCGATGCGCAACAGCAGCTTCTGGCTGGCTGGCAATGCCTCCAGCGCAGGGTCGGCAAAGCGGTAGAAAACCGAGGGCTGCACCAGCGCGATTTCGGGCGGTGCAATCGGCGCTGCGAGTGCGGTGTCTATGCCCCTGAGCAGTGCTTCGCGGATTCGCGCATCCCCATTGCCGAGTTCCGCGTAGGCCTGCTGCAGCAGTGGTTCGTAGTGCAGGTACCAGTCTGCCAGTACCTCGGCATCGACGCTCTCCAGCGCTGCGGCCAGTGCGTCGTAGCGTCGGTAGTTCGCTGGGTCGAGGAACAGCCCGTCGTTGCGCTCGATCACCATCGTCTTGCCGGCGGGCATGGGCAGCGGCAGCTTGTCGCGCACCAGGCGTCCGTGCGCCAAGCCATCGAGCAGCGATGTGGCGCGCGCGAGCAGATCCGTTGGCGCCAGCGCGGGATGCAGCACTGCAGGCAGCAGGGCGGTGAGTGTGCTGCGCACTTCCGCGTCGCTGTCCGCGAGCGGCGGCAGCGGTGGCTGCACGGTATCGAGCGGCGCTGCTGCCGTGCCCGGAGTATCGGTCAGTCCGTCGTGAGCGTCGGTTGCGGCAAGGCCTGGCGCGCTCGGTGCCGTGTCCTGGGCTGCGGGCTGCTGTGCCGCGGGTGCAGTGGGTGCCTTGCGCAGCAGCGGATTGCCGAACACCAGAACGATGGTGGCAAGCACTGCACCACCCAGCAGTGCGAGCAGCACCAGGCGTCGGCGTCGTGTGCCGTTGGCCGGGGCTGCGATACGGTCCTCGTTCTGGGCGTGCATGGGCAGACGACTCCGCAGGCGTGCCGGGGGAGGCAGGCTAGCGTGGCCCTGTGGCGCGGGTCAACGCATGGGGCAGTGCACGAATGCGGATGATGGGCGAGCGTCTCGGGGGAGTGCTCAGCGGGACTTCCCCAGGCAGTGCTGGTACTGCGCCACGGCCGTGGCAATGCCAAGACGCAGGGCGTCGACGGTGAAGGCGTGCCCGATCGACACCTCGAGCAGCCCCGGTACCGCCTGTGCGTAGGAGTGCAGATTGTGCAGATTGAGATCATGGCCGGCGTTGACGCCGAGTCCGCATTCGAGCGCGGTACGGGCTGCCTCGATGTGTGGAGCGAGGATCGTCGCGGGATCGGCTGCTGCGGCGAAGGCTGCCGCATAGGGGCCGGTATAGAGCTCGATCCGGTCGGCACCGCAGGCGCCAGCCAGGCGGATCTGTGCGGGGTCCGGATCCATGAACAGGCTCACCCGTATGCCCAGTGCGCGCAGCTCGGCGATCAGTGGCTTCAGCCGTTCGCCATCGCGCCTGAGATCGAAGCCGTGGTCCGAGGTCAGCTGCGTATTGCTGTCCGGGACGAGCGTGCACTGAGCCGGGCGTACCGCACGCACCAGCGCCATGAAGCCCGGGTAATCGGCAACATCCGGGCGCTGGCTTGTGGCGGCGCCCGCGAAGGGATTGCCTTCGACGTTGAGCTCGACGCCCGTCATGGCAGCCAGTGCAGGCACATCGCTTGCGCGGATATGGCGCTGGTCCGGACGTGGGTGCACGGTGATGCCATCGGCCCCTGCGTCGAGGCACATGGCGGCATGTTCGACGACGTTGGGGTAGTCGCCCGTGCGCGAGTTGCGGATCAGCGCGATCTTGTTCAGGTTGATCGAGAGCGCGATGCTCATTCGATGCGCCGTACCGTCTCGATGATGATCGGATTGACCGGAACATCGTCGAACTGGCCGACGCTGTGCGTGCCGACCAGCGAGATGCCGTCGATCACGTCCATGCCGTCGACGACCCGTCCGAACACGGTGTAGCCCGGCTCACGCGTGACATAGTTGAAATCGAGTGTGAGGTTCGCGCGCACGTTGACGAAGAACTGTGCTGCCGCACTGTCGGGGTCTGCCGTGCGTGCCATGGCGATGGTGCCGCGTTCGTTGTGCAGGCGGTTGAGCGATTCGTTCTTCACCAGCTCGCCTTCGGGCTTCTGCTCCATCGCGGCGCTGAAGCCGCCCCCCTGGACCATGAAGTTCGGGATCACGCGGTGAAAGATCGTGCCGGCGTAGTAGCCGCTATCGACGTGGGAGAGGAAGTTCGCCACGGTGAGCGGTGCGTCTGCGGGGTAGAGCTCGACAGTGAAGCTGCCGGCGTTGGTACGGATCTCGACGCGCGGATTCGCGCTGGCGTCGGTACGTGCCACCATCGGGTGAAACAGCAGGGCTGTGTAGAGCACCGCCAGCACTGTCAGGAGTCGCTTCATCATCTCAGGTCCATTCAGAGTGCTTGCGCCGTCTTGGGAAAAGCCGCGGCAGCAGCAGTGTCAGTACACCGCCCATGCCGGTTGCCCACACGCCGTTGATGAACCATTTCTGCCAGGCGTCCTCGTGCAGACGCTGGTTTTCCATCTCGAGCACGCCGATGCGGTTCTTCATTTCCTCGAGCTGATGCCCGAGCTCGCGGTTGCTGGCATCGAGCTGCTGTGCCGAACCGGAAATCTTCTTCAGCTCGGCAAGTTCGGTGAGCAGTGCCTCGCGTGCGGTGGTCGTCTCGTCGAGTTGTTTCAGCAGCCCATCGATTGCCGCGGGAAGCGTCACGCTGCCGTCATCGGGCTGGCCGAGCTGGCGCAGCGCGCCCAGCACCTGGGTGCGGGGCCCGGGCTCGCTCCTGAGATTGCGTGTCGGCAACCAGCCTTCGACACCGTCGTCGGTGCGCACCCGCGACCAGCCGGTCTCGGTGCGCTCGCCGAGCATGGTCACCGCAGTGCCGCTCGGCAGTGCGTTTCGCACCGGGGTCGACTCCACGAAGGCGTCGGCACGCAGTGGCACGCTGCGCGTGTCGTCGACGTAGCGGCGCTCCTGCGCCACGGCCGGCAGACTCAGGATGAGGCTGCCCAGCAGTACCGGGACAATCAGTCTGAGCGACATGATCAAGCTCTGACAGTGGATTCGGTTCATACGATAACGCATTAATCTAGTTAAGATTTACCTGGTGTCAAATTGAAGTGAAAATTCATGGCAGAACTTTCCTGAACGGCTTTACCCGTACGCTGGCGTAAACGCCGGCCCGAACGTAGGGATCCGCCGCGGCCCATGCCCGCGCGCTGTCCAGATCATCGAAGCGCGCAACGATCAGGCTGCCGCTGAAACCGGCCACTCCTGGGTCCTCGCAGTCGATGAGCGGGTGTGGGCCGGCCAGCAGCAGCCGACCCTCGTCGCGGAGCTGCTGCAGCCGAGCGAGGTGTGCGGGGCGCTCGTTTAAACGCTTTTGCAGCGAATTGGGGGCATCTTCGGCGATGATCGCGTAGCACAGCATGCCGTGGGGTGTCTCCTGCACGGGTTCATTGGGTATCGGCCGGGGGTTCACCGTCCTTCATGTACGGCATCAGCAGGAGCACGGTGAGCGCAGTCACCAGCAGCGTGAAGCCGATCGAGCTGTAGAGCTTGTAGCTGACCCATGCGGACTCGCTGAAGCGGTAGGCGACGAACAGGTTCAGTGCGCCGACGATGAGGAAATTCGTTATCCACAGTGCATCGACCCGGCGCCAGGCCTGTGCCGGCAGCGTGAGCTGTGCACCGAGCGCGCGCTCCATCACCGTGCGCCCGCCCCAGAGGCGTGTGCCGATGAATCCGATAGCCAGTGCCCAGTTGAAGATCGTCGGCTTCCACTGGATGAACAATTCGTTGTGCAGCGCCAGCGTTGCGCTGCCAAAGGCGCACACCACCGCAGTCAGCAGCAAGAGGCGCCGGTCCAGCCGGCCGGTGAACAGCCGCGTGAGCACCAGCTGCACCACGGTGGCGATCATCAGCACTGCCGTTGCGGAATAAATGCCGTCGAAACGGTATTCCATTCCGGCAAACGCCAGCGTGCGACCGTCGAGCTGGTAGACGACGAAGAACAGGATGACCGGAATCAGTTCCGCGAGCTGTTTCATGGGATGCGTGGCTGGTCCTGGGTGCAAAGCGTCGACCGCAGCCGGCGGTTTCCTCACGCTGTACGGTCGTTGCCGCTATTCTAGCTTCCTCTCAGGGGATTTCGCACGGGGGCGATGTGGTGCTGGTCGATCTGCACACCCATACGAACGCCTCCGACGGCGAGCTCGAGCCACAGGCGCTGCTCGAGCTGCAGGCCGCGGCGGGCGTGCAGCTGATGGCCATTACCGACCACGACACGCTTGCCGGCTGGGACCGGGCGCAGCAGTCGGCGGCGACGTTGACCGCGGGTGTGACGCTGCTGCCTGGTGTCGAGTTCTCGGTCGACGCCTCGCGTCGCGAGATTCACCTGCTTGGACTGGGCTTCGATGCGGATGATGTCGCGCTGCGCCAGGCGCTGCAGCGCCAGCAGCTGCGCCGCCGGGAGCGTGCCGAGCGCATTGCTGCCCGCCTGGAGCATCTGGGCGTGCATGGTGCGCTTGCGGGTGCCGAGGCGATTGCCGGAGACGCGGCGATCTGCAGGCCACACTTTGCGCGTTTTCTCGTCGACAGCGGCCGCGTGTGCACTCCCGAGGAGGCGTTCCGGCGCTACCTCGGGCGCAATGCGCCCGCGGCCTTGCGCATGGAGTGGCCACCGTTGCACGAGGCGATTGGCTGGATTCACGCTGCCGGAGGGCGGGCGGTGCTTGCCCATCCGCATGTGTACCGCCTGAGCCGCACCGGGCTGCACACGCTGGTGGCGGAGTTTCGTGATGCAGGCGGGGATGCGCTGGAAGTGGCGATGCCGGGCCTGGCGGCAGGGGTTCTCGAGACGCTTGCTGCCCTGGCCCGCAGGACGGGGCTGCGGGCCTCCGCGGGCAGTGATTTCCATTCGCTGGCGGGCTGGAAGCAGCCGCAGCGTATCCCGCCGCTGCCGAGCGGACTGGATGCCCTGTGGGAAGAGTGGGTTTGATCGCCGGTTGAGCTGACACTACACTGCGCGCCATCGTGAGCACCGTGCTGCAGGTACATCCCCTCAATCCCCAGCGACGCCTGTTGCAGCAGGTCGTCGAGCGGCTGCGTGCCGGTGCGGTGATCATCTACCCGACGGATTCCGCCTATGCGCTGGGCTGCCATATCGGCAACAAGGCGGCACTCGATCGCATCCGCACGATCCGTCAGCTCGACCAGAAGCACAATTTCACCCTGGTGTGCCGTGATCTCTCGGAGCTTTCTACCTACGCAATCGTCGACAACACGGGCTATCGTCTGCTGCGCAACCACACGCCGGGCCCCTACACCTTCATATTGAAGGCGACTCCGGAAGTGCCGCGCCGGCTCATGCACCCACGGCGCAAGACCATCGGCATGCGCGTTCCGGACAACCCGATCGCACTGTTGCTGCTGGAACTGCTCGATGCGCCGCTGATGAGCGTGACGCTGATCCTGCCTGGTGACGAGCTGCCGCTCACCGATACCGAAGAAATGCAGCGCCGTCTTGGGCACCAGGTGGATGTGATCGTCGATGGGGGTGCCTGCGGACTGGAGCCGACCAGCGTCATCGATCTCGCTGGCGACGAGCCGGTCGTCACCCGTCACGGCAAGGGTGATGTGCGCGCCTTCGAGTGAGGTGGCTTGGGCCGCATGGCTGCGGTGGCTATAATCCGCCGCCTTTTTTCCGGTGCGGGCACGGTGTCGCGCGCCAATGACGGGGACCACAGTGGCGCAGTCAACGGAAATGCAACTCGCCGAGCTGCCCGAGGCCGGGGCGGGCGAACAGCAGGAGTTGCCGCTCGCCTTCGTGCACGGCAAGCCGATCACCACGCTGCCGCGCGACCTTTACATACCACCGGAAGCGCTGGAGGTGTTCCTCGAGGCCTTCGAGGGCCCTCTGGACCTGCTGCTCTACCTGATCCGTCGTCAGAACCTCGACATTCTGGAGATCAACGTCGCCGAGATCACCGAGCAGTACATGCGCTATGTCGAACTGATGGATACCATGCAGTTCGAGCTCGCGGCAGAGTACCTGGTGATGTCGGCGATGCTGGCGGAGATCAAGTCGCGCATGCTGCTGCCGCGCCAGGGCGGGGGTGGCGAGGACGAACCGGATCCGCGTGCGGACCTGATCCGTCGCCTGCAGGAGTACGAGCAGTTCAAGCAGGCAGCAGAGGATCTGGATGCCTTGCCGCGGCTGGAGCGCGATCTGTTCGAGGTACAGGTCGAGCGCCCCGACATGCGCCGTGAACGGCCCCGGCCGCAGGTGGAGCTGCGTGAGGTGCTGCTTGCCTTTGCCGAGGTGATGCAGCGGGCAGCGATGAGTGCCAGTCACCAGGTGCGCATGGAGAGGCTGTCGACGCGAGAGCGCATGGTCGAGGTGCTCGGGCGACTGCAGGCGGCGCAGTTCGTGCCCTTCGTACGGCTGTTTCGCTTCGACGAGGGGCGCATGGGTGTGGTGGTGACCTTTCTCGCGATCATGGAGCTGATCAAGGAATCGCTGATCGAACTCGTGCAGTCGGAGCCCTTTGGGCCCATTCATGTGAAGTCTCGGGGGCAGGATGCAGTTGAAGTCGATCATTGAGGCTGCGCTGCTGGCGGCCGGCAGGGCGCTGACGCTGGATGACCTGGCGCAGCTCTTCGATCTCACCGACCGCCCCTCGCCCGAGCAGCTGAGCGAGGCGCTCGATGCCGTTGCAGCCGACTGTGCCGGACGTGGCATCGAGCTCTGCGAAGTGGCGAGCGGCTATCGCATGCAGGTGCGCCGTGAAATGAGCCAGTGGGTCTCGCGGCTGTGGGAGGAAAAACCGGCGCGCTACTCGCGCGCGCTGCTGGAGACCCTGGCGATCATCGCCTACCGCCAGCCGATCACGCGCGGCGACATCGAGGAGGTGCGTGGTGTCGCGGTCAACCCGAACATCATCCGCACCCTGCTGGAGCGCGAATGGGTACGCGTCGTCGGGCATCGGGACGTTCCGGGTCGCCCCGAACTGCTGGCGACGACGCGCGAGTTTCTCGACTACTTTGGGCTCAGGGGACTCGATGCGCTGCCAACGCTTGCCGAAATCAAGGACTTCGATCAGGTGAATCCGGAAATCCAGCTGGCAATCGACTCTGCCGAAGACGCGGGCAGCGCCGAGGACAGCGGCAGCGACCAGGGCGATGAGGATACCGCAGCCGTGGTCGAAACCCTTGCTGATGAAGTGCGTGATGGCTGAGGGTGCACGGCTGCAGAAGGCGCTTGCCGACCTCGGCTTCGGCTCGCGGCGCGAGATCGAGAGCTGGATCAGCGCGGGGCGCGTTGCCGTGAACGGCGTGCCCGCCACGTTGGGGCAGCGTGTCGACGAGCACGACCGTATCAGCGTCGATGGCAGGCCGGTGCGTGCCGCGACGGCATCGACAC
>CAZSYV010000052.1:18831-20409 GCA_964610955.1 uncultured Klebsiella sp. | reverse complement strand
CGCGCAGCATGCACTGGACTGCGGTCTGCACGAGATATCGCGAACCGGCTACCGCGGCATGAAGCAGGTTCAGTTCGATACCTTCGACGAACTGGGTTTCATGCTCGAGCTTGTTGAATACGAGCCGGGATTCGAACAGGACCTCGCCGCCGTCAAGGAGCGCCTGAATGCCGGTGAGACGGTGGATGGTCTGCGTTACATGGTGATCGACGACCATCCGACCCGATAGGCCAAAGCAGCATTTGCTCAGGACCCGGAATACTGCCGGCGACGCACATACCAGAGGCCGAGCAGCGCCGAGCCGAGCAGGGCGAGCGTGGTCGGCTCCGGTACCGGGACCTCTCGCGTGATGGTGCTCAGATTGCCCCCCAGCAGATTGAAGTGCGAAATGGCTGGGTTGTTCCCACCCTTGTTCGTGAAGGTGATGGCGAAGGTACCGGTGCCGCTGCCGGGAACGGCGGGCAGCACGAGGTCATCGAACAGATAGGCGGCACCGTTATTGCCACCAAAGATTCCGATCGCCAAATCGATCTGCGCCGGCAGGTTCGTCAGCGCGCTGCCATTGGTATCGGACCAGGAGAGCGTCCAGCCTCCCGAGCTGCCGGAATCGGTATCCACGGTGAACTGGATACCATCCAGCGAACCCGTGTCGGGTGCGGCGTTATCCGACTTCGCGATGAACGTGAGGCTGGTGCCGAGCCCTGTGTTGATCGCATCGCTCTCCACACTCGGCCCACCCCCCTGGGTGATGCCATCGGTGCAGGATGATGCGTACCAGGTCGTCGCACCAATCGTCAATGAAATGTCATCCGTCTCGCAGATCGACGCCTCGGCGTGCTGACCCGACAGCGCCGTGGTCGTGAGAAGGACGGCAACCCCCAGCGCAAGATTCTTCCCGTTCATACATGTGCCCCCCAGAGAACTTCCACACCCTCGGAGTCATGCCCATCATGGGCAGCGCAGTGGAAACGATTTGCTATGTGAAACTCACAAATGAACTCGTGGATATATCAAAGCAAATTTCATTCCGTATTTCATCGAAAGAAAATCCACACTGCTTACAACATCTTGCATGCGTGTCTCGTTTTGACGAAACACGAGTTGTAAACAATTCCGACAGGTCATCGCCAAAAATCGCACTCGAACTCTCAGAGCACGATTCGGGTAACAGGTACCCGATGCCTGGTTTGCGCAGCTGTCGAGCGGAAGATCCGCGCATTTCACCAGCACTCCGAGCTTGTCGCACGTGCAAAGCACTGCTACCTTGCGTGCGAACGATTCGCATTCAGTTACACTAGGCACGACCGCGCCCGCGAGTCGTTGCCTGTTGCGCAAGGACGGGAATGGAACAGGCAACCGGCGGCAACGCCCGGCGCAGGAGCACGAGTGCGCGCACACGTTGGCTCAAGACACTGCACGGCTGGCATTGGGTCAGCGCGGCAATCAGCCTGTTCCTGCTTGCTCTGTTCAGCGTCACCGGCATCACGCTCAATCACGCTGCGCAGATTCCGGGCCAGCCACACACCGTTTCGCGCCACCTGCAGCTGCCCGAGACCCTGCGGGCCCGGCTTGCCACAC
>CAZSYV010000052.1:0-18731 GCA_964610955.1 uncultured Klebsiella sp. | reverse complement strand
CTCGCCTGTCTGGTGTTTGCGCTGACCGGTCTCGGCCTGCTCTGGCTGCATGGCCGTCACCGTCCGATGACCTGGCCACTGGTGGCGATGGGCCTCGTGCTGCCTGTGCTGAGCGCAGTCCTGTTCATCCATCGATGAGGATCTCCATGCGTTGCTTCTACCTGCTTCCACTGGGCCTGCTTCTGCTGGCGGGCGCCGCAAGTCCGGCAGCGCTTGCCGCGAGCCTGCAGCTGAACATCGAGCTACCCGCGCAGCAGGTCTCCGAATACCACCGCCCGTACGTGGCCGTGTGGATCGAGCGCCCCGATCGCAGCGTGGCTGCCGACCTTGCCGCCTGGTACCAGATCCGGGACGGCAAGGACGCGCAGACCGGCAAGTCGGAACCCGGCAGCAAGTGGCTGACCGAGCTGCGCCAGTGGTGGCGCCGCAGCGGCCGCGAGCAGAGCCTGCCGATCGACGGGGTAAGCGCTGCAACGCGACCGGCAGGTCGACACCAGCTGAGTCTTTCCAGTGACAGGGCCCCGCTCGCAGGCCTCGCGAGCGGCAGCTACAGGCTCGTGATCGAAGTCGTGCGCGAGGTCGGTGGTCGGGAAATCCTCAGCCTGCCGTTCAGCTGGCCACCCGCGGCACAGGAACATCTGTCAGCTCGGGGCGAGCGCGAGATCGGCGCGGTGGAGCTCGACTTGGCCCCCTGAACGAACAGGCAGCGCATGAGGGACGTGATTTGCGCACCGTCGTCGTTCCGGTCCAGTATTCCGTTGTCATCATGGAGATATGAATGAAGGTGAAAGTACTGAGCCAACTGGCTGCGGCTGCACTGGCAGTCGTGATTCCTGCCACCGCTTCCGCACACAAGATGTTCCTGGTGCCATCGACGACGGTGCTATCCGACCCAGCCGATGCCTGGGTCACGGTCGATGCGGCCATCTCGAACGATCTGTTCAACTTCAATCACCACGCCATGGATCTGGGCAACCTCGTGATCACCGGCCCCGACGGCAGGCCGGTCAAGGCCGAGAACCGCAACCAGGGCAAATGGCGCAGCACCTTCGATGTGCAGCTGCTGCAGGCCGGCACCTATCGCATCGCGGTTGAGAACGAGGGGCTGTTCGCCAGCTATCTCGATGGCAAGGGCGAAAGGAAGCGCTGGCGCGGCAGCGCCGAGAGGCTCGACGAGATTCCTGCCGATGCGAAGGAACTCGTGATCAGCCAGGTGCAGGGCAGCGTCAATACCTTCGTCACCGTCGGCAGGCCAAACGACAAGGCACTCAGGCCCAGCGGGAATGGGCTCGAGCTGGTGCCACTCGGCTCACCAAACGACCTGTTTGCCGGCGAGACGACGGAATTCCGCTTCCTCGTCGATGGCAAGCCCGCCAAGGACCTTGCCGTAACGGTGATCGCCGCCGGCACACGCTATCGGGACCAGCAGGACGAGATCAGCGTGAGCACCGATGCCGATGGTCGCTTCAGCGTGAGCTGGCCCGCGCCCGGGCTGTACTGGCTCAACGCCGCACTCGATGGCGAGAAGCCGACCAATGCCAGGGCCAGCACGCGACGCCTGAACTACACCGCCACCTTCGAGGTGCTGCCACCCTGAGCGAGCATCGTGTGCGGTGTGCACACCGTGCCGCCAAATGAGTTCGGCACAGCCAGTACACTCAGGATTGGAGTCTGTGCACGCTCCGGCGCATGGTCGAAGGCACCCGCCCCGTCCACGACTTGAAGGCCCGCGAAAACGTGGTGGTGTCACTGAAGCCGAGCCGGGAGGCGATTTCGGCCAGTGTCAGTGAGCGGTTTTGCAGCAGGTCGAGTGCCAGTTCATGGCGGCAGCTTTCCTTGAGCTGCCTCACCGAGGTGCCCTCCTCGTTCAGGCGCCGTTTCAGCGTCGCCGGGCTCAGCCCCAGCTGGCGAGCGATCTGCAGCGTATCGGGCACCCTGCTCTGCTGCACCAGCGCGATGGCGAAGATCTTGCGTACCCAGGCCGAAGGGGGCGCCGCGCCCATGCGTCCCGCCCCGAGATCGAAAGGGAATCCGTGGAGCAGCTTATCGAGTTCGGCGGCACCACGCACGACGGGGAGCGCGAGATACCGTGCCGGAAAGCCGAGCGTATTGTCCTCTGCCCCGTACTCCACACCCCACGGCAGCAGCCATGACACCAGGTGCTGATCCAGTGCCCCCTGGCCGTAGCTGACCCTCACCTGCAGCGGCTCCAGCTCCTTGCCGACCAGCCAGCCAAAGAGCCGCACGAAGCTCGACAGCCCCATCAGCACGCCGAAAATCATGTGCGCGTCGCGTAACACGTACGCCGTGCGCAGGCAGAATACGGCGCTCGATCGATCGATGTGCAGCGAGAGGGCATCCGCCTGGCCCTCGAAGAGTCGATGGAAATCGATGGCGCGTTCGATTGCCTGGCCGAGCGAAGCACTGCTGATCATGCAGTAGCACATCATGCGAAACTCGGCCGGCCCCATGGCATGACGCCCGACACGTCTTGCCTCGCAGCGCTCGAGCACGCTCAGACACTCGCCAAAGAGCGCCACGAACTGCTCGTCACCGAGCTGCGGATTCGTGCAGTCGCCCTCCACGTCATAGTCAGGAATGCCTGCGCGACGCAGGATCCCCTCAACGTCGCCGCCAACCTCGTGCACGGTGTGCAGCAGGCTGCGCAGCAACAGGGCTGCGGGTGGCACATACGCCAGCGTGGCGGCGGGACGCTCCATGGGCGGACACGACTCGACCGGATGGGTATTACGGCGCAGTCTAACCCAGCTGCACCCGCATGCAGTCACTGCCGACCGACATTTTCCCCGACGCTGTAGGCAAGCACGTAGTCGCCGATCGTCGTCTGCATGAACTGGTGCCCACCGGCGGCGATCACCACATACTGCCGACCGGTACGCGGTGAAACATAGCTCATCGGCGTGGCCTGCCCACCTGCGGGGAGCCTCGCCTTCCAGACCTCCTTGCCGCTGCCGAGATCGAAGGCTCGCAGATAGTCATCCATCGCAGCCCCGATGAACACCAGGCCGCCAGCGGTGATCAGTGGCCCGCCCTGGCTGAAGACCCCGGGGACCGGGATGCGCAGCGGCGCATGGTCTTCGGTAGTCCCCAGCGGGCGATTCCAGAGAATGCGCCGGTTTCTGTAGTCGATCGCCGTCAACCTGCCCCAGGGCGGTGCGTTGCACGGCACGCCGAAGGGCGAGCCGAAGGGGCGTTCGGTACGCACCGCGTAGGGCGTACCGCTCATCGGCGAGATCGCTGCCGTACCATCGATCACGATGCCATCCGAAGCCGGCGCCTGTGCCCGCGGGATGAGTTGCACCGTCGCTGCCATATAGGAAGTCGGCACGACCAGGATGCCGTGTGCCGGGTCGATCGCCAGACTGCCCCAGTTCATGAAGCCATTGTTGCCCGGAAAGACCAGGCTCCTCTGGGTGGACGGCGGTGTGAAACGTCCCAGATAGCGCAGCTTGTGATACTCGATCCGACACCACATCTGATCGATCAGGGTGCCGCCCCACATATCCACCTCACGTATCGCGGGGGGCACCAGGCTCGGCAGGGCGAGCGAGACCGGCTGGGTCGGCGAGTAGCGCTCGCCCGGGACGTCGCCGGCCGGGAAGGGTTGCTCCTCGACGGGACCGATCGGAGTGCCGTCCCTGCGATCGAGGACGAAGATCTCACCCTGCTTGGTCGCCTGGAACAGCGCTGGAACGGTCTTGCCATCCACCGGCAGATCGACGAGCACCGGCTGGGATGCGACATCGTAGTCCCACAGATCGTGATGCACGGTCTGGAAGGACCAGCGCAGCCTGCCCGTGGCCACATCGAGTGCCACCACCGAACTGCCGTAGCGCTCCATCTCGGGGCTGCGCTGCGCACCGTAGTAGTCGGGAGACGGATTGCCCGTCGGAATGTAGACCAGCCCGAGCTGCTCGTCTGCGCTGAACAGGCTCCAGGCGTTCGGCGAACCGCGCACATAGGTCTCGCCGGGGCCAGGCTCGGCATTGGGGTCCTTGCGCCCCGCGTCCCAGCTCCACAGCTGCCTGCCACTCGTCACATCGAAGGCACGCACCACGCCCGAGGGCTCGTCCACCGCCATATTGTCCAGCACGAAGCTGCCGACCACCGCAACGTTACCGATGACGGTTGCCGGCGAGGTCGTGAAGTGAAAGCCTCCCTTCACCTGACCGAGCCCCGTGCGCAGCGAGACTTCGCCGTTGTTGCCGAAATCCGCACACCTCTCGCCGCTTTGCGCATCGAGCGCGATCATGCGGCCATCGAGCGTGGCCAGCAGGATGCGGGCCACGCAGGCCTGTGCACCGTGATCGCTCATCCGGTGGTAGGCGACTCCCCGGCATGCCAGTGTGTAGACGCCCGTGGTATCGACCCCGGGGTCATGGCGCCAGCGCTCGGCGCCGGTGTCTGCATCGAGGGCGATCACGATGTTGCGCGGTGTGCACAGGTACAGCGTGTCGCCGATCTGCAGCGGTGTGGCCTCGAACATCTGCGGGGCGAAGTCCCCCGGACGGCTTCCCGGCAGGTCGCCGCTGCGATAGCTCCAGGCGAGCTTCAGTTCGGAGATGTTCTGCAGATTGATCTGTGTGGCCGACGAAAAACGCGTACCGGCCTTGTTGCCGCCGTAGTCGGACCAGTCGGGGACGGGCCCCGAGGCGTCCGCCGTGACGGTGATCGAAGTACCCTCACTGGTGCTGCGGAGCATCAGGGCCGCAAACACCAGCACCACGGCGATACCGGCAACCGACACGAACGCATGCCTGCGCAGCCACGGCAGCAGCATCAGCATCAGGAAGCCGAGCGGCATGCCAAGCCGGGGCAACAGCAGCCAGAATTCGGAATCGACTTCGGTGAGCGCCCAGACGACGGTTGCGATGAAATACAGGCCATACACCCAGATGCCGGAGCGGTGTCCGCGCCAGAGTTGCACAGCCACCAGCAGGTGTACCAGGCCCGCGCCCAGATAGTAGGGCGAGCCGCCGAGAACGAGCAGCCGGAGCCCACCTACACAAAGCACGGCGCCGACGATTCCCAGCACGCCGGCGAGCAGCCGCCACAGCGGATGCACCCGTCCCGGGCGCGCCTGCTGCCTGTCCGGATCGGGTATCTGCTCCTGGAATCGCGTTGCCATACCCTTGCCCCACTGTTGCATGGCAGCGGCGGACGCCGCCCGTCTCACTCTATCTCGGCATCGACACAGGCCTGGCGTGCCGACAGCCCACCATCGACCGGCAGGACGGCACCGTTCACGTAGGCGCTGTCTGCACTGGCGAGAAACAGCACTCCCGCCGCGATCTCATCCGGCGATCCACATCGCGAGTAGGCCTCGATCGCTGCACGCGTCTTGCGGCCGCTGGGTGTTGCATCGAACCACTCGGTCAGCGCCTTGGTCGCCGCGTTCGGCAGTACGCAGTTGACACGCACTCCCGCCTTGAAGTTCTCCAGCGCGGCGGTCTGGGTCAGGCTGATCACACCCGCCTTCGCCGCGCCGTAGGCACCAAGCCCGGGTGCCCCGCCAACGCCTGCTGCCGAGCTGATATTGATGATCGACCCGCTCTTCTGTCTGCGCATCGGGCGAAGCGCTGCCCGGATGCCATAGAAAGTCGAGGACAGACACACGTTCACGAGCTGGTGCCAGGTCTCGTCATCGAGATCACGAAGGAAGCCCGGCAGGGTGTAGCCGACGTTGTTCACCAGGATGTCGAGCCGCCCGAAACTGTTCACCGTTTCATCGACCAGGGCATCGACCTGCGCCGATGAGGTCACGTCGCAGACCCGGGGAACGGCGTTCGGGCCCAGCGTCTTCGCAACGCTCCGGGCCCGGTCCTCGTCGATGTCCGAGGCGATGACCGTTGCGCCCTCGGCCACGAACCGTCGGGCGATCGCCTCACCGATGCCACCCGCGCCTCCTGCGCCAGTGACGATTGCAATCTGCTTTTCAAGACGCATCACGGGTGCCTCCCTGTTGCCGGCCTCGATGGCCACCGCGCGCCCGCAGGCGCCACATCAGAACGTCACCTTGGCATCGATACCGTAGCGGCGCGGCTCGAGCCAGTACTTGCCCGCAAAACCGAGCTGCCCGAAGTCGATCCCATCACCGACGTTGTCATGGTTCGTCAGGTTGTCACCCCAGACGCCCACCTCCCATACGCCTCCATTGCCGAGCTGCATGTTCCCGAGCGAAACGCGGGCGCTGAGGTTCTTGCGGCCCGGGTCGCTGATTTCCTTGTGAAACGGTGTTTCCCAGTCGAGCGGGAACATGTCGCGCTTCGAGCTCTGCGCATAGTCGAGGCGCATGCTCAGCTCACCAAAGGACAGCGGCTGGAAGGTGTACTCCGCGCCGATGCTCCAGTTGCTCTTGGTCACCTGCCCGAACCGTGCCTTGTCCGAGACATCGATCAGCTGGTTGCTCACCGGGTCGCGATACATGTACTTGTCGTATTCGGGATCGGTATAGCCCCACATGCCGGTCAGGGTGAGGGCATCGGTCACCGCAGCCGCCAGCTCGAGCTCGAAACCCTGGATCGTCGCCTTGCCGGCGTTGACAATGACCGCACTCGAGCCCGAAGTGTTCGCAAGGAACTGTGAGATCTGCAGGTCGTCGTAGATCGTGTGATAGAGCGCCAGGTTGGCACGCACCCGGTTGTCGAACCACTCGGTCTTCAGGCCAGCCTCATAGGCAGTGGCCTCCTCGGCACCGAAGGCCGAGGGGATCGCTGCTCGCGGAGAGAAGCCACCAGCCTTGTACCCGGTCGATACGCGCGCAAAGCCCATCACGTCATCGGTGAACTGGTAGTTGGCCGACAGCAACCAGGAGGTGTTGCTGAAATCCTTGCTGGGTCGTTGCGCAAAGTTGATCGAACGGAAGCTCTTCTCGTCCTCTGTGTAGCGTGCGCCGACCGAGACTTCGAGCTTGTCATCGAGGATCATCGGACGATAGCTCAGCTGACCGAAGGCCGCCTTCGACTTCGTCGCCCCGCCAAAGGCAGACACAGGAAAGAGGTTCATGCCTGCATCCCCCCCCGGCAGCACGAAGGTGATGCGCTGACGGTTGTACTCATCGGCGTCCTCCTTGAAGTAGAACAGCCCGGCGACGTACTTCCAGCGCTCGGTGCTGCCAAGGACCTGCAGCTCCTGCGAGAACTGGTGCTGGTTCTGCGGCGCGTTGTTGCAGTTGTACGGCCCGTTCAGATCCTCGATGCCGATCGGGTCGTAGGTGACCGGGTCGAGCACGAAGCCACGCATGGTGCCGTTGCCGGTCAGGCTGCAGATCGTGTCCTGCTCGAAGGTGCGGTAGGCAGTGATCGATTTCAGCGACAGCGCATCGCTCAGCGCGTACTCCAGCGTGAGTGCGCTGCCGGTCACCTCGCCTTCACTGTGGAAGCGCCCATCCCACGACTCCTGCTCGCCGCTGTTCAGCCGCTTGCGGGTGATCGTGAACGGCGCCCCGCCATAGAGTGGCGACTGGCCGTAATAGTTGCGTACATCGTCGGTCGCGGCGACCATCTGGAAGAACACCGGCGAGCCCTCGCGCTTGCCGTAATCGAAGGTCAGGTCGGCACTGAGCCTTTCGCCAAAATCACCGTGCAGGCCCACCCAGATCGAATCGTTCTTCAGTGAACCGGGATCATCCTTGCTGCTGGCAAGGCGGTTGTTGAAGTAGCCATCGCGCTCACGGTGCATATAGGCAACCGTTGCCTTGATTCCCGAGTTCCCGAGCAGACCGGTATCGACACGCGCCCGCGCATACCAGTCATTGAAGCGGCCGTAGCCGGCCTTCAGGTCGGCACCGAATTCATCGGTCGGCTTCTTGCTGATCAACTGCACGGCACCACCGGTGGTATTGCGCCCGAACAGCGTTCCCTGCGGGCCGCGCAGCACCTCGATGCGCTCGAGATCGACCAGGTCGAAGAGTGCGCCGGCCGTGCGGGCGATGTAGACACCGTCGAGGTAGATGCCAACGCCGGCCTCGGCATTTGCCGCAGGTTCGTTCTGACCGATACCGCGCATGTAGACCTGTGCAGCGTTCAGGCTGCTGGTCTGCTGCGTGATCATCAGGTTCGGTGCGAGCTGGCCAAGCTTGGTGGCATCCTGCACATTCAGCTTGTCGAGCAGGTTGCCGGACAGAGCGGTGACCGCCACCGGAATCTGCTGCATCGACTCTTCCTGTCGGCGCGCCGTAACGGTGATTTCTTCGAGCCCGCCCGAGCGGTGTCCCGATGTGCTGCCCTGTGCCACAGCGTCCGGAACCAGGCAGAACGCGCCGAATATCGCGGCACTGCCGATGAGTCCTGCAAGGGTATGCGGCTTGAACATGGGGGAACCTCTCCTGGTGTCGGCTGTTTATGTAGTTCTTGGCCTGTCCTGATCAGGCGCATATCAGTTTGTAATCACCACCGACGCGCAGCAACCACAGATTGGCTCACAAACCATGATGAATTGGCTCAATGTGTGCCGCCAGGCTGAAATCGAGCCATCAAAGCATCCTCTGCAGGCTCCAGCCGATATGCTAGCGTCACTCTCATGAACCCCCCGGAGAGCGGCAATCAGCCTCATCGATCACGAACATCAGCTTCGCGTGCTGCAGGCACTGCGCACGGTACTGCCCGAATCGTGCCTGCTGTATCGCGAGGAAGACACGCGCCCCTGGGAATGCGATGCGCTGACCCTGCAGCGCAGTCTGCCGATGCTCATAGCGCTGCCGCAGACGCAGGAGCAGATCAGACAGATCCTGCGCATCTGCCATGCGCACGGCACACCGGTGATACCGCGCGGCGCCGGCACCGGGCTCTCGGGTGGCGCCACGCCGCGTCCCGACGGGGTACTGCTCTCCACCGCAAGGCTGAACCGCCTACTGCAGATCGATCCACTGGCGCGCACCGCAACGCTCGAGCCGGGAGTGCGCAATCTGGCGATCTCCGAGGCGGCAGAGCCATACGGACTGTATTACGCACCGGATCCCTCCAGCCAGATTGCCTGCACCATCGGCGGCAACGTGGCCGAGAACGCCGGAGGTGTGCATTGCCTGAAATACGGCCTTACCGTGCACAACGTGCTGCGCGTGCGCGGCCTGACCATGACGGGCGAGCCCGTCGAGTTCGGCTCGGAGGCACTCGATGCGCCCGGGCTGGACCTGCTGGCCCTGCTGATCGGCTCCGAAGGCATGCTGGCCGTCATCACCGAGGTCACGGTCAAGCTCCTGCCCCGAGCACAGCTTGCACGCTGCGTGATGGCGAGCTTCGCCGATGCACGCAGCGCCGGTCATGGCGTCGCAGCGATCATCGCTGCCGGACTGATCCCGGCGGGACTCGAAATGATGGATCAGGCGGCTGTGCGGATGGTCGAACCCTTCGTGAAAGCCGGCTATGACGTGGACGCCGCGGCAATCCTGCTGGTCGAGGCCGATGGCACGCCGGAGGAGGTCGAGGCGGAGATTTCCGGGATCACGGCCGTGTTGCACCAGGCCGGTGCCACACGCATCGCCACATCACACAGCGAGGCCGAGCGGCTGCGGTTCTGGGCGGGACGCAAGGCGGCATTTCCCGCGGCAGGGCGCATTTCACCCGCCTACTACTGTATGGACGGCACGATCCCACGCAAACGCCTTGGCGAGATGCTCGGCGCGATCCAGGCCATGGAGCGCAAGTACGACCTGCACTGCCCGAACGTCTTTCACGCCGGTGACGGCAACCTGCATCCGCTGATCCTGTTCAACGATGCCGATCCCGAGGAGGTGAGGCGTGCCGAGGCATTCGGCATCGAGATCCTCGAGCTGAGTGTCGCGCTCGGCGGCACCATCACCGGCGAGCACGGCGTCGGGCTGGAGAAGATCAACCAGATGTGCACACAGTTCACCACGCATGAGCTGGCGGTCTTTCACGGTGTGAAACGTGCCTTCGATCCCGCCGGGCTGCTCAATCCCGGCAAGGCGATCCCCACGCTGCACCGCTGCGCCGAGTACGGACGGATGAAGGTCATCGGTGGCAGGCTGCCCTTCCCGGAACTGGAGCGCTTCTGATGGAGACCAGTATTCCGAAGCTGCAGGAGCGTATCCGCGAGGCCGTGCGCAGCAGGACAGCGCTGAGAATCCGCGCGGGCGGCAGCAAGGATTTCTATGGCAACACGGGTGCCGGGGAACTGCTCGACCCGCGCAGCCACCGCGGCATCGTCGCCCATGAACCAACGGAGCTGGTGATCACGGCGCGCGCCGGCACGCCGCTGGTCGAACTGGAGGAGGTTCTGGAGGCAAGCGGGCAGATGCTGGCATTCGAGCCGCCGCACTTCGGCGCGAACGCAACGCTTGGCGGCTGTGTTGCTGCAGGGCTGTCCGGGCCGCGACGCGCCGCCGCGGGTGCGCTGCGCGACTTCGTGCTCGGTGTGAAGCTGCTCTCCGGCCGCGCGGAAGTCCTGCGTTTCGGTGGCACCGCGATGAAGAACGTCGCCGGCTACGATGTGTCGCGACTGCTCGCCGGCAGCCTGGGGACGCTCGGCGTGATCCTCGAGGTGTCGCTGAAGGTGCTGCCGAAGCCGGAGCTGGAGGCAACGCTTCGCTTCGAAATGGACGAAGCTGCGGCACTGCGGCACATGAACGAACTGGGCGGACAGCCGCTGCCGATCTCGGCAAGCGCCTGGCGCGATGGTGGCGACGCGGGCGCCGGGATCCTGCACATCCGCCTGTCGGGTTCGCGCCCGGGCGTCGAGTCCGCCTGCGCCCGGCTTGGCGGCGAGCGCCTCGATGAGGAGAGCGGGGCTGCTTTCTGGCAGGGCCTGCGCGAACACAGCGACCCGTTTTTCGCCACGAAGGCGCCACTCTGGCGGCTCGGCCTGCCTTCGAGCGCTGCAGCGGTCGGGCTGGAAGGCGCAAGGCTGACCGAATGGGGCGGCGCACAGCGCTGGCTGCACTCGCAACTGCCGGCAGCCGAGATCCGCAAACGCGCACAGGCACTTGGCGGGCACGCAACGCTCTTTCGTGGCGGCGATCGGAGGGAGGGCGTGTTCACACCACTCAGCGCACCGGTCATGGCGATTCACCGGCGCCTGAAGGCCGAATTCGACCCGGCCGGCATCCTGAACCCCGGCCGCATGTACCCGGACTTCTGAACATGCAGACGAATCTGGCCGATTTCATCAGGGACACACCCGACGGTGAGGAAGCCGCAGGAATCATCGGCAGGTGCGTGCACTGCGGCTTCTGCAACGCAACCTGCCCGACCTACCAGCTGTGTGGCGATGAGCTCGACGGTCCGCGCGGGCGCATCTACTTGATGAAGCAGGTGCTCGAAGGCGCTACGCCGAGCGCATCGACACAGCTGCACCTCGACCGCTGCCTGGGTTGCCTTGGCTGCGAGACGACCTGCCCGTCGGGAGTCGAGTACGGGCGTCTGCTCGACATCGGCCGGCGTGTGGTTGCCGAACAGACCAGCCGCCCACCAGCCCAGACACTGGCGCGTGCCGCACTGCGCCACACGCTGATGAGTCGCGCCTTCGCGCCCGCGCTGAAGCTTGGGCAGGCACTGCGCCCCCTGCTGCCTGCTGCACTGCGGGAAAAGATCCCACCCACGCAGAATGCCGGTGCCTGGCCAGCGCGCAGCCATGCACGGCAAATGCTGCTGCTCCGCGGCTGCGTGCAGCCGGCGATGCTGCCGAACATCGATGCCGCCACGGCACGCGTACTCGATGCGTTTGGCATCCAGACGATCGTCGCACCGGAGGCCGGCTGCTGCGGTGCCCTGCACCACCAGCTCGATGACCCCGAGCGCTCGCTGCAGATGGCACGGCGCAACATCGACGCCTGGCTGCCGTATCTCGACTCGGGAAGCGAGGCGATCCTGATGAACGCA
Source organism: uncultured Klebsiella sp. (assembly GCA_964610955.1). Taxonomy (GTDB): domain Bacteria; phylum Pseudomonadota; class Gammaproteobacteria; order Pseudomonadales; family UBA5518; genus UBA5518. Next base: position 6,873 of record CAZSYV010000052.1, on the reverse strand, counting down.
AGCGGCTGCGGCGCCCATGTGCGGGAATACGCCCACCTGCTGCGCAACGACCCGGACTACGCCGCACAGGCACTGCGGGTGAGCGCACTGACGAAGGACCTCTGCGAGGTACTTCCCGCACTGCTGGCAGAGAGCGCGATCACGCTCGCGGCCCCCGGCCCGCGCGTGGTGTCCCAGGCAACTCCGTCATTCCCGCGAAAGCAGGAACCCATCCCCGGCCCGCGCAGGGTGTTCCAGGCAACTCCGTCATTCCCGCGAAAGCGGGAACCCATCCCCGACCCACGCAGGGTGTTCCAGGCAACTCCGTCATTCCCGCGAAAGCGGGAACCCATCCCCAGCCCACGCAGGGTGTTCCAGGCAACTCCGTCATTCCCGCGAAAGCGCGACCCCATCCCCGGCCCACGCAAGGTGTTTCAGGCAACTCCGTCATTCCCGCGAAAGCGGGAACCCATCCCCGGCCCACGCGTGGTGTTTCAGGCCCCGTGCAGCCTGCAGCACGGACAGAAGATCACCGGCACGGTCGAGGCGATGCTCACCGCACTCGGCTGCGATCTGCTCGGTCACGACGAGGCGCACCTGTGCTGCGGCGCGGCCGGCAGCTATTCATTGACCCAACCGGCGATCGCACAGGCGCTGCGCGATCGCAAGCTCGCCAATCTCGACGCGGTACAACCCGAGCTCATCCTGTCGGCAAACGTGGGCTGCATCGCGCACCTGCAGGCCGCCACCGAGACGCCGGTCATGCACTGGATCGAATGGCTCGACGCCTGCCTCGGCGAGGCGCGCTGAAGCGGATCCGTCGCGCCGCCGGGACCGTCACCGACCGCCTGCGCCGCGGGCCATGCGGATTGCCGGTGCGGGAATGGTGCTACATTGCTGCCATAACGATCGACCAGCGCGGCCAGACCATGTTCGACGACTCCGAAATCGGCAGATTGCGCACACGCCTGCGGCACTACCTCGGACGCTACCTGCGGCGCCGGGAGGACGCCGAGGACGTGGTGCAGGAGAGTTTCACGCGGGTGCTCGAGGCCGCGGCAAAAGGCGAGATCCACTACCCGCCATCGTATCTCTACCGCACGGCACGCAACCTGGCGTTCAACCTCAGGGCACGAAAGTTCAATCAGGCCGAGCGCACGCTGGAGGATTCCGCCTCGCCGGATGTCATGGACGAGACGGAACCCGGCCCCGAGGACCGCGTAATGGCGCAACGGCAGTTCGAGCTGTTCTGCCGAGTGGCAGCATCCCTGCCACCGCAATGCCGCCAGGTGCTGGTACTTCGCAAGGTGCACGGACTGTCGCAGCGGGAAGTGGCTGCGCGCCTTGGCCTCGCCATCAGTACGGTCGAGAAGCATCTTGCCAAGGCGCTGCGCCGCTGTGCCCAGGATATGGCGGCGATGCAGGCAGACCAGGGTGACCGATGGGTCAGACCACCGTCCAGGCTGAAGGGACCGCAATGAGGAACGTCATCCCGATCCACGAGCGAAGCCGTATCGAGGAAGAGGCGACTGCCTGGGTGGTACGCGTCGATGGTGGCGAACTCTCCGGGGAAGAAAAAGGACATCTGCGCGCCTGGCTCGCCGGCAGCCCACGCCACGCGGCCGCCTTCGAACGGATCGCGAAGGTCTGGAGCCAGATGGATTGCCTGGAGCTGCTGGCGGAGCTCGTTCCCCTGCATCAGGAGCAGCCGCAGCCACGATCTCCGCACAGTGGATGGCTCCGACCGCCGCAGCTCGCCAGCGCCTTCGGTCTCGTCGTCGTGCTGCTCGGCGGCCTGCTGATCGCGCTGCAGCCGGATGCCCTGTCCTGGCTCGGACGCAACCATGCAGTTGCCGAGAAGGTTTATCAGACCCGAACGGGTGAGCAGTCCCGGGTAGAGCTCGCGGACGGCTCGACGCTCACGCTCAATACACGCAGCGAGGTGCGCGTGCGCATCGACGCCCGGCAGCGCTCGGTGTACCTGAACACCGGGGAGGCCTACTTCAAGGTTGCGCCGAATCCACGCGTTCCTTTCGTCGTCTATGCCGGCAACGGCGCGGTGCGCGCCATCGGCACCGGTTTCAACGTGCGTATCGTCGACCAGGCGGTGGAGGTGACGGTAATCGAAGGCACCGTCAGTGTCAGCACGGCGCACCCCGAACGCAGCCACCCGGATGCGTTGACCCTGCGCGCCCGTGGCGCGACCCGCTATGCCAGGCGTGTGGAGAATCCGCGCTATCTGCCGGACGCCCAGATCGATCAGCGGGTGGCGTGGAAAGGAGGCAAATGGGCCTTCGACGGACAGACGCTCGGCGAGGTCATCAAGGAGATCGAACGCTACACGAACCAGCGGCTGGAGATCGTCGACCCGCGCATCGCGCAGATCCGGATCGGGGGATATTTCGATGTCGGCGCGATAGAACCCTTCCTCGATGCCCTGGACACGGGCTTCGGAATCAAGCACCGCCGGATCGCCGAGGACCTGATCGTGCTTTCCTCTGCCCCGGCTCCTGCCAGCGAAGGCCGCTGACATCTCCCTTCCCGAGGCAGATCATGCCTCCCGTCAAAAACAATTTTCAGCGTGGATGGCGGATTTTCATGCCCGAGCTGTCTCCTCCTTCAGACCCGATCGCAAGGCGAGGCGCAAGCACCACGACCCGCGACCGCCTGGCACAACCGGCAAGGCATCGCATCAGTCCGCTGGGCGTGCTCCTGCTGACATCGGTTCTGATGATGCTGGATATGGCCAAGGCGAGCGGTGCGGACCCCGAATTCGATTTCGATGTCCCGCCCTCCCCTGCCAGCAAGGCACTCGTGCTGTTCGCGAGGCAGGCAAACATCCAGCTGCTGTTTCCGTACGAGGCCGTGTCGACAGTGCAGCTGAAGGGGATCTCCGGCAGATACACCGCAAAGGACGGAATCGAAGCCCTGATTGCCGGCACCTGCCTCGAAGCAACGCTGAGCACGGAAACAGACACCACTCTGAAAATATCAAGACAAACGAGGGGATTCTGGTTCATGCGAAACGACAACTGCAAACCACGCAAACACAAAAAGGTGCTGTCCTCCGTACTCGCGGCCGGTATCGGCGTATCCGCGGGAATGGCCCACGGAGCCGAACCGGTCCAGCCGGCAGTGCTGGACGAGATCATCGTCACGGCGCAGAAGCGGGAACAAAACCTTCAACAGGTACCGCTTTCGATCACAGCAATCTCCGGACCACAACTCAAGACACGCGGCATCGAGTCTGCTGCAGACTTAAGCGCGCTTGCACCTAATTTGCAGGTTAGCAAGTCTCCCGGTAGTGGATTAATTTCCCAGATCTCGATTCGAGGTAGCGCAACGACCCAACCTGCTATTTACGTGGATCCAGCAGTGGGAATGTACGTGGACGGCGTCTATATTGCGAAGGCACAGGGAAATCTGCTTGAGCTTCTGGACTTGGAGCGCGTTGAGGTTCTACGGGGCCCACAGGGCAGTTTGTTTGGTCGAAACACAATTGCGGGTGCCATCAATTTTATAACACGCAAGCCTTCCGGTGAGTTTGGAGGTTCGGCGAGTCTAGACTTCGGCAACTACGGTCACCATATAGAACGCATTTCTGTCGATTTGCCGCGTTTAGGCGTTGCAAGCGTTAACTTCGGGTTTAGAAATGAGAAGTCCGACGGCTGGATGAAAAACTCGTCTGGCCCTGCGATGGGTGATGCGAATAAGCAGGCGCTCCGCTTGAGCACCCTTCTTGAGATTCAAGATGACCTGAAGGTCGATTTCTCGTACGATCATACCGACATCGACCAACATCCAACACCACAGAGTCTTTTTGCACTATCAGGAACAAATGGGACTCTGGCGGGGCTGGGAGCACTGCTCCCTGGCGAGGCAGGTACATTCCTGGTCAACGCTGCGTCGCAAATGTCACCCCTAGCAAGAAAATCACGGCCTACGCATATCAGTACCGACCACAACGCTCCCCTGTGGCAGAAGCTAAATAACGACGGCTATGCCGCATCCGTCACGTACGAGATCGACGACAGAAATACTCTGAAATACATCGGATCGCACCGCAGAATGGAATATAGAGATCGCCTCGATCAAGACGGCACCCCCCAACGCATCCTCTACAGCAGGAGAGAAACCGACCTGAAGACTAACTCCCATGAGGTTCAATGGATTGGTAGTACGGAACGGTTCCATTACATCGTCGGCTATTTCCAATTCGAGGAGAATGGCTCAACAGACGGCGGCCCCAGTACTGCCATGGCACCGATAGGCGCCCAATATCGGGTCAATATGTACAAAGTCAAGACCAAAAGCCGCGCATGGTTTGGGCAATTAGATTACGATATAACCGATCAGCTCGTCCTAACTGCAGGCCTTCGCGGCACCCGTGAGACGCGAAGCAACGACGCAGGGCAGTATCTGACGAACGGTTTTCTCGGGCCGATTATCGCTTGGGCCGTACCGTGGACTCACGCAAGCGCATCTTTTAGTGCTACGACCCCATCTATAAGCATTGCATATCAGGTTACACCAAACGTGAATGCGTACGCGCGCTACGCGAAGGGCTTTCGCAGTGGTGGCTTCTCCGGAGAAGCCACCTCCGTACAGGGAGTTTCGACTCCTTACGGACCAGAAAAAACGACGATGGTTGAACTGGGAATTAAGTCGATCTTCTTCGATGACAAAATGCAACTTAATGCTGCTCTGTTCGAGAACCGCACGACGGACATGCAGCTCACCCGCCTCCTACCGGGCACTACCTCGTCGATAAGCTTTAACGCGGGTGAGGCGACGACCCGGGGGTTCGAACTTGAGGGGGCATATGTCCCCGTTGACGGATGGAGGCTTCAATTTTCGCTTGGCTACCTCCACGCAGAATTTGATGAGTATATGGACTATCCACGGAATGCGGCTACGGCGGCTCTGGCTGGTGTGTCCACAGCTGAACTCATTAACACTGCTGGTAATCGAGTGTTCCCATTTGCTCCCAAATATACGGCCAACTTCAATATTGACGGCCGCCTTGCAGTAACGCCGTGGGGCACACTCAAGGGAAGCATTGATTACACCTACACAGACTCGCTCTATATTACACCTGCTAATAAGTCACTCACTGCGGCTGACGCAGGCGCTGGCAGCTTAGCGGCGTACAACAGGCTTCCATCAGTTGCACTTGTAAACGCGCGACTGACACTCACCGACATTCCGATTGGCGACAAGGGAGCAATCGAGCTGGCATTCTGGGTACGCAATCTTACCGATGAAGACAAAATGACCAACCTGATCGACTTTAGTTACTTTCGCAACGCAAGCTGGATGACACCGAGAACGTATGGTGCCTCTGCCAGTTACACGTGGTGACCACCATGTAACGACTGCCGAATAATCGCAGCCGTAACCCAGGGGGACGACGTAAGGTACCACGTGAGCATGAGTTGAATCACAGCAGAAAAGATAGAAGGAAACACGGTCTAACATTTCATTGCACGACTACAATGTAAAGGAGAATGTATGATGGGGCCACAACAAACTCGTATGTGCGCAGCGGTAATTAGTTTCGTAACAGCGATATTTTGCGGGTCCACGGCATGCGCAGTCGAAGGCGCGCAAGTAACCGTACAAAGCAAGACGCAAGCACCAGATGCAAGAGTCGATGGCTGGTCCGTTTTTGTAGATAGCATTCAGGGACTGCCGGAGAAGATGCTATCGAAACTTCCTGAACATTTGCGTAATGATCCTCAGATTCAGCAAGAGATAGGCCGGTTGATGCTGGCGACTATATCGGGCCAGGCGATGATCGCGGCGGGACCAGACGGTGATCACCCAATGTTCGTACCGCAGATAAACTTAATTTATAACTTTTTTCAACCGAACGCTGATACCGTCTATCGGGAGGCATTTATTACCCCGGGTGGAACATATCGACTTCGGGGTAATAGAGGCTCTGTTCGTATTGCGAAAATTGGGGCATTCGCACCATGGGCAGCAGGCGAAAGTATTCATGCTAGGGAATACTACGATCTCAAAGAGCTACCTACTGACGGGGAGGGCAACTTTGAGGTGATTTTGTCTCCGGAACGACCGAGAGGCTATAAAGGAACGTGGTGGAAGCTGGATCCGGAAGTAACTCAGCTACTTTTGCGGTCCATGGCTTACGATTGGGCAGCTGAGGTGGACCCGACGATCGCAATTGAACGAGTTGACGTACCGCCAAATCGGCCACGCCCTCCAGCTGAGCAATTGCGCGATCGACTAATGAGGGTGCCTGACAGTATTGAGAAGGCAGCGTTGCTACTGATCGGGCACGTCGAGCAACTGCGACGGGAGGGGTTCGTCAATAAATTAAAAATTTGGGATGTAACTGCGAATTTTGGCGGACTCTTTGGGCAGTTTTATTATGAAGGAGCATATGACATTAAGGACACCGAGGCATTGATACTTGAGACATCCATACCGAGAGAGTGTGTTTATTCATCTTTGATTCTCACAAATGAGATTTTTGAAACAACGGACTGGTATAACAATCATAGTAGCCTTAATGGTTCTCAATGGCATGTCGACCCGGATAATCGACTTCGAGTTGTAATTTCGGCAAAGGATCCAGGAGTCAAAAATTGGCTTGATACTGCTGGCTACCCGGTTGGCGTGGTGCAAGGACGGTGGACGGATTGCGACTCGACTCCTATGCCAACCATTCGAAAGGTGTCATTTATAGAGTTGGAAAGAGCTCTACCGAAGACCACAGCACGAGTGTCACTAGAGGAGAGGGATAAGATTATTCGTGAGCGACGTCAGCAGTACCAACAACGTCGCTTGTGGTGATGTGGAAATAAGGGAAGGCCCCAACAAGACGCCGCGCATCTTTGAGCAGGAGAATCAGCTGTCGATCGTTCT